>JADZFK010000220.1 GCA_020849945.1 Pirellulales bacterium | reverse complement strand
GTTGCCATCCGCCTCCGCGCGGATCATGCGCGCCAGCTCTAACCAAGTGTCCCGCCTCTCCGGGCCCGGCATTTTTTTCAGAAAGCCGTTGGTCGTTAGGAATTAGTCGTTAGTCGTTAGTCGTTAGTCGTTAGGAAAGGAGTTTCATGCTGCAACTCATAACGCAAAAACCCCATTAGCGTCGGCCGCCAGGCCGAATCTACCACCAATACCCATCGCCCCCCTCGCAGCCCCACCGCTTGCGGCTTAGCGCCCCCGCGCGCCCGTCACGTCGCCCTAAGCCATATCGTCAGCACCAACGTAGGAATAAACAAACCGAGTACCGCAAACGCCCACATCGGCTCAGCATAGCCCACGCACACGGCCGCGTCGACCGCGATGATCGATTGCACACAATGCCGCACCGCCCGCTGTACACACGGGGAGGAAGGCTCCCGGATCGCTTGCCAACACCGGTGAAGCGTAATCGTCGCCAATGCCCCCCACAGGAAGTACCAACTGGTCTTGGTAAGTTCCAGCGGCGGGCGATCGCCCGATAACCACGGCACGGCAGCCAACAGGCCCATGCCACCAAGCAACACGGCCAACCCGGCACCCAACCGCGAGCGCCGGCTAACCATTGCATCGGTGGCCGCGAAGATCGTGACGCCCAAAACGTACACCCCCACGCCGGCCGCGATTAGCAACTCGGCCTTACCCCACAAAAATAGCGATAGGCTCATGCCCAACAGCACGTTCATGAATCGGCATTCACCCATGACGAGCGGCCCAAGCCGCGTGGATTTAAGCCCGCCGTTGTAAAGCATGATGAGCAGCGCCAACACGGAAGCGACAAGGCCCGGCCGCCAATCGTTTGCCACAACCGTCGTCGCCCACCCGAACGCGATGCCGGCACACCATAAAACCCAGCCAACAGAAGCCGCCGCTTCACTCGATATCCGCCCCGATGGAATCGGCCGATGCGGCTGCTCGACCGCATCGACCGCCGCATCGAACACATCATTGAGAACCATGCCGCTCAAGTACAGCAAACACGACGTGCCAACGAGCATCGCAACATGCAACGCGGGCTGCAACTCGCCGCGCGAAACTACGTACCCCATCACCACATCGGCCACCGCTGTAAACACATTCGGCAATCGCAGCAGTTTCAGCCAAGCAGTCATACGAAGAAAAAGGGGTCAGAACTCTTTATGTGCGAAAAAAGAGTCTTGACCCCTTTTTGTCGCCAGTGCCTTGTCACAATACGTCTTGGCTTCTTTCGCCGCGGCATCGGGATCGTTCAGGTATGGGTACAACTCGACCGTAAGCCAACCATCGTAACCCGTCTTGCCGATTTCGGCCAGCGTCGCGGCAAAATCAATCGCCCCGCGGCCGGGCACCAGGTGCTGGTGGACGCGAGTGGCTGCGA
Source organism: Pirellulales bacterium (assembly GCA_020849945.1). Classification (GTDB taxonomy): domain Bacteria; phylum Planctomycetota; class Planctomycetia; order Pirellulales; family Lacipirellulaceae; genus JABDGM01. Next base: position 21,466 of record JADZFK010000220.1, on the reverse strand, counting down.
TGTCTTCAAAATGGTAATGCCTGGTGTGCGGAGCCATCTTCGCGATCCAATGTTGCGGGTCTTCGCCCACGCAGTAGGCATGACCGACATCGAAGTTGAGGCCGACGAGCGGCGAATCGATCCGGCTGACGAACTCGAGGTATTGGTCGAACTTTTCGATCAGCAGGTCCGGCTCAGGTTCGATGAGTATCGGCACATCGAGCTTCTCCGCCACTTCAATGCAGGGCATGAGTTCATCGTAGAAGACCGCCGCAGCGCTGGCCCAAGATTGGCCGGGCGCGAGTGGGCCGCCGGGTTCGGTCGTGATGTGAGGCGCACCCAACTCGTGGGCCAACTGCACGGCCCGCTTCGTATGCTCGCGGCGGATCGCGCGGTAATGCGGGTCGGGCTCGATCCAACTCGGGTGCCAATACGGTTGCCGAGGATCGGCCACCGCGTTCATCATAAACGCATTAATGTTCGAGATGCTAAGCTTGTGTTGATCGAGTGCCTTGCGAATGGCTTCCTTCTGTTTCGGAAGCAATCCCGCCGGCCAGGCATGTGGCGCGTCGGCCAACAACTCGATACCGGTGTAACCCAAACCGGCGATTCGCGCGATAGTCTCTTCAATCGAGTATCGCAGATAGGCGTTGGAACTGAAGGCAAGTTTCATGCGTGATTTGTCTCTCGCAGAGACGCAGAGACGCGGAGTAGTGGATACAGAACTTGATGGTGTTTAACAGCCCGTGCTCTATGCAGACGAAAGCAGATAGTTTGTAAAATGTAGTAAGAGGCATTCATGCAATTCTATCTACGGCCAGCTACACCCCGTGCGTAGAGAATTTAGCTGATACTTCGACAATCTTCCTCTGCGTCTCCGCGTCTCTGCGAGAGACCCTTTCGCTTCAAGAACGGCTCTGCCGCCACACCGGGTCGAGGTGCGAATCATCGGCCTTGGGCCAGCGGGTGAGAGTTACTTTTTGGCGGGTGTAGAACTGAATGCTTTCGGTGCCCTGGATGTGCAGGTCGCCGAAGAACGAGCGGTTCCAGCCGGTGAACGGGAACCACGCCATCGGCGCCGGCACGCCCACGTTGATGCCGATCATACCCGCGTTGAAATGTCGTTTGAACTGCCGGGCCGCGTAGCCGCTGCGTGTGAAGATCACGGCTCCGTTGCCGTATTCGCACTGGTCGCCCACGGCAATCGCCTCGTCCAAGTCAGCCACCCGCACGACCGAAAGCACCGGGCCAAAGATTTCTTCCTTCCACACCCGCATACTCGGCGTTACGCGATCGACAACACACGGCCCCAACAGAAACCCCTCCGACTGGAAATCACGCCGGCCATCGAGCGCGATATTCGCGCCGTCGCTTTTGGCAACGTCCAAATAACTGGCGACTTTGTCGCGATGCTCGGCGCGGATCACGGGACCCATGTCGACCTCCTCGTTGCCATCGGTCGGCCCAACGCGAAACTTGCCCGCGTACTCGACCAGCCCTTCCACCACCGGGTCGCCCGCCTTGCCCACCGCAACCGCCACACTGCCCGCCATGCACCGTTGGCCCGCACAGCCGTAGGCGCTCGCGGCCAATTGCTTCACCGTTTGATCCATGTCGGCATCGGGCATCACGACAAGATGGTTTTTGGCCCCACCGGCCGATTGCACCCGCTTGCCCGCTGCCGTGCCACGCTCATAAATGTACTTGGCAATGGCCGTGGAACCAACAAACGAAACGGCGGCCACTTTGGGATGATCCAACAGCGCATCGACGCACTCGCGGTCGCCATGCACCACGTTGAACACGCCCGCGGGCACGCCCGCTTCCACCAGCAACTCGGCCGTGCGGATCGCGGAGAGTGGCACCTTCTCCGAAGGTTTCAACACGAACGTATTACCGCAAGTGAGTGCGATCGGGAACATCCATAGCGGCACCATGAACGGAAAGTTGTACGGCGTGATGCCGACGCACACGCCCACCGGATGCCGCACGGCCTCGGCATCCACATCGGCCGCAATGTTCGGCAATACTTCGCCCGTGATGAGGCTGGGGATGCCGCAGGCATACTCGACGACTTCGATGCCACGATTCACCTCGGCCCGCGCTTCCGCCAGCGTCTTGCCATGCTCGCGCGTAACGAGCGCGGCCAATTCCTCGAAGTGCTGTTCCAAGAGTGCGCGGAAGCGGAACATAAGCCGAGCCCGCTCAACCACCGGCGTCTCAGCCCAAGCCGGCAGCGCGGCCGCCGCGGCGTCGACAACCTGGCCAGTCTCCTCGGCCGTGGCAAACGGCACGCGGGCGATCACTTTGCCGGTGGAGGGGTTGAAGATTTCGCTCGAGCATGTCGATTTGAGCTCGCTCCACTTCCCCCCGGAAAGAATGGGGACGGCTTCGATCGCGGGGGCGAAGGTAGTGGCCATATGAACCTCTTCCGAAAGTTGAGGGACATCGTTGCTGTATTAGGAATAGGATGATTGTCAGTTCTATCGCGAACCAATTTTATTCTGCAAACGACTAAAACCGCGGCTCTGGCCAGATGCCCCACCATTCTACATCGCTTCCCTCCGACTCTGGTGAGACCCCCAAATAGACCCTTGACGAAGCCTCCGTTTGGACTTCGCGGTAATTGTGTTCGTCCACACTCTCAAGCACATGGTACGAGTAACTACGTTCACTGGGTCGCTTATGCCGCAACACCAAGTAAACGCGACCATTTGCCGGAGATCTAAAGGTCCGAGACGAAAACTGGTCTTCTGGAGCTTGTTTAGCAAGAGTGCGATTGGATCGCTTAAGTGGTGTGTCCGGCATTGCATGACCCCTTTACCGACTCAGTCTGAGGTACATTTCCACCGCCAATTCGTAGTCTCCAAATTGTTATATTAGCAGTTTCCGCCCTGGCGGCTAGTCGCCGGACAAACAGGCTGTACGTACGCAACTATTATGCGAGTAAAGTGCATCCAGCTAAGACCCCGAATGGTCCGTAGTGTGATTCAGGCGACGTTGTGCGAGTCGGCCGTCTCACCACATTCGTTTAACCCGGAGCCAACGGCGACGGGCCTGGCGTGACCATTGTTGACGCTCGCCGTTGGCTCGCGGTTAAACTATATTGGCAATTCGCGTTTGTTTAACCCGGAGCCAACGGCGACGGTAACTCGGTGCTTGCTTCTCCCCGTCACCGCTGGCTCCGGGTTAAACGACGCGCTCGTCCACGCGTGGCTGGTGGAGTTGCTCGCCGTTGGCTCGCGGTTAAACGAGCGTGTTGAGGATCGGGGCTCGAGTCATGATTCACGCCTATCACGTGATTTGGGGTACGCACGGCTTTTGGTTGCCGAACGATCCTCGTGGCTCTTGGTCGGAATTCGTCGCGTCGTGGGAGTTGGCTCGGTTCGGTTCTGCGACGAAGTCACTGGAACGGCGAGAAGTAGACGTCGCGCAGTGGCGGGCATGGCGTACGGCGGCGGAAACTGCGTTGAAATTTCCGTCCGTCCACTTTACCGGCGGGCAAGCTCGCGCCGTGGGCAAGGGCTTTGCGAATGCCGTCCGCAAGAGCGGTCTCACCATCTGGGCCTGTTCGATTCTCCCAGAGCATGTTCACCTGGTAGTCGCCCGACACACGTATAAGGCTGAACAGATTTGCAACTTGCTGAAGGGCGAGGCCACGAAGGAACTGATTGCTGAGTCGCTCCATCCGCTGGCGGCGCATGTCGTGCGCGGCAGGACGCCATCGCCGTGGGCCGCGAAACAGTGGAAGGTGTACTTTGATGCGGAAGTGGCGATCGAAGCGGCAATCGAGTATGTCGAAGCGAATCCTGAGAAAGAAGGCAAGCCGCGCCAGAGTTGGCCGTTTGTATCGCCGTTCGCCGGGCTGCCGAAAGGTGGGTGGGTCACCTACCACTAATCGCAACCGGATAACGCTGACCCAACTCACGCTCGCCCCCGCTCGTTTAACCCGGAGCCAACGGCGACGGGGTGACGTTAGCAGTACGACTCAGTCGCCGCTGGCTCCTGCTTAAACGACGACGACGCTCGCCGCTGGCTCGCGGTTAAACTATACTGTGCAGGACGCGTCCGTATTAGGATATGTTCGTCTTATCGGTAAAGAGGTTCCCCCATGGCCCGAATTGTTCGTGGTGGTTTGATTCAGGCGACGTTGTGCGAGCTGGCTACTTCGCCGGTGGAGAAGATCAAGCAGGCGATGATCGACAAGCATGTCGATCTCATCGAGCAGGCGGCCAAGCAGGGCGTCGAGGTGATTTGCCTGCAGGAGCTGTTCTACGGGCCGTACTTCTGCGCCGAGCAGGAGATCAAATGGTACAACCTGACGGAAAAGATTCCGGAAGGGCCGACCACCAAGCTCTTCATGGAGCTGGCGAAGAAGCACAAGATGGTGATGGTCGTTCCGATGTACGAGGAAGACCTGCCGGGCGTGTATTACAATTCGGCGGCCGTCATCGATGCGACGGGCGAGTACCTGGGCAAGTTCCGCAAGATTCATATTCCGCACTGCAACCCGGGGTTCTGGGAGAAGTTCTACTTCCGCCCGGGCAACTTGGGCTACCCCGTGTTCGATACGAAAATCGGCAAGGTGGGCGTTTACATTTGCTACGATCGCCACTTCCCCGATGGCGCGCGATGCCTCGGACTCGGCGGGGCCGAGATTGTGTTCAACCCCTCGGCCACCGTAGCGGGTTTGAGCGAGTACCTGTGGAAGCTCGAGCAGCCGGCACACGCGGTGGCGAACCAGTATTTTGTGGGGGCGATTAATCGGCCGGGGTGGGAAGAGCCGTGGCGAATCGGCGAGTTTTATGGCCAGAGCTACTTCGTCGACCCGCGCGGGCAGTTCATCGCCCAGAGCACGAAGCGCGATGAGGATGACATCGTGGTGGCCGACATGGATTTTGATCTCATACGCGAAGTGCGCAACGTGTGGCAATTCTTCCGCGATCGTCGGCCGGAAACGTATGGAGCGATTACGGAGTTGTGAAATGACGAATGACGAATTGCGAATTGCGGATTGCGAATTGCGAATTGCGGATTGCGAATTGCGGATTAGGTGGGCAGCCGGTAATAGCGGTAGATGCGGCGTGGTCGCCGCCGCTAATGCCCACGATTTGTTTTTCCTTACGACTTACACCTTGCGCCTTATACCTCCTTCCTAACGCCTAACGACTTTCACCCCGTGAACATCGAAGTCTTTGAAACGCCGGACGAGGTGGCATCGCACGCTACCCGGCAGATTGCCGGGGCGGCGCGCGATGCGATTGCCGCGCGCGGCCGGTTCGTGTTTGCGGTGAGTGGTGGCCGCACGCCGTGGCAAATGCTGCGGGCGTTGGCGAACGAAGAGTTGCCTTGGAACCTGGTGCATGTGGCGCAAGTGGATGAGCGAGTGGCACCAGTGGGCGATGCCGATCGCAACCTGACGCACTTGCAAGCGAGCTTGCTCGATCACGCCCCGATACCGGCCAACAACATTCATGCGATGCCCGTGGACAACGCCGACCTCGCCGCGGCCGCCGCGGCTTACGCGCAAACGCTGGCCGAGGTGGCGGGCACGCCGCCGGTGCTCGACCTTGTGCATCTGGGCTTGGGTGCCGATGGCCACACGGCGTCACTCGTGCCGGGCGATGCCTCGCTCGCGGTGGTCGATCGCGATGTCGCGGTGGCCGGCCCCTACCAAGGGCGAATGCGGCTCACACTCACGTATCCGATCTTGAATCGCGCTCGGCAGGTTCTGTGGGTTGTAACGGGTGCCGATAAGTGCGGCCCGCTCCAGCAGCTGCTCGACGCCGACCCGGCGATCCCCGCAGGGCGAGTTTCGCAAGCAAACGTCACGGTGCTAGCCGACCGACCGGCCGCCTTGTCATAATACAACCCAATATTGCTACGCACTTTTGTACTCCTCTCGCGGAGCGAGATGAGTACATGATAAGGAGCTAACATGCGAGTTGGCATCGCAACCGATCATGGCGGGTTTTCGTTGAAGGTCGTTCTGTTGGAGCGACTGCTTGAGGACGGATATGAGGTGATCGATTTCGGCGCGGAAACACTCGCGCCGAGCGACGATTACCCGGACTACGTATTGCCGCTCGCGCGGGCGGTGGCCGCGGGCAAGGTCGATCGCGGCCTTGCCATTTGCGGTAGTGGCGTGGGTGCCACGGTATGCGCGAACAAAGTCGTCGGCGCGCGGGCGGCGCTCATCACCGACCACTTCTCGGCGCGGCAAGGCGTCGAAGACGATCACGTCAACATTCTATGCCTGGGTGGTCGAACGATCGGGCAAGAAGTGGCCTGGGACTTGGCGAAGACTTTCTTGACGGCCGAGTTCAGCTCGGATGAACGACACCTGCGCCGGTTGGCGAAGGTGCTTGCGGAGGAGAGGAAGGAACTGACAACTGACAACTGACAACTGACAAAGAGTCCGTGTGGTGGGTTGGCCGATTAGTCGGCGGGGTGAAAGTACCGTTCTTGAGGAGAGAATAGTGGATTAAATGGCTTCGCCGCCGCGTTCGCCGGTGCGGATGCGGATGCAATCTTCGAGCGGTAGGACGAAGATTTTTCCATCGCCGATTTCGCCCGTGGGTCCTGTGCGGCCGCCCTTGATGATTGCGTTGATCGTCGGCTCGACGAAGCTTTCATTCACGGCGATCATGAGTTGCACTTTGCGGAGCAGGTTGACGGTGAATTCGCTCCGTTTGAAAAGCACCTCGGCCTGGCCCTTTTGGCGGCCAAAGCCTTGGCAATCCATGATCGTAAGCCGCACAACCTCGACTTCCGAGAGGGCTTTCTTGACGTCTTCCAACTTGCTGGGCTGGATAATGGCGATGATGAGCTTCATGCGGAAGGCTGGGGGACGAAGTTTGAAGGGGGAAGGCCCGTGAGTCCTCCATTGTAAGCGAACCGCCAACGCCGCGCAATCCCCGGGGAACTTGGGCCTTCTACCTTCAACACTCAACCTTCAACATTTACTTCGTCAACCAGAGACGCCCCGGCTTGGGCAGATTTAAGGCGGAGAATCTTGCCCAAGCCGTTGGGGCATCCTTCTGGCTCGGGGTTACACGCGGGATTAGGATTAGAAGATACCCCAGCTTGGGCGGGCCAGGCGGTTAACCCGCCCAAGCTCTTGGGGCATTCGGTTGGTCCGAAACTTCGCCTTCGTGCGAAGTAATAGCGAATCTGTGTTCGTGATTCGCCATGCATGCAGACGGTAGCAATGCCTGTGCCAAACCACACCACGGCTTCTTCGAGACCGCCCTGATATCGACGTAAGTTGCTTGCCTAGAAAACCTTAGAGCTACACTGAAGATCGCTTTTCCATTGCCGGAAGGAGCGCAAACCGAGGGCGAATGCCCGACGCTTGAGCAGGATATTCCACTTTTGTAAGCACACCTTCATGTCGGCACGCATAATGGGACTCTCGGGATCGAGTACCCCGCCAGTGGGGACGGAATGGGTGGCTTCGCATCGATGTAGGCTCGGTGTTATACGAGCGATGCTCCCTCGACAGGTTGTGAATTATCGGAAAACAGGAAACCAATTTCGGCACAAGTGGCTAAGATATCCGGTTCAAACGGCGGCTACTGGGCCGCCGCTAACTTGAGTTCGCATTGAATCACCAGTCCGACGTGTTCGGGCTGGGAAAGAGTTTCTTGGGCGAGACTGTGAGGATCGAATGAGGAAGGCGGCTTGGAAAATACTAATCCATGTACTGGTTGCGATGATGCTCTGCCTAACGGCATCGAATCGCGGGGCGATGGCTGCGGGCGAGGGGACGGCCGCGCGGATTGGGGATCCTGCGGCGGATCGCATCGCGTATTGGGAAAACATGATTGGCGATCGGCCGCGGGGGCTGGGGCCTGTCATAGGCGATCGGGCGACGTGGGAAAGCATTGCGAAACGGCCTAGTTACCACGCGCTGGTAGCCGAGGCGGAGCGACTGGTCAGCGAGCCGATACCGCCATTGACTGATGAGTTGATCTTGGAGTATTCGAAGACGGGGCGGCGGGATGCCTGTCAAGAGCGAATATTCGAACGTTGCAGTCGGTTTTCCACGCTTGTGGTTGCCGAGTGCCTGGAGAACAAGGGGCGATTCTTGTCGGCGATCGAAGCGATGGTTGAAGACCAGTGTGGGCAGCGGACCTGGCTTTTTCCCGCACATGACCCGCATCTGACAAACTATAGTGGGAAGATCACCGAGCTCGATCTCCTTTCCTCGGCGATGGGATGGAACCTAGCGACGGCCGCGTGGTGGCTTGGCGACAAACTTAGCCCCGGCACGCGAGCGCTCGTGGACGAGAACTTGGAGCGAAGGATCTTCGCGCCGTTTGAAAGCCAAGTTCGCGAAGGGAAAGGTCGAGTTCGATGGGTACTCAATACGGCGAATCACAATTCGGTGATCATGGCGGGCGCGGTGGGCGCCGCGATGGCCCACATCGAATCGAAGAAGCGGCGGGCGTACTTCGCGGCGGCTGCCGAAAAGTTCATGCCGAACTATTTGTCGGGATTCACCCCCGACGGGTACTGTGCCGAGGGGATCGGTTACTGGAATTACGGCTTCGGCCGATACACCATGCTTGCGGAAACGCTGCGCCAGGCGACGGCTGGAAAGATTGATTGGTTGAAGGAGGAGCACGTGCGGGCGATAGCCGAGTTCGGCTGGAGAAGCCAAATCCAACTCGGCGTGTATCCGACCTACTCGGATTGTTCGCCCCATGAGCAGCCCGATGAGGTTGTTCTGGGTTTCTTGAGTCATCGCTACGGGTGGAATCTGCGAGGATGGGAACAGAAATGGAACGAGAGTTCTCAAGTGCCGTCGGACGATTTGTTCCGTTTAGGCATCTTTGATTATCAGCTTGCGGAACGAAACGCGGTCGGCGAGAAACCACGTCGTGAGAATGCAAAACTGGCGATACGAGATTTCTTTCCCGAGGGAGGGCTTTTCATTTGCCGATCTGGGAACGAGAATCCGCGGGCGTTGGCGGTTTGCATCAAGGGTGGCCATAATGCGGAGCCGCACAACCACAACGATGTCGGCAGCTTTATGTTGCTATCTGGCAGCAAGGTCGTGTTAGCAGACCCAGGGGCCGAGTTGTACACTTCGCGCACGTTCAGCTCGCGGCGTTACGAAAGCGACTTGCTGAATTCGTTTGGCCACAGCGTACCGCGTGTGGCGGGGAAGCTGCAATCGGCCGGATTCGAGGCGAAAGCGATCCTGCAACGCCGTGAAGAGAAGAAGAATCAAGATACGATTGTGTTGGACTTGGCCCGTGCGTACGACGTTCCGGAGCTCGTTCGGCTGGAGCGCACCTTCGTTTTCAACCGCTCGGGACGGGGATCGCTGAAGGTGGTGGACGAAGTGGAATTCCTCGCACCGCAAACTTTCGAGGTCGCGCTCATCACGTTTGAACCCTGGGAGTTGGAATCGGCCGGGCGGATTCGCTTTGGAGCAGGGGCGGATTCCGTCGTGGCCGAGGTCGAGACGGAAGGATTGCCGTTTCGTGTCACTTCGAGCATTATCGAAGGAGAATCGCACGCCAAGGAACCGCCGAAACGAATCGCAATTGTGCTTGATAAGCCAGTTTCGAATGGCAAGATCAGCATCGTGTTTCGTGAAGGGGCGAGTGGTGAAGGGGCGAGTGGTGAAGGGGCGAGGAGTGAGGAGTGAGGAGTGAGAGGCTGGGGGAGGGCCTTCAAGCTATGGGATGGGGCAGATCGGTTGATTTTGGATATCCAGAAGAGCGGACATCGATCGTCCCGCGGCAGAGAGGCTGTGATATTTATGGAAAGTGGGCAGGCGGTTTCGGTAGAAGTGGTGGAAATAACCGGTGAAAACAGCGGCCTAGCGGCCGCCGCTCACTCGCAAGGATAATTCACCTCAAGCTCAGAACCGGGGGCTGAGCATCTCGAAGAACCGCTTTGCCGTGGGCGTCGAACAGGGCCGATCATTTATTCAAATTGGGCCGAGAAGTAGGTGCCGCGAGCCGAGCGGCTCTTTCCGTGAACTGGATACCGAGTAGGTAATTCCGTGTCCCGCTCGGCTCGCGGGACCTACTTTGAAGGAAAACTGATCGGCCCTGGGGCGTCAAATGGGTTGGTTCGCAACGAGGCCGAAAGTTGCTAGAATGGAACGGCCGAAATGGGCCCCGGTAGCAGGGGCACTCGTTTGGGCAGGCAATAGAGGCCCGGGTCACCGGAAAACCAGGACGTGGAGAAGTGGACAGGGCCGGGATCGAACCGGCGACACCAGGATTTTCAGTCCTGTGCTCTACCAACTGAGCTACCTGTCCTTCAGCCTCCATAATAAGGAAAACTGCCCGAGTGTAAATGGCAGCGGAGAGGCAATGTCGATGTTTCCGAAAAAAATGGGAAGCCGATCGACGGGGCGGGCCGGCTTGGCGGTTCTTGCGTGCGCGGGAATCGCGGTTCTTGTTGTGCTGGCGATACCGCGTGACCTGATGGCGCAGGACCTGACGCCGGATAGCCCCGAAGTGCGGAAGCTGGTCGATACCGGATTGACCTATCTGGAAACGCACACAGATGACCGATTTGGAGCGAAGTGCCTCGTTGGCCTGGCGTTTCTGAAGGCAGGCCGCGGCGACCATGCGCGCGTGGGCGAGGCGATTGCCGCCTGCGAGGATGCCATCAAGAAAGATGTTAAAGACGATGTGCTCGACATGTACAGCAATGGTCTGGCAATCATCTTCTTGTGCGAGGCATCGCCCAAGCGTTATGCCCAGCAAATCGAATGGTTCTTGGGGCGGCTCAAGCAGCGGCAGAAGGAGCACGGCGGTTGGGGATATGCGAACATGGCGTCGGGAGACACCTCACAATCGCAGTATGCGGCACTTTCGTATTGGGAAGCGAATCGCCACGGATTCGCGATCGACGGAAGCTCGATCGATCGATTTGCAGATTGGCTCTTGCGAACGCAAGACCCGGCGGGTTGCTGGGGTTATCAAGGGATCCCCAGCACGACGGATGCGCTGGTTGAGCAAAACGATCAGAGTTGTTCGATGCTGGCCGCCGGGCTAGGAAGCCTTTACATTTGCGCCGACCTGTTCGGGATGCAGATTGGCCCCAGTTCGCCCGGGGCCACGGCCGGGAACCCCATGCAGGAAGCGATCGACGAGTTGCCGTCGGCGCTTCGGCGGGTGGACGCTTCGGGCCGCGCGCGGGAAACGAGGCAGTTCCGACCGCAGAAAGTCAGTGTGCCGAAGATTCTGTTGACGATTCGAAATGCGCACGGGTGGATGGCCAAGAACTACACGATCGATTTGGACGTGAAGAGTTACTACTATCTTTACGGATTGGAGCGTTACAAAAGTTTTCAAGAAGCCCTCGAGAATTCGCAGGAGAAATCGCCGAAGTGGTACAACGAGGGCTACCAATTTTTGAAGACGAAACAAGCGGCGGATGGGAGTTGGTCGGGGCATTGTGGTGCCGAGTGTGATACGGCATTCTCCATCTTGTTTCTTCTCCGCTCGACTCAGAAGAGCATCAACGCCAAGCTTAGCGAGGGGATGCTTCTTTCTGGCCGCGGGTTGCCGACGAATTTTTCGCGAGTAAAGCTCCGCAACGGGGAGTTGATTGCGGATCAGGTGCATACGAAGGTCGATCAACTTCTCTCGATGATCGACGATGGCGACGACGCCACGCTAGATGACCTGGCGCGCGATCCGAGCCAATTGGTTGTCGATGAAGTAGACGAGAAGAGTGCTCGACGGCTGCAGCAACTGGTTCGGGGCGGCGAACCCGAGGTGCGGATGTTGGCCGTTCGCGCGCTTGGCCGCAGCGGGAATTTGGACTACGTCCCGACCCTTCTTTACGCGCTCACCGACCCGGATCACCGAGTCGTGTTGGAAGCCCGCAACGAGCTGCGGTTCATCAGTCGCAACTTTAACGGCTACGGTCCGCCCGACGATTTCACCGATCAGCAACGTTACGAGGCGATCGAGGCCTGGAAGAAGTGGTATTTGGCCATTCGGCCCGCCGCGGCGTTGGAGGATTAGTCGGAAGCATGTCGAACGATACGATTCCAACACGAAATCAATTGCGAGTCAGCTCATACGACAAGGTATCGAGTTGGATCGTATCGATGCTGATCGTCGCGGGCGTGACCGTGGGGGCGATTTTTGCGATTTACTTTACGCGTAATTTCATCATCGAGGAGATTGCGGTTCCGGTGACGCCGATCGCGACGGGAGGCGGGGGCACGGGCGGGACCGAGGAATCGGTCGGCGAGACGGACCCGGAAGCTCCGGCCGAAGAACCGATGGATGAGCCGATCGAGGAGACGCTCGATTCGTTGGCGTCGGTTGTAGAGACGCAGGCTGCCGTGATGGTGGATGACGCGCTGGACATCGTTTCGGAAAAGCGGCGAGGCGACAACCGCACGCCGGGTTCGGGGGGCGGACGTGGCGGCGGGGTGGGCGGTGGAATTGGCGCGGGTTTTGGCCCCGGTCGCGGCGGGCCGCCGGAGCCTCGCCGAGAAGTGCGATTTGAACCCGTCAGCCTGTTGGAGTACGCCCAATGGCTTGACTTCTTCGGTATCGAACTCGGCGTGCTGGGCGAGGACAACAAGGTTCACTACGCTTATAATTTGAGCCAGTCGAAGCCTTCGGTGCGAGTTGGCGAACACAGCGAGGAACAGCGGCTGTACATGATCCCGACGGATAGCCAGTTCACGGCCTTCGACCGCCAACTGGCGACGAAGGCGGGCATCGAAGGAAAGGGGCGTTTCATCCTGCAATTCTATCCGCCCAAGGCTCAAGCGATCCTGATCGATTTGGAACGGAGATACGCCGGTGCGCGAAAGCCCGAGACGATCCGGAGCACGGTCTTTCGCGTTACCCATAAGGGAAGTGTGTTCGAGTTTAGCGTTGCCGATCAGTCGTACCGATGAGGAGGAAAGGCCCGCCGCGGGTACGTGGCCCTCGCGGAGAGGCGGTGATTTTTTGGGAAGTAGGCAACCGATTTCGGCACAGGTGGTAGAGATAACTGGTAAAAACAGCGGTCTGGCGACCGCCGCTAACTCGAATTAACATTTCATCACAAGCTCGGAGCATTGAAGCGTTGCATGTCTGCCAAGAAATTCATAACCGAGCTTGATCGGCGTAAGATTCTTTCCGATCGGTTGATGACGAAGCTTCGCACCCAGATTGCGGAGATTCGCAAGCCGTTGTCTGCCGATGCGTTGGCAAATTATTTGGTGCAGAAGAACCTTCTGACGCGCGATCAGGCGAACAACGTACTGGCGGGGCTGACGCAGAGCGGCGTGAACTTGATGGAGCTGGACGAGGAGGCCCCCGGCGATGACCCCCATGCGGCGGAAGGCAGCTCGGTATTTGGCTCGCACATCCTGAGCCACCCCAAGCCACAACCGGCGGCGCGAGTTGAAGAGGACGATGAGCTTCGGCTCGCCCCGATTGAGGAGGAGGGCGAGGCGGCGCGACCGAGTTCGGATGTGATCGTGGATGACGACGAGGTGAAGGCCGACGACTTGCCGGAGGCGATCGAGATCCCCGCCGCCGAAGCGCGGAAGCCGCCGCGTGAGCGAAAGGGATCGGAGAAGGCCGCCGGAGGAGAGCCGCTGACCGCGATTCCGAGTTTAAGCCCGGTTGAGGATGCCACGGCGACTGCGCCGCGCGAGCGGGCGGCAGGCCCGGTTGGCCGATCGCCTGCAACGCCAAGCGAGCCGAAAGAGAAGGCCGTTCGACGAGTTCCCGAGCGCAAGCGAAAGGGCAAGCCGAGCAAGTCGAGCAAGCGATGGGATTCGCCGATCATCCTTCTTGGCGGCGGAGGGTTGGTGGTGCTGCTGTTGGCAGGCACGGCCGTGTGGCTGCTTCTTCTGCGCGATACGGGCGACCAGATGCTCGCGCAAGCGCGAGAAGCGGAGCGAAGCGGCGCTTACCCCCAAGCGATCGAGCGATATCAGGAGTTCCTCGGTAGTTCGCCCGGTCATGCGGAACACAGTTCGGCCCGGGTGAAGGTGGCGCTTCTCAAAATTCGGCAAGCGGCGGAAGCGAAGGAGTTTGCTCAAGCGCTTGCCACGGCCGAAGCGGAGTTAAAGGAGATCGAGGACGAGCCGGCGTTCGAGGAAGGTCGAGCGGAATGTGCCAGTTTGATCCCCGCGATAGCGGAAGGGTTGGCGCACCAGGCCGAGCAAGCGGCTCCGACCTCGGACGAATCGAAGAAATGCCTGGAGTTGGCGGGGAAGGCGCTCGAGATGGGCGATAATGCGAACTACGTTCCGAAGGCGCTCCGCGACGAAACGCGTTTGACGACGATCCGCGACACGCTGGATCGAGTCGAGCGACGGCAGCAGTCGCAGTCGTCGCTTGCGGCGGGTCTTGTGGCGATGGAGAAAGCCATTGCGGACGAGAAGCCGATCGAAGCGTATGCCGCCCACGCGAGGTTGCTGCAGGAGCATCCGGAGCTATCGGCGGAAGCGAGTTTGGCCGAGGCCATTAAGAAGACCACGGAGGCGGAAAAGTCGGGAATTCGATTTGTTGCGGAGGAGAAGTCGGCGGAGACGACGGAACCACCGACCCCGTGGGTAGCGGCGTTGGCGGTAGGCAATCGGCGGCCCATGTTGAGCGCAGCGGCGGCGCCCGCGAATGCGAAGGGGACGGTGGGCCTGTTAATCGACGGGGCGGTGTACGGTTTGGAGGCGGCGACGGGCCGCCTGCTTTGGCGGCGTTACGTGGGGTTCGATACGTCGGGTTGGCCGACATCCGTGGGCAACGATATTCTGTTTGCCGATACGACTCGCCGCGAACTCGTGCGGCTGGAGGCGTCTACGGGCAAGCTGTTGTGGCGGCAAGGTGTGGAAGATCGATTCGCCGAACCGCTGATCGTGGGGAATCGCGCGTTCGTTCCATGCGAATCGGGGCGGTTGACCGTGATCGATTTGATCTCGGGGGCGCGAACCGGGTACTTGCAGTTTGCTCAGCCGCTGCGTGTGATGCCGGCGATCGATCGGAGCCAAAAACTGCTTTATGTTTGCGGAGATCGAGCCAGTTTGTACTCGATATCGCTTGCGGAAATGAAAGCGGCGGGGGTGTATTTTTTGGGTCATGCCCCGGGCACGATTCAAACGCCGCCAGTTGCGGTGATGGAAAGCCTGGCGGTTGCGGAGAACAACGGATTGGAAACGAGTCGGCTTCATTTGATTTCGTTGGATAACCGCGGAGCGCTCGGCAAGGAGCTTGCGGCCCGCCGTTTGGAAGGGTTGGTGACGACGCCGCCACAGGTGGCGGGGCGAAGCCTGATTGCGGTGACGGACCGAGGGCAGTTCAGCGTTTACGAAATTGGTTCGGGGAAGGAAGGCGAGGCTCTCACGCCGGTGGCGACGCGGGAAGCCAACCGTTCGCAATCGGTTACGCAGCACTTTGCCGTGATTGGCCGTAGTGTGTGGGTGGCCAACAATCAACTATCGAAATACAACATCGTGCCGACCGGTGGCCGCTTGCCGGTCGAGGAAATTGAGAATTCTTACGCGGGCTCAACCTTCGATCATCCGCTGCTTGTTCGGGGTGAGTTGTTGATTGAAGTGCATCGTCCGCGTGGGAAGGCGGGAGTTGTGGTAACGGCACTTGGGCCGAAGCAGGGACGAGCGGTGTGGGCGACGCAGTTGGCGTTGCCGCCCGCGGGTCCGCCGGTTGTGGAAGCGGGGGGCCAGGCGATCACCGTTGCGAACGCGGGGGGCGGGGCGTTCCGATTCGACGAAGCAACGCTTCGCCAAGGCGTACAAGACGAAGCGTTGGCCGCCCAGTTGGCGCCGCCGCAACCGCCCTTGTTGGATTCGAGCACGAACCTGGGCTTGGGCGGGGCCGTGTTTGCGGCGGCAAATTCCGAGTGGCTTCTGTTCTGCGATCCTTCGCCGGCGAAAAGTGCGCGATGGGTACGGCTTGAAAGTCCCCTGGCGTGCCAACCCACCGCGTTCGGGCAAGGGCTTGTGGCACCTACTAAAATTGGCCAGGTGTTCCACGTGGACCCGACGGGCGCGAAGCTGTCGGCCCCCTTTCAGCCCAAGGTGGAAGCGGGCAGCACGATCGGCTACTTTCCGGCGACGGCCGTGGGGAGCGATGGCCGCATGTTTCTACTTGCCGATGGCGCGAAGAAGATTTACCTTGTTTCGCTTGCTCCGTCGCCGGAGCCGCATTTGGAGGGTCTTCACGAAGTGGAAGTTGGGCCGGGAAGTGTTTCAAGCGCGGCGGTTGCGATGGGCGACGTGGGTGTGGCTGTTATCGGCGGCACGCGGCTGGCCCGCTTCAAGTTGCCCTCGCTCGAAGCGGCCGGGGAGACCGAACTTACGGGCGAGATCGAGCAAGGGCCGTATGCGGCAGGCGATGCCGTTTTGCTGGCCACTGCCGATGAGAAGCTCGTGTGCGTTTCCGCCGCTGGAGAAACTCGTTGGCAAGTACCGCTCGAACAAGGGCCGCTTGCTGGCCCTCCGCTCGAACTGCCCGACAGCATCGTACTGGCCTATCGCAAGGGGACACTGGAACGACGCGCATTGGCCGACGGCAAAATCCTCGGCTCAGCGCAGCTACTACAACCGTTGGCGACGGGGCCTGTTGCCTATTTGGAAAGGCTGGCCGTTACGACCCAGGATGGAACGATCTTGGTTGTCGAGAGGCCTTGAGGTGGCGTCATCGTGAATCACACACGCCTACAATTGCGGGGATGGCATTGCGGCCGCATCGTCTGCCGGTGGTGGGTTCCGCGCGCAGGGGCGGTGGGGTTCTTGATCGCGGCCTGCTTTGTATTTTCGCCAGACACGATCCCGGCGTTGCGAGAAGGAGCTTGCCGCGCGGCGGAGTCGAAGCCGCGAGCCTCGCAACGGCTGTTGGATCGGACGCCGTTCGATCGTGTCGTGTTGAACGCGGCGAACGGGAACAAGGTGCTGGAAGTGTTGCCGCTGAGCTTTCCGCAAGGCGGGCCGGCGCAGTTTCCCGCCACGGGCGCGCTTCAAGTGCGGTTGCTCGAGCGGCCGACCGAGGAGTTTGAAATCGCTTGGTCCGATATCGCGCAGGTTCGCGTGTTTGAGCAGGTGCTGCTAGACGAAGCGGCGAGACTGACGCAAGCGGGCCAGTTCGACGAGGCGTATGATTACTATGCGCGGCTTCTTGCGGGATCGCCGCAACTGGCGGGTTTGCAAGAGTCGATCAACGAGTACCTGCGACTGAACGCCCTCGCGTTGTACAAAACACGGCAGCACGATCGCGCGTTGGCACTTCTGCTGACGCTGCACGAACGGGCGCCCGACTACCCCTCGTTGCCGGAAGCGGTCGAGCGTGTGGCGGGCGAGATCATGCAGAAGTACCTGCGCGACGGGGACTTCGGTTCGGCGCGACGAGTTCTTCAACTGTGGCAAACGCGGTTTCGCGGCGTGTCATCGCAGGCGGCGGGGGCTTGGCAATCGCGATTTGAATCGGCCGCGGGCCGCCAGTTGGCGGAGGCCAATAGCCTGCTTGCCCGCAAGGAATATGTTGCGGCGCGGAGGGCCGCCAACCGCGCGTTGGCCATTTGGCCCGATCAAGAATCGGCCAAGAAGGTTCTGGCGCAAGTCGAGCGAGAGTTTCCGTACATCGCGGTGGGCGTGTTCGAGTCGGCCCCGCGCGTGCCTTCGCATCGCCTGGATAATTGGGCGTCGTTGCGTACAAGCCGGCTCGTGCATCGCCTGTTTGCCGAGGAAGTAGGCTTCGGTGCCGAGGGGGGCGAATACCAATCGGCCATCGGCGCGTGGCAACTGGATGATGATGGGCAGAGGCTTGCGCTTTCATTCTCGCCCGTCGCCAGCGGACCCTTAAGGGCACTTTCGGCAGACGCCGTTTCGCGGGCATTGCTTGAATGCCTTAGCCCGGGCAATGGCGGATATCGCAAGGAGCTTGCCCGTTTGGTGGAGAACGTTTCGCTCGGATCGGATGGCAGGGTCGAGTTGCAGTTGAAGCAGGTTCACGTTCGTCCCGAGTCGCTGCTTCGATTTCCACTTCCATCGCCATCGGGCGGCACGACGCGAGTCGGCCGCTCGACGGGGCCGTATTCCCTCGGCGATGCGACCGCGGAACAAGTGGCTTTTATTGCGAACGAACCGAGCGGGATGGAACCCGGTGGCCCCCAGGCGATCCTCGAACAAACCATGCCCGATGATGATGCCGCAATTGCGGCGCTGATCAACGGCGATATCGACGTACTCGACCGGGTTCCCCCGTGGCAACTGGCTCGCTTGCGGAATGCGCCGGACATTCGGATCGAACCGTACAAGCTTCCGACGGTACACGTTCTCGTTCCGAACATGAAGCAGCCGCTGGTGGCCAAGCGCGAGTTTCGGCGTGCATTGTGCTACGGGATCGATCGCGAGTGGATCGTGCATCGCGTGTTGTTGGCCGGCAGCGAGTTGGCCGGATTTCAGGCGGTGAGTGGTCCGTTTCCCGCGGGGGTTTCGTTGAGCGATCCGATTTGGTACGGGTACAACGGCCAAGTTGCGGTGCGGCCGTTCGAGCCGCGTCTTGCTTCCATTTTGGCAACGGTGGCGTGGGCAGGGGTGCAGAACCCGCCGGAGAAGGAGGCGAGCGATGGCAAGGGCGGCGGCAAGGAATCGGGTTCGCGCGAGGAGTCGCGATTGGATGCGCCGATGCCGAAGCTTGTGTTGGCGCACCCGCGAGACGCGGTGGCCCGACTGGCTTGCCAATCGATCGAAGAACAGTTGGCCCGCGTGGGGATTTCGGTTCAGCTCGTCGAGTTTTCAACGGAAGAGTTGGTTTCTGGCAAGGTCGAGTGCGATCTGCGCTACGCCGAACTTACGATCGGCGAACCTTTGACCGATGCCCACGAGTTATTCAGCCCGCCGATTGCGGCGGAAGGCGTTCACAACCCGTACCTCGAAGCGGCCCTGCGAAACCTGTCGTTGGCTAATAATTGGAAGGATGTTCGAGCGAGGCTCGCCGAATTGCATGATATTGTTGATCACGAGCTCCCCGTCATTCCTCTTTGGCAAACGGTGAATTCGTTTGCCTACCGCACGAAACTCAGCGGCGTCGGCGAATCGCCGGTGACGCTGTATCAGAATATCGAACACTGGGTACTAGGCACCCGCGAGAACGTAGCCAAAAACGGCCCCGCCCCCTAACCGCGCGATGAACACACCATGCGGAACCCCGCTCTTTGAATCGATGGCCCGAGACCCCGGGCCTGGCGGTGGTGGCGCGCGCCCTCGGGGAGCATGCGCAATTCGGTTGACGATCGTGCTGGCGGTTGCGTTGGGTTGGGGCACTTCCTCGCGCGGCGAGCATGGCGGCTGGGAGTTTCAGCCCTATCGAATCCAAGCCGTTCTGCTTCTCGATCTGCCGGGGGGAGTGGGGGAACGAGCGCGGACGCAGTTGGTTGAGTATCTTTGCCGTCGGGTGGATGCCACGTTGGCACCGGCGTGGGCGTTCGAGTTGAAGTTGGCGGAATCGCGGGATCGGGCCGCGGTGCGCCGCTATCTTGGTTCCACCGAACCTACCGAGAAGCCGGCGGCGATGGTCGATCAGCACGATAAACTGCTGCTGCTCGCGGTTCGGGCCACGGCAACGGGGTTCGAATTGCGAGCACGAGAGTACGACGCCTACCTGGATCGTTGGGGACGGCCACTCGCGCGCGAATGCCGCCAAGGATCGGCGCTTGCCGAGCAACTGTTCTCGCTCACATGGCAAACGTTTTCACCGGTGGCCCGATTGGAAGTCGATTCGAAAGACCCCAAGCAAGTCAAGCTCCTACCGCGTGGCTCGGCTTTGCCGAACGGTTTGGAGCCAGCCGTTTGGGCCCGCCCTGGCGATGTGTTTGCCCCCGTGCTGCGACGGACGTTGCGAAACGGGCAGGTGGCCCCGAACGGGATAACGCAAATACCGTGGACGTACCTCGAAGCCGTTGCCGAAAAGGATAAGCCGTTGGCGTTCCGCGTGATGAGCGGCAATCGCCAACCGCTTGCGGGGCGGAAGCAAGGCCGAATCGAGCAATTGGCGATTGCCCTGCGAGCCGATCCCGCGGCCACGACGCTTTATTTTCACTCGCGGCGGAACAAGGAGAAGCCGCTCGTGGGGTACGAAGTGCTTGAGCAGCGTTTGGCGGGAGAAACGGCGCCGCGAGTCGGAATCAGCGACCCGGCGGGTGAAGTGGCCGTGATGCCGGGAGGCTCGCGCGTCGAGATGTTACTCGTGAAGCACGGCGGCCAACTGTTGGCTCGCGTGCCGGTGGTGCCCGGCGCGCAGAGGCGAATCGAAGTCCCCCTGCCCGACGACGATGCCCGATTAACGGCGGAGTCGAAGTTGGCGGCCGTCCGCGAAGACCTGATCGACCTCGTGGCCCGGCGGAACATCCTGATTGCTCGCACGAAGCAGAAGATCGAGAAGAAGGATTATGCAGCCGCGCAGCAACTGCTTCGGAAACTCGATGACCTTCCCGGTTGGTCGCAATTCGACAGTGGCCTGGCGAGTTCGTCGCGATTGATCCGCAGCGACGATCCGCAAGTACAACGGCGCATCGAGAAGCTTTTCAAGGCCACGCAAGCGCTTGGGGCAAAGTATCTCGATATGACGCCGATTAATGACCTGCACAATGAACTGCGCGGCGCGCAACGGGGGAATTGAACGACGTTGGTGATTGACGCACAAGAGCGGCGATACCATCGCCGGCTTTGTGGAAGGAGCGGCGATACCATCGCCGGTTTTGTGCGATGGCATCGCCGCGCACAAAGCCGGCGATGTTATCGCCGCTGGTTCTCGCTCCATTGGATCAGGAACCGTGGGTCGAACGTTGGCGAGCATGTGCCGCAGGCGATGTGGGAGCGACGATGTCGATAGATGACTCGTTGGCAACCGGGGCAGGTGCCTTTGAAGGGTGGCTTCGGCCGAACGACATCTTCCCCATAACATCGCCCGCCCTGGCAACCGATCGAAAGGGCGATTGCCCGCCACTCGGCGTTATGGCCCGCGCCGCGGGGTGCCAGGGCATGTGCGATTTCGTGCAAAATAGTTTCGCGAACCTTCTCAGATGGGTTGGCCGCCACAAGGTGCCGCGAGAGCGAGATGATCCGCCGACTGTAGTTGCAAAGGCCGAATCGCACCTTGGAATTATCGAAGTGGAACGACCAGGCAGGCAGCAGGCCATGCTGCTTCATCATCGCCTTGGCAAGATTGCGGGCGTCTGTAAGCTTCATGTAAGAGTCGTCGTTAGTAGGTAGCGAGTCTGGTGGCACAGGCTTTCGCCCATGAAATGCGTTCGATGTTGGGGGTGGCAGAATCTGGAACTGTTCGCCCAACCATGCCGAGCTTGATACAATAATCTAGTCGCCCAGTTCGAGTAAACGGCGACATCGAAAGACCCCAGTGCCTTCGAGGAGCGAAGCATGACCGGAGGTGAATCGCGTGCAATGGTTACGACGAGGCATCGGCCTTCGTTGCGTTTTTGGTCTGCAAAGAAAGCGGCCTCAACCCCGCTAATGGGCAGC
>JADZFK010000219.1 GCA_020849945.1 Pirellulales bacterium | reverse complement strand
TTATGAGTCCCCTGCTCTAACCGCTGAGCTACCGGACCGATGGGTGGATACCTTCTGCCTTGGCACGGCGTTGGCACGGCGTTGGCAAACAAGGCGTGGGCCTTCAGTTTACATGAGCGAGTGCCCGGCGTAACGCCCCGGTGAATTCAAACTTCAAAAGCGACAGATAACATCGGATAACATCGGATGGGAGTTACGATCAAGTGTGGGGTGATGATTGCACCGGAGGGGTAAAGTCCGAGCTTTCTCGGTTCGTCGAACTCGTTGAGCGTGACCAGGCATTGGAATGACAGCCCCCGGCTCTGCCGGGGGTTCGCCGCAGTGTTACGATGCGTGGATGACTAAACCCCCGGCAAAGCCGGGGGCTGACTGAGGTGCCAATTCCCGGACAGCTTCCTATGGTTTGTCGCAATTGATATTTGAATTCACGCCCCCTCAGTACTCCACCTGGCGTGCTTCAATGTATTTTTGCTGCGTTTGCAGGTGGCAATCACGAATGATCTGGTTGGCTTGCTCGGCGGTGGGAAACTGCTTGGAGAAGCCGGCGAGTGCGGGGTCGATGGCGATGCGGGCGGCGTGGACGAGGTGGGCCAGCAGGTCGCGGGGGTCTTCATCGCCGACGGCGATGCGGATCATGGTTTGCGGGATGCCGGCCTTGGCCAGGTCTTCGGCCGATAGCTCGGAGTGGGTCGTCAGCGCGGGGCAGCTCACGATCGTGTTCGATTGCCCGAGGCTGATCATGTGGTCGAACGTGGGGGCGAGGCTATCGAAGAACATTTGGAAGGCCGTTCGCGGCACGCCGGCGGTTTCCAGGTCGATCGTGAACAACGGGGCCGGCAGCCCCAGGTACATGAGTTCCTCTCGCATGGGGGCGTTCGGATTGCCGGGCAGATCGTTGGAATGAACAGTAATGCCGGGGTGGTGGTTCAGAAAGCGGACCAAGATTCGAGTGTTGATGCACTTGGCGAGCATCCGCATTTCGAGCGTCCGCATGCCTTGAAGGACCTCG
This sequence comes from Pirellulales bacterium, assembly GCA_020849945.1. Taxonomy (GTDB): domain Bacteria; phylum Planctomycetota; class Planctomycetia; order Pirellulales; family Lacipirellulaceae; genus JABDGM01. The sequence goes on along the minus strand of JADZFK010000219.1, from coordinate 21,704 downwards.
AACGCGCCATCGGCGCTGAGGAACGAACCTTTGACATAGTAGACGTTCCAGAAGACGGTATCGTGCCACGCTTTGCCGGTGGGGGTGGTCGTGCCTTTCGGCAGGAACATGTCTTCGTTCTTGCCGATGAGAACGCCCGCAACGACCGTGCCGCCGCCGGAAAGGTCTTTCGTATAGCTGTGGACGACGAAGTCGGGCCTTTCGGCTTCGTGGGGCCGCTGCAGCGGGCGGACGAGGAAAGGCGTGCCGACGGTGGCGTCTAGGATCACTTGCATGTCGTGCTGATGGGCCGCTCGGCAGATTCCCGGCACATCCAACACGTACCCATGCGGGTTGCAAGGCGATTCCAGATGCACATACGCGTGCAGGTCTTCGGCGAACCTTGCGGCATGCTTCCGCTTCACCACGTCGAGGAAGGACTCGAACTGTCCGGCGGTCGTTCCCTCGAACACTTCGATTGCGACATCGAGGTTCGATGACTTGGCGTACCAATCGAAAATGAGTTGGTGGACGCCGCCATAGATATTTCGGCCGACGATGAGCACGTCGCGGCGGCCCAGCAGGTGGGCGAGGATGGCATCGACCGCCGCCATGCCGCTGTTGAAGTTCCAGGCGAAGTACTCGCGGGCGTAGGGGCCGGCCTCCAGGTCGACAATATGATTGGCCAGCGAGATCGCCGTCGGGTTCAACAGCCGCGAGTAGATGTCGTGCATCAACTCCTTGCCCTGAAAGGCGTCTTCGATCCACTCGGCACACGAGTAGATGTAAGTTGCCGTGCGGGCGATGACGGGATTGGCCGAGAATATCGCCGCGACGTTATCGAAGACCGCGTAAGGCCCCTTCGCACACTGGGTCGTGGGGCTGAAGGCAAGGCTTTGATACGTTCGCCGGAACGGGTTCTGAAGCGTATCGAGCGACTTGGCCAGTTGAAACGTAAGAAACTTGGTGGCATTGAACCAGGCGATCCGGTCGGCACGGTCAAGCCCTTCGATCGTCGCAAGGGTAATTTCCCAAAGTCGTTCGATGTCGTGCTGGTTCTCATAGAGTCGCCCGGCGACGCGGGCCATTGCCGAACCAAACTCGCTGCGGCGGTCGATTCCAAAATGTTCCAGTTGCTCGGCAACAAGCGCCTCGACGCTCGTGGCCGCCGTGCTGTTTCGCCTCGGAGATAGCTTTGCAAGTTCACACGACATGGACACCCTTCTTAGGATTGCAGCGATAATTCAATTCCACCACGACGACACAACGAACACAACGGGCGGAATAACACAGGACAGGATAACAGAATTGCCAGGATGAACGGGACCCAACCGTTCCTAGACGAACGGAAGAGGCCTAACTCGGAACGCCCCTCCCGCTTTGGCAGTGGGATCTACACAAGTTGAACGAGTTGATGAACTTGCGATGGGAGGCTAGTGGTTCAAACCGAATGGACTCCTCTCGCTCCGAGCTTGTGGTGAAATGTTAATTCGAGTTAGCGGCGGCCGCTAGTCCGCTGTTGTAGCCGGTTATACTCACCACGTGTGCCCAGGGCCGATCCTTTATTCAAATTGGGCGGGTGTATTGGAAACCAACCCGATGCGTCAGCGAGGGAATGTGTGCTTTTTCCTTCGCTGACGCATCGGGTTCGTGAGTCCTCACTGTCCCGAACATGAATAACGGATCGGCCCTGCAGTTGTGCCGATACCGGTTGCCCGCTTACCAAAAAAAACACAGCCTCGATGCCGCGGGCTGTGTATCCAATTCCTGGCCGCTCTCAACGGGTTTGTTGCAATTGGTATTTGAATTCACCTTACGAAATCGGAGGTAACGTGTTGTCGCTAGGCCATTTGTAGGGTTGCAACCGGGAATTATCATCTAGACATCGGACTGGTTGTTGGCGTAGATTGGGAGGACTTTGCGGGGCGTCCCGCCGGGCTTCGGTGCCAGGTTTGGGTTCGCACGGCGTGCTTTTCCCTGGGAAACCGGAGGCCTGACGGATCGTCCACTTTGCCAGCCCCCCGCGGTTGGGAGCGGCTTTCCGATGGTTCCCGCCAGCCTGCAAAATGACTGGGCTTGAACCCACGACAAACCGGCAACGAAAGGAGTTTGCAATGCATCCTGCAGATACACATTCACGGCCTTTGGCGAGTTTTTGGTCACCGGCTCGAAGCACGTCTTCGGCGTGGCTTTTGGGGGCGATGTTGATCGCCACCCAGGCAGGCGTGGCGCGTGCCGAGGGCGATCTTGCGGCCCAGTTCGAGGCGGCCCGCCAGGCGTTCCGCCCCGTGACCGCCGAGCAGGTTGCCAGCGCACGTGCCGATCTGCAAAAGCAAATGACCGAAGTGGAAAACTTCGTAAAACCAGATTCCGAGAACGGTCAGCAGTGGATGCGATTCCTTCGATGGGACGGTTTGAAGGCCAGCGTTGCCGCCGATCAGGACGTCAACCTGGAAGCACTTGACAACACACTGGGCCAACTCGGCCGCAACCTGAAGGGCTTGGAACATCAACGGTTCCGCGGCTTGTCGCACGCCTTGCGACATTTCCGCGATACGGCAGCCGTCGCTTCGTGGAAAAATCCAGCGGAATTGTACGGCAAACAGTTGGATGCCCTGCAACAAGCGGTGGCCTCGTACCAGCAAGAACCGAGCGACAAGAACGCGGCCGCACTAAGCCAACGGTTGCATGTGGTCGATAGCATTGGCCAGTCCCCCGAACTGCTAGGCGCGGTGCGGAAACAGGTCTCGTTGCCGAACGCGTTTGTGGCGGTATCCACATCGTATGTAGCGGCCGGCGTCGATCCCGTCGACCGCCAAGAACCGGTCCACGATTGCATCCTCGGGGTGAGCGTTGAAAGTGATTCTCACACGACGGGCACGGTCACGGTGGCCTCGGTACCCGCAGAGGATAAGGCCGTGCTGGAGTTCTCCGCGGCGGGCCATGTCGATTCGGATAGCGAGGGACGCAAAGGCCCGGCGCTGATCCTCAGCACCTCGGATACCGAATACACAGCGAAGAAACGAGTCGAATTCGCGGATGCGGCGTTTCTTTCGCACCCAGCCGATGCCGAGGCCACGACCGATACCCACATTCACTCGGTCTCGAAAGAGGGGGGTGGCTTCGGAAGCCGATTCGTTTCGCGCATCGGGTGGAGCCGCGCTTGCGAAAGCGAACACGAGGCCGAGGCCATCGCCGCCGATCATGCCGAGGACCGCATCGAGAACAAATTCAACGATGAAGTCATGGAAAAGCTTTCCGAGGCACGGGGAACCTACGAACATCAATTCCGCGAACCGCTCGAACGCCGCGATGCGGTGCCCGAACCTATTCGGTTTAGTTCGACGGCGGATGCACTGAAGGTGGAGATGACCCAGGCTCGTCGGGCCGAACTGGCCGCCCCGGCCGCACCGCCCGAAGTGACGCAAACCCACGACGTTACGATGCGACTTCACCAGTCGGCCGTCAACAATTACACGGCCGCAATGCTGGCCGGAGCCACGGCGCGGCAAACATCGGCCGACGAGGATATCCACTTCGACGTGGAACTGCCCTCCTGGATCAAACGCTTGTGGGAAGACCGCAAAACAGCACCGACCGAAGACGCGGCCGCCAAGGAGGAACCCTTCAAAGCCTTTGCCATGACGCTGGCAGACCCCAAGCCAATCAGTGTCGAGTTCTTGGGCGGGAGCACTCTCAAGCTCACGCTTCATATCGCTCACATGCAGTCCGGCGAGAACCAATTCGATGCCTGGAACGTAACGGGCACCTACAAGCATCAAATGGCCGACGGGCGAGTCGTTCTCACCCGGCAAGGAAAATTGGAAATGTTGCCGGCCGATTTCGACGGCAAATTGAGTGCCGAGCAGGTCGCCCAACGGAGCAACCTGGAGAAGGAATTCAACAAGCGATCGGCCCAAGGCCACGGGTTCCCACAAACGATCGAACTCGATCCGACGACACCGAAAGGCCAGTTGGCCGACGCGGGTCCGCTTGGGTACCGCGAATTCGCCACCGATGGGGGCTGGCTTGTGATTGGCCTGGATCGCCAAGCAGAAACCAACGTTCTACCCCCACCACAGAACTAAGCATCGAGGACCTGCCCCGCGATTGGTACCACCCAAACCACGGAGGTGGACCACCGAGACACAGAAACACGGGCAGGCCACTTTCAAGGTTCTGAAATCCACCTTCCGCCATGGAGCCGAACGTCGATATTGCGTTCGATTGCTTGCCGCTGAGGCTAGTCGGCCGGGTAGATGTTCCGCTCGACGCCTCGCCGACGCTGCGAACGCGAAGTGAGCGGCTTCGGGCCGCACTCGTACAATTCGAGATCGAGCGGGCGTACTATCTCTACAATACGCGCTGCACCTTCCGACTCGCAAATTCGGAAATCGACAACATGCTGCGGTTCTCGTTCGAAGGCGTTGTGCTGACCGACCGCAGCGATTGCAAGGCGAATCAGGCCGAACTCTCCATCGAACTCGTGGCGGAAACCTGCGGCGGTGTTCCAGCCACCGTTTACGAGTGGTTGCAAGGCACAATCCGGCGGGCCGTGCTGATCGAGTTCGACCGCTTCATCGCGGCCGGCCAGTTGGCTAACCGGGTTGCCGAACTGGGTACGGTCGAGAATGCCACCTCTCTCAGCGGTTTCGGCGGCCTGGGCGTGTAAGCAAGACGGCCCGAGAATAATGGCGAGGGCGATTTCTGTAGCCACCCGCACACGCCAGCAAGTGCCAACATATAGATAGCCCGGCGATCTTGGCCGGCCAGCCAACATAGCCCGCATTTCTCACAATCAAGACCACCGAGGCACGGAGCCACGGAGAAAACCAGTAGCAAGGACCCCTACCACCACGAACGGTGGAAACACCCTGTCTCGTAACTACGGGCGGTTGACCTTGCTTCGAACGATCTGTTGGCTTGTTCTCCGCTCCGTGGTGAGAAATCCGGGCTAGAGAAGCTCCGCCAACCGGTCGCGGGGGTCTTCAAGGCTGTTGGCCATTTTGCCTAGCGCCTCGGTCTCGATCTGGCGGACCCGTTCGCGCGTCAGGCCAAGCTGTTCGCCGATCTCCTTCAGCGTGCGTGGTTCGTGGCTATCGAGGCCGAATCGCATCCGGAGAACGGTGGCTTCGCGCTGGTCCATCGTGGCGAGCATCTCCATCGCGTGGTGCAGGCAATCGTTTTCCACGAGTGCGTCATCGGGGGCTTGCTGGCGCTCGTCCATCACCACGTCGCCCAGGGTCCAACCCGCTTCGCTTTGGTCGGTTTGCGGCGTGGCGTTGTAAATCTTGATCGCCTTCTTGATGATCGGAAGCTTCTTCTTGGCAAGACCTAAAATCCGGGCGACCTCCTCGGGCGTGGGGCCCCGGCCAAGTTCTTCGGTAAGTCGAGCCGTTGCACGCCGCCACTTGCTCAGCAGTTCGACCATGTAGGCCGGGATGCGAATCGTCTTGCCCGTATTGATGAGAGCCCGCTTGATCGATTGCTTGATCCAGTAGCTGGCGTACGTGCTGAATCGCGTGCCCATCGCCGGGTCGAAGCCTTCGACCGCGCGGAGCAGGCCGAGATTGCCTTCTTCGATGAGGTCCTGTAAGCCAAGGCCCTTGCCCGAATATCCGCGAGCGATGTTGACCACGAGCCGCAGGTTGGCTCGCACCATTTGGTCGCGGGCCCGGGTATCGCCGTTGCCAATGCGGGTCGCAAGTTCCCGCTCCTCCTTGGCGTTCAGGAGCGGGGTTTCATTGATCTCGCGGAGATACGTTTCAAGGGGCGTTTGAACGGCCTCGCCGGGCCGACGCCGCCGCGACGTGGTGGAGGTAGTAGCCATCTGCTTTGCTCGCTGCGAACGGGGAGGGGCTCTCAGGATTGGAATGCGGCGAGCGGAAAGAGCGGAGCGTCGAGGAAAGCTTCGGCAGTTCCACCGCCACGCTCCGAGCTTCCTGCTCCACACAAAACTTCATCGACCCCACGATGCTAGCATCTGCAACTTAGGAAAGATGTGTTGCAGTACGCCGAATGTTCGCAGCATTCGGACCGTATCAATGAATCCGGCACAACGGATTACAGCAACCGGCAAACAAACGGTGCCAACAAAAAACCGCCAAGTCGCTACGATCGTCCCACGGAGGAAAGTACACTTCCTCCGATCCTAACGACCTTGGCGAACTTGGCGGTAAATGTTACTCCAAGAATTCCGGCATCCTCAGCCGGCAGATTCCTCGGCGCCAGCCGATTGTGCTTCATTTTCCAATTCGGTGGCCGACTTAAACAATGGCCCACTCCCCGAGCCAACGCCACCCTTCAACTCGGCCGGTCCGCCACCACTGCCATTCGTTCCCGCAGCCGCGGCCTCTTCGGCTCCCAGGTCATCCTCGGCCCACTCAACCCGCTTGCGAGAAAGGCCAATCTTGCGCTCCTCGGCATCCACCCGCAGAACCTTCACCTCGATCTCATCGCCAACCTTGACCACATCTTCCGGGTTCTCCACCTTGTGTTCGGCAAGCTCCGAGATGTGGAGCAGGCCTTCGAGTCCGTCCTCCAGGCCCACGAACACGCCAAAGTTCGTGATCTTCGTGACTTTCCCCTTCACAAGTTGCCCCGGCTGATAGCGACTCGGAATATCGCTCGCCCAGGGATCATCATCCATTTGCTTGAGGCCCAACGCGATGCGACGCCGCTCTTGATCGACACTCACCACCTTGCATTCGACCTCCTGCCCCTTCTCGACGACCTCGCTGGGGTGCCCGATCTTCCGCGTCCAAGACATATCGCTCACGTGCAGCAATCCGTCGATGCCCTCTTCGATCTCGATGAACGCACCGTAATTCGTCAAGTTGCGAACACGACCCTTCACCATCGCGCCCGGCGGGTAACGATCGGTCACCTTGTCCCACGGGTTCTCCTGGATCTGCTTCATCCCCAGCGAGATCTCTTGCTTCTCCTGGTTGATATCCAGAACAACAACTTCGACCTCTTGGTCGATGTTCACAAGCTCGCTCGGATGGCTGATCCGCTTCGTCCACGACATTTCGCTAATGTGGACCAAACCCTCGATGCCGTCCTCCAGCTTGACGAACGCACCGTAGCTCATCACATTCACGACCGTGCCCTTAATCCTCGAACCCACCGGGTATTTCGACGGAACAAGCTCCCACGGGCTCGCCGATTTCTGCTTCAGGCCAAGGGCGATCTTCTCCTTTTCGTAGTCGATATGGAGAACCATCACCTCGATCGGATCATCGATCTTGACCATTTCGCTCGGATGATTGATGCGGCCCCAACTCATGTCGGTGATGTGCAGCAAGCCATCGATGCCGCCCAAATCGACGAACGCGCCAAAGTCCGCGATATTCTTGACAACCCCTTTGCAAAGCTGGCCAACCTGAAGCTGCTTCAAAAGCTCGGTCTTCTTTTGTGCCCGTTCCGCTTCGATCAGGCTGCGGCGGCTAACAACAATGTTCCGGCGGGCATCGTCGATCTTCAGCACCAGGCACTTGATCTCTTTGCCTATGTACTCGCCAATATCGTGCGGCCGACGGATATCCACCTGGCTGGCGGGCAGGAACACATTGACCCCAATATCCACCAGCAGACCACCCTTGATCTTCCGCGTCACCATGCCGCTCACGGTATCGCCCTCGTGGACGGTCTCCATGACCTTGAGCCATTTCTCGATCTTCTCCGCCTTCCGCTTGCTCAGCACGATCATGCCACGATCGTCGTGCCGACCCGCCACATCCTCTGTATCCTCAACAAGCACCCGTATGGTTTCGCCTACCTCGGGGAGCGCCTCTCCTTCTTCCCATTCGTTCCTCGGGATGATGCCTTCGCTCTTGTACCCCACGTCCACCAGCACAAAATCGTCATCGACTCGCAGCACTCGCCCTTCGACAATTTGATCGGGCCCCACCTCTTGGCCCGAAAGCCACGTCATGTCATCTGGCAAGGCATCGCCTATCGCTATGCCAAAATCCTCTTCGGATACATCAAACTCGCGGATCAGATTACGGTTGACCATGAAACTAAAACGAACGGGTTAGGGCGACCGCCGCGACCACCGCCAGCGCACCGCCAAGTGATTGGATTCCTCGCTCCGAAAATGCCCCCACGAGGCAAACAACTCGACACGAGCCTCAAGACAAGCCCCACCGCCAACAACTGTGCCGGGGCAAGCCAAGCCGAACTTAACATCGTATCCAGTTTCAGCTTGCAACACAACCGGCAATCAGCCCCTGTGAAGGGCCGATCCGTCATCCAATCGCGAAGCCTTCCAGGCAAATACCACGATCCGAGCGGGGCACAGAATTTCCAACTCGGTTTCCACCTTCATGAAAAGTGCCGCGACCGCCCCCGTCAAGGCAACGGATCGGGACCGTAGTCGGAAAACTCGTCGTATTCCGGCTGCTGGAAGTTCTCGAACCGCGTGTATTCGTGGAGCCAGGTCAACTTGATATCGCCGATCGGGCCGTTTCGTTGCTTCCGGATGAGCAGTTCGGCCTGCCCTTTCAGCCGCTTCCGATCTTCCTCGTTCGTCTGGTAAAACTCCTCCCGATGCACGAACGCCACCACGTCGGCATCCTGCTCGATCGCACCCGATTCTCGCAAATGGCTCAGTTGCGGGCGGTTGTCTCGCGTCGCTTCCACCTGCCGATTGAGCTGAGCCAAACACAACACGGGAACGCTCAACTCGCGGGCCAAACCCTTCAGCCGACGTGAGATCCTCGCCACCTGCTCTTGCCGCGGGTCACGCGGATTATCCGGCTCGATCAACTGCAAATAATCGATCACAATGAGCGATAAACCCGTCGGCGAACGCTTCAGCCGCCGTGCCGTCGCCGCGATTTCCGTCATGTTCCGGCTCGGCGAATCATCGATGTAAAGCGGCGCTCGACTGACTTCCGCCGCCGTCTGTATCAATCGGCTACTATCCTCCTTCGATAACTGACCGTTACGCAACCGATGGCTATTCACCCGCGCACGCGAACACAACAGCCGATCCCCAAGCTCCAGCGCCGACATCTCCAAGCTTACCACCAGCACCGGCTTTCCCGTCCCGTGGCTCTCTAGCGACACATGCTCCGCAATATTGATCGCAAGCGCCGTCTTCCCCATGCTCGGCCGGGCCGCCAGGATAATCAGCTCCGACCCGTGCAAGCCGCCCGTCAACTCGTCCAGATCGATGAATCCCGTCTCCAAGCCTCCGCACGCGTGTTGCTGCTGAAGCCGCGCATCGATCCTCGCCAAGGATTCGTGCAACACCTCGCGGATCGGCCGTACCTGTGTGTCTCCCTTCGAATCGAGGATCCGAAATACCCGCTCCTCTGCCCGCGACAACATCTCCCTCGCATCCACGCTCGGCTCATACGCCCCCTGGATGATGTCCGTGCTCGCGTGGATCAACGATCGCAGGACCGCTTTGTCTCGAATGATCCGAGCGTAATACTCCGCGTGGGCAGCCGTTGCCACCCCTTGCGAAAGCTCCAGCAAATACGCCGCGCCTCCCACCGATTCAAACTGCTCTGCATCTCGCAGAAGCTGGCTCAGCAGCATCGGGTCGATCTGCCGGCCGCTCTCGTGCAACGCCTGCATGTGGCCGAAAATCGTCCGATGCGCGGGGTCGTAGAAATCCTCCGTGCGGACGATCAACGCAACTTCGTCACACGCCTCGGGGAGCAGCAGAAGGCTGCCGATCAACGCCCGCTCCGCCTCGATGCTTCGCGGCGGCTGACGATCGATTAAGTCATTCAGCTTCGCCGGGCCATCCACGCGAAACTTCTTGTCTACCGTTGCCACGACTACGCTCCCTCTTGCTTTGCGGAATCGTCCTTGCCAACCGACGCCACGGCCCGACAGAAAAGCATTGGACAGAAGCCAACGGCTCGGCGCAGCCTGCAACCCTCACGCAGAACCCTTCGACTTCATCCCTCGCACGGTGCCGCGACTTCTTACACGACACCGCCCCAACCGATACGCTCTCAGCCTTCCGCCGAAACCGCCGGTACGACCCACACCTTGAGCTCGCCGTCCACTTCGCTCGAGTAACGCACCCGAACCGTGTACAAACCAAGCTCCTTGAGCGGGCCTTCCAGCCGTATCTGGTCGGCCGACAACGCAATATCGATGTTCTTCAGGGCAGCCACGATCTCGGCCGCGCCAACACTGCCATACAAATGGCCATCCTCCGTCGCGTTGGCTTCGATCGTGATGCTTTGCTTCGCCAGTTCCGCGGCACGCTTCCGAAGTTCCACCTGCCGCGCAAGCTCGATCTGCTGCAACTTCGCCTTGTGCTTCTCCACCATCCGCTTGTGATGGTCGCTGGCCAACGTGGCTAGCCCCTGAGGGATCAGATAATTGTAGGCATACCCGGGCCGCACTTCGACCACTTCCCCTTGCTTGCCTACGTGTTCCACCGAGTGGACCAACAATAACTCCACTCCTCCACGCTCTCCCTTGGGAAGCGGCTTGTACGGAGTCGTGGGCCTACGAAGTATCTTGCGCTTGGTCTTCATACCACCTTCAATAATCTATCTAGGGTTTAGCCGAGTATTTTCTGATCGATCGTGCTTATCGATAGGCTAGGGGAACACCCACCCACGATCCACAGTGCCCGCACTTTCAAATAACCGATTGCCAATCTACTCGACGTCTTGTTTCTCGTGTTTCTCGTGGCTCACCTGCGGAGCCCGTGCCACACGTCGGCTCCTGCGTATCGCATTCAAATCAGAAGGGAATGTCGTCGCTCGGAGGCGGACCGCCCGCCGGCATGTATTGCTCCGAGTCATCGTACTGGGGCGCTTCGCTCGGCACCCCTCCACTCGGCCGGCCGCCTCGGCCTCCGCCTCCTTCGCGTGATCCAAGCATCTGCATCCGCTCGCACGTCACCCGCAAACGCGAATGCTTTTGGCCGTCCTTCTCCCAACGGTCCAGCTTCAAGCGGCCTTCGATCAGCACAGGCGATCCCTTGCTCAAGTACTCGTTCGCAATCTCCGCCGTCCGTCCCCACAACGTCACATCCACAAACGTCGCTTCATCCACCCATTGGTCGTTCCGCTTGATCCGATCATTCACGGCCACCGTAACGTCCGAAACTGCCGTCCCACTCGGGATGTAGCGAAGCTCTGGGTCGCGGGTCAAATTTCCCACCAAGATCACTCGATTAAAGCTTGCCATGACGTCTCACTCCGTAGCGGAATAACTGAACACCCGTATCGATCCGTTAGAAGGTATCAAAACTTACCGAACGACGCAATCATTTTCTCATCACATCGCAAACACGCAAAAATCCGGCTAATTCCACGCCCTTTTCATCCACCCGAATTGTGCAAAACCCGTCGTCCCAACACCTTCGCGACCGCGTACAAATGTAGATTCATGTCAGCCACAGCCTCCTAGCCGCCGTTGGTACCGGTCTTCTTAGCCACCTAATCCGCAATAGGTTGCCAACATCCTCTGATTATCACAACCTCCGCACAACCGTCTCCCCAACGACTACGCCTCGAACTCTGGCACTTCAATCCTCAAGTCGTTGCTCGCCTTCGCAGCAGGGGCGGCCGCCACCGGTGCAGGACCCGCCTTCGCATGCTCCAGCATCGCGTCCACCAAGTGCGGGTGAATCTTCAGCACCAAGTGACGTAAAATCCCGTCGTGAATCTCCCACTGCCGATTCAACGTCGTCAGCATCGAACTCGGGCCGCGGAAGTAGATCAGCCAGTACGCGCCCTTACGCTGGCCCGCGATCGGATACGCCAGGCGACGCTCCTCCCACAGCCGGCTTACAAGCACTTCTCCACCTTCGCTCGTGATCAACTTCTCGACCTCGCCCGCCAAGCCCGCTCGCTCGCGGGCGTATCGGTTCGAGTCGAATAATACCATCGCTTCGTAAACGTTCGTTCGTACTGACAAGGCTCTGCTCCTCGGATAGGTAGCGGGGGTTATGGTTGTCCTGCGAATCGCGTCCGCAAGATCATCTTGTTCTCTTGATTCGTAAATGCCGCACGACTCTTCGCCGCGGCCAATTCGCTCTCTCGCTCTCGTTTTTCTCAACTGGCTCCATTGAACCCGTTCATCGCGGATTCGATGCCGTGCATGGCCCAACACTCGGCCGCCTCGGCCGCACGCTGAATCGCATCACTCACAATCGTCAGGTCCGACGGACCAAACTTTCCCAACACAAAGTCCGCCGCATCCCAATGCTCGGGCACCGGACCAATGCCCACTCGTAGCCGACTAATCTCCTCCGTCCCCAACCGACGGATGATATCCTCCAACCCTCGTTGGCCACCGGCCGAACCTTGGCTTCGCAGCCGCAGCTTGCCCAAAGGCAAGTTGAAATCGTCACACACCACCAGTAACTCGCTCGGCGGAATCTGATAAAAACCCGCCGCCAGCTGCACGCTCTGCCCGCTCCGGTTCATCAACGTATGCGGCCACAACAGCATCACACGCTCGCTGCCGATCAACACCTCCGTCACTCGACCATCAAATCGCTCCTTGCCACCCTCCCCATTCGCCCGCTGCAACAAGAGGTCGAGAACCTGAAATCCAACGTTGTGCCGCGTCTTCTCGTACTTCCTTCCAACGTTCCCCAGGCCAACGATGAGTTTCATTACGATGTCAGGAGTTTCCAATTTCGCTTGAAGCCATCGATAACTCCCTCTTTTATTTCAGAGAGACCAGATCGCTCAAGCACCCGTCGCAAAGAGTGATCATTCACGCCCGGAATAACCTCCCAGACCTCGCTCGGCCACTCTCCCCAAGAACACTTTACTCCTTCTCCTCGCCTTCCTCTTCCTCCTCGGCCTTGCCCTTGCTGATGACCTCCGGCTCCGCCTCGCCTTCCTCTCCCGCTTCCACTTCCACCTCGGCCGACGGAAGTACGCAATGCACGATCATCTCGTCCTCATCCGAAAGGATCGTCGCACCCGCGGGCAAGTCGATGATGTCCTTCGCAGTCAGGTGACCGCCCACCCCCAAATTCTTGATGCTCAAGTGCAGCTTCTCCGGCACCACGTCCAACGGCACTTCAATTTCTATCGCGTGGATCATCTGCTCGATCACACCACCCTCGCGTGCGCCAAGCGATTCGCCACGCAATTCGATCGGTACCTCGACCTTCACCTTCTCCCCGGCATGAACTCGAAGAAGGTCGATATGCAGCACCTCGTGGCAAAACACGTCCCACTGCACATCTTGCAGAAGAGCCTTGCCCGTCGCCGCACCTTCCAGGTCCACCACCTTCGCCCCATGACGCAGCGACGCCTGCACCTGGTCCGCCGACAACGACAAACTCACCGGCGCCTCGCCATGTCCGTACAGCACCGCCGGCAATCGACCCGCCCTACGCAACCGCACATTGTTTCGTTTGCCCTGCCCCGATCGCGATTCAACTTTCAACAAGTCCGACATATCAGTTCCATCCCAGCTAAAAACTCTCGTCCCAAGCCGTTTCTTGGCCAAACATCGGCCACCGTAGGGAAGCCATTCATTGTGCCGCTCTTTCCCCCCGCCTTCAAGCCCAAGAAACCCCACAGGAACCGAACTTTCCTCCGCCCTGTCAGCGCACCGGCCGCCGATCGCAGAAACGGAGCCCCGATGCAACGCGGTGGGGCTCCCCTTCAGTCTTCCTGTTTCGAGTTGCGAGAAACAAAGACCATGAATAGAAAAAATCGGTCGGGGTAGCGTCGGCCGCAAGGCCGAATTTCCACGAACAACTGCCACCACCGCCACCACCACCACCCACTCTTTCAGCACAGCCTGCCAAGTCCCTACACCACTCACTTGAAGGCCCACCACCACCGGATTGGCACGCGGGTTGCATTAATCCGGATGCGTCGCCTGAAGGAACCTTTTGGGACTTTGAGCTAATCGCTCGGGGCCGGAACAGACAAGAGGGGCCGGTTAGGCGAAGAGGCACAACAGCACGTGAACGAAATCACCTATCAGAACAGAGGTTAGCGACATCTGCCCACCTCCCACAGCACGTCGCTAATTGAGGTGATTCACCCACGTCTTGGGCGAACCTGGGCCGCTGCCAATGAGGCATGCCCAGGTTCGCCCTTCTTTTTGGACTGTTGCAAAATCAAACAGGTGTTGCATTACAATACACCCATTCCGCTCCCTAGTCCCTCCTCCTTTCCAGCTCTCTCAGAACATCAGAGAAATTTTCCAGGATTTTTCCCGCTGTTCCCCAACCTCCTGTGAATTCCATACCGCTCCCGATTGGTTCGACCGAGGTCGCTTGCCCGTCGGTTTGCCGTTCGCACCGAATATCGGTAAGAAATGAACGCTCCTACAGCGATCCGACTTGCTGTTTTCTGTGCGAGGTTAGAATGATCATCGTGTCGGGCGGTTGCCGCCAGAAAGTCGAGTACTTCAACCAAGCGGCCAACGCTCTTGTTTTCTTGCCGACAAGATAGAAGAGAGCCGCGTACAAACGACCAACAACAACGGCCGACTCAAAAAGGATGGAACCATGGCCCATGACAACGAGAACCTGGCACGATTGACCTCGGTTCGCACCGAATTGGAAGCGGGCATCATCGTCGGCGGCCTGGAAGCTCGCGGCATTCAAGCCACGATGTCGGGCGTCTACACTGCCAACTTTCGCGCTGAAGCCCCCGGTTGGGTCGAAGTGCTTGTTGCCGAAGCAGACCTGCCCCAAGCTCAATCCGTTCTCGATGAAGTGCGGAATGAACGCATCGATGTGGACTGGTCTCAAGTCGATGTCGGCGAACCCGAGGACGAAGAAGATTCGGAAGAAGACGGCTCGGACGAGGGCTATTAGATAGCCGCCCATGGAAGTCGGCGGTTGGGCCATCGTGAAGCTACCACCTTCCGCCGGTGGCTATTGTGGTCGTCCGTCAATCGGCCTGGCGGTGGTTGCCATGCGCGTGAACGCGGCAGGATGTTTGCGTGAAGTACTCACCGAGCCGTTCCAAGACATTGTTCGACGGCACTCCAAATGTCGGCTTGAACCATTTCCACGGGGCGATCGGCAGGGATGACATGAATCGAGGGATCGCGGGCGGCTTCCGCAAGGAATCCGGCGCGGAGACGCTGGCGGAAATCGTTGCCGCGGCTTTCCATCCGATCGAGCGGCCGGTCGATGCGTTGGCCGGCCTCGCCGGGCGGCATGTCGAGTAGGAAGACGCGATCGGGGAGCAGGCCGTTCGTAGCGACTCGCCCCACTTGCCACACAAGTTCTGGGTCGAGCCCACCGGCGTGGCCCTGGTACACCACATTCGCCAGCAGATATCGATCGGAAATCACGATCTGCCCGGCGGCCAAGGCGGGGGTGATAACCTGTTCGACGAGCTGAGCGCGGGCGGCCATGTACAAGAACATTTCCGTCCGCGGGGCGATAGGAACTTCTGGCCCACTGGCCAGCAGAACTTCACGAACGCGTTCGCCCAACGGTGTGCTGCCCGGGTCACGGCAAACGACAACCGCATGGCCTCGAGCGCGTAGTTGTTGATCGAGCAGGGCGATTTGTGTCGTCTTGCCAACGCCATCGATACCATCGAAAGAAAAGAACATGTTAGATTGCCGCGAAGGAAGGTGGGATGGCAATTGCTAAGAACGCCCACTCAAGGAGATACCTCTTCCATGAGTATCCTTCAAGGTCGGCGCGTATCCAAGGGCCTATGAAACGGATGCTAGTGAAGGGGACGGTGTTTATTATGAATCGCCAGATTCCGCCGGCGGCTGGTCCCAACTTGTGGCGAGGACTTTGGTCTGTACCCCGCACAGGCTTTTGTTTGGGCCTTGCACGGGCTGAAGTCCGTGCCACGAGTGCGTGTCGGACGGGCATCCCTCACTAAGGTCGCAAGCTTGAGAGTTTGTAGAGTGCCGCCATTTTTTGGATTCGGCGGGAAATCTGGCGGCGGAGGGCCGTGGGCTTGAGGACTTCCGCCTGGTCTCCGTAGCCCATGATCCACCAGGCGATTTCGCTGAGGCCCGAAACGGAAACTTGGAAGATGAGCGAGCCATCGGGCATGAACTTCGTTCGCTGAGAGTCGTGCCAGTGGACTTCGGCCACGTTCTTAGCGACGAGCGAGCCGAAACGAACGACGACGTGGTTATCGCGGTCCCCTTCGCGAATCATGTTCCAAGCGCCACCCAGGTGTTCATCCCAATCGAAGCTCTTGGGAATGGAATAGCGTTGTTTCAAAACATTCATCGCTTCGATGCGCAACAAGTTGAAGTTGCGGACCTCTTGATGATACGAAGAATGCCCGACGACATACCAACTATGCTGACAAAACAACAGTACGTAAGGTTTGATCTTTGTTTTGATTCGGTCCCATTCGGTAAGGCTCGAGTATTCGATTTCGACCGCGCGGCGATTCAAGATGGCCGCGATCAAGTCGTGGTAGATGGGTGCCTTCTTGCCCAAGTGTGCAACTTTGTGAGGAATGATGCGGATCGCTTTCGAGAGTTTGACGAATTGCCGACGAACCTCGTTCGGTAGCGAGGCCTCCAGCTTTGTGAGTGCCGAATGGGCATCGGCGTAGATGGGAAACTGCGGTTCGGAGCCTACCGATCCGGCGAGCGCCCACAAGGCCAACGCTTCTTTCACGGAAAGATCGGAGGGAGACCCAAAGAACTCGCGGCACACCGAGTACCGCTGGGCCTTCGAGTCGAACTCGATCGGAACGCCGCCAGAGCGGAGCGTATCCATGTCGCGAAAGATGGTGCGCCGCCCAACACCGCACGCTTTTGCGAGGCCGTCCGAGTTCAGCCCGCGGCCGTGGTGCAGCATCTGCAGCAACTTCACAAGCCGCGTAATTCGTTTGACTTTCATCGCCCCTCACTCGATCAGCCGAACTGATGGGGAAGCACCCATCATCGGCAACGGCATTTCATCCAATGATTACTGCGTGGAAAGTGAAAAGAAGTGCCACGCCCGTTCGCAATCGGCAAGAAGCTCCTCGTTATGCGCGGGGCACTTACCGTGCAGGCTCAACATGTTGGCAGCGATCCTTCTCATCGCCTTGTGGTTGAAGGTTGTTGCGAAGATGGTTCTGGATGAAGGAATCCGCGACAAGTGCTTGCGAACGCGGCTAAGGTAGGAGTTCTAACAATACCACTTGAGCCGGCCTCCTCACCCTGCCCCTCTCCCACGGGGAGAGGATGAATTTCACAACACGATCTTCTTGAGTTTCTTCCCCTGATCGCGATCGGTGATCCCGCGCTCCGCTTCGCCGAGCCTGCACGTCGCGGCAAAGCGGTACTGGGGATCTATTCAAAGCGGATTAGCATCGCTCGATCGGCCAAAGGAATCCGCGAGAGGATGATTGCATGGCCGTTCCGTGCGTAACGTGGCATTTATTATAATGGGGCGGCGGCAATTTCAAGGTCTGTTTGATGTTGAAGCGCGGAAGAAATACAAAAAATAGCCATCCCCTCCACCTGGCCGTTGCGGTAAAACGTCATAACCTCAATCGCCGCAAGAGTTTACTCCCTCCCCTTTAATGGCCATGCCTCGCATGGATATTGCCGATGAAATCCTTCACGTTTTTCCTTGGATGTATGTTTCTGTGGATCGGCAACGACCGCGCCTTGCTGGCGGAGGCTGCGAAACCCAACGTGCTGCTGGTGGTGGCCGACGACCTGGGTTGGGGGGATGTCGGCTGGCATGATGGTGTTTGTAAAACGCCGACTCTCGATCGTTTGGTCCGTGAAGGGATTGAACTCGATCGCCATTACGTGCAGCCCGTGTGTACGCCGACGCGTACGGCGTTGTTGACGGGCCGCTACCCGGGTCGGTTTGGCCCTCATGCGCTTGCACCGAGCAACCGCCGCGCCCTACCGATTGGAACCGCCACGCTGGCTAGCGCGCTGAAGTCACTTGGTTACGAAACGTGCCAGGTCGGCAAGTGGCACTTGGGCTCGAGGCCCGAGTGGGGGCCGAACCATTACGGATTCGACCACTCCTATGGCACACTCACGGGCGCTGCCGATCCGTGGAAGCACACGTACCGCAAAGGCCCGTTTCTTCGGACGTGGCACCGCGATGAACAACGACTCGACGAGCCAGGCAACGCGACCGAGCTTGTGGCGGCTGAGGCGGTTGGGCGGATTCGGCAGATGCGTTCGCCGTGGTTTCTGTACGTGGCATTTCACGCCGTCCATTCGCCGATCGATGCACCTGAAAAATACAAGAAACTATACGAAGGGCAACGGTTCGATGATGACCCGATCCGGCACGACTCGCGGCTGCGGCTTGCGGCGATGGCCGCTCAACTGGATGCCAAGGTGGGCGAGTTTGTTTCGACCTTGGAGGAAATTGGGGCGCGTAAGAATACGTTGATTGTATTCACGAGCGACAACGGCGGCCTGGAGTCGGTGCGGAACGTCTATGTCAGCGAGGTGGCCGATTCGCCGCTCAACAGCGAGAACGCTCCGCTCCGTGGCCAGAAAAACACACTGTACGAAGGAGGCATCCGCGTTTGTGCATTCGCCAATTGGCCCGGGAAACTTGCCCCACGAAAACATGCGGGCGTGATGCACGCGGTCGATTGGTTCCCCACGTTGGCGAGCCTAGTCGGCTACAAGCCCGACCACGACTTAAATTGGGATGGCATCGACCAATGGTCGGCGCTCACCAAAGGCTCCCACGCGAACGACGGCCGAGCGATCTACATTGCATTCAATAACGGCGAAGCCATTCTGCACGACCGATGGAAGTTGATTGCCCCTCACAATCGAAAACCCGAGCTGTATCACCTCGCGGACGATCCGTATGAAAAAAAGAACCTGGCCCAGCGCGAGCCGGACCAGGTTGCACGATTGCAGAAGTTGTTGACCGAACACAAATCGAAGGATGTGGCGAACCTGCCGAAAGACCTCGAAGGGACGCCGAATTAGTACCGCAGCGTTGATGTCCTATTCACCATAACGGCACGACGGGCACGACGAGGAAGTTGGGCCGGATAACACGATCGGCCGGATTCAGACGACGAAACGAAAGAAGAGGTGAGCGTCGCTACCAAGAACGCGAACGTCACCAACACCATTCGGAACGTCAAGCCGTCTTCTTAAGAGGTTGAAGAGCCACCGGCGGAAGCCGGTGGTTTCCCGGTCGTGCGACCGCCGACTCCCATCGGCGTCTATTGCGAAAAGTTGCTCATACGTTATCGGGCAGATCGGCTAGAAATCCGGAGGCTTTACCACATGATTGGCCGTTGCGTATTGCTTAGGCTGTTGTTGTGGGTCGATGGGCGATTCGTGACCGGCAACCGGCTTGTAACAGGCCGGGCGGCCGTGCGGTTGCTTGAGGACTGGTACGTATTCTGACCGGCGAAGGCAGGCCGCGTTTGGTGGGCAGGTGCGAACTGCCGGTTGTTCTTGGCGGAATACGGGCCGCGATTCGTCGCAAGGGCCTGTGAAGGATTCGGCAAGGGGTTCCGGGCGTAGGCCGCATTGCCGCTGGGTGAGGTCATCGGCCGAGCGACATAGCCACCCGCGGGAGCACTTCCGACTTCGCACGGGCAACCGCTCGGGCCGCAGTTCGCCGCACTCGGGCCGTTCCATTCTCCGCAGCAATTGCACGGATCGTGGCAACAGGGCGGATCGTTGTGCCATTCATTCCAGTAGACTTCGCCGTTGCAACCACAGCCGGAACGGCAGGGCATGGCATTGAGTGCACAGCCCCAGCACGAACCGAATCCGACGTTTTTCAAACAGCACTTGTATGGACGACAAGCGGTGCCCTTGCCACAACAGCCATCTCCGCACCCACAAACGGGTTCGCAGCAGTTGCCACAACCGCAGTCACCGCAGCCGCATCCTGGTTCGCAGCAGTTGCCGCAGCCACAGCACGGATCACAGCAGCCACCGCAATCGACGCACGGGCAAACGGGCGCGTGGCTTCTGCAGCAGCCGTTGAATCGTTGGCCGGCAAATCGCCTGCCGTTGGGGAAGCAGCCGGTTCCACAACCGCAGCAAGGTTCGCAGCAGCCGCCGCAATCGCAGCAGCCGCAAGCGGGTTCACAGCAGGTTCCGCAACCGCAGCCACCACAGCCGCATCCTGGGTCGCAGCAGTTTCCGCAGCCGCAACCACCGAGTTTGCAGCCACAGTTGTGCTGGCCGCTAGGATCAAATCCGAACAGGGCGAAGATCGTGGCTTGCGAAGAAGCCGGCGTGAACGAAACCGCGGCCACAACCGCGAAGGCGCACAAAAAGTTTCGCATCTCTCGAAGTCCTGGTCGCCACGCGCGCAAGGGCTACGGGGGTGCGATGCCACCGGCCCCAAGAAAAGTGCTCCCCCCGAAGCTGCCCTGACGAAACGCAGCGCATTGATTCTGGACCGAGTGGCTTAGGGGATCATCGTCGGCGTGGCTCGCACACCGTGAGAAAAACCGCTACAATCGTTCGAGTTCGCAAGCGGGCCGCACCGCTGGCAGTGATGGCACGAACTTGGTGATTCGGTCGATTTACGGGGCCAATTCACTGGGGCGATTCGCGGTGTTATCCAGCGTTCGTTCGTGGATCGGAAGTGTTGGGCCACAGGCGTGATTCGCACAGGAACGGCAACTGAGGCAACTGTGGTCGTTCATCCAATCGGCCACGAAACAGTGCCGGTCAATCGAGGAGAAGAGCTCGGTCGGCGCACAACAACCGCCGACCGCCAACAGTAGCAGCGCCAGCGGCGCGAACCGAACGAACCGAAGCCGCAACCGTGGCCGCGACAATCGATGATACCCGAAGATGCGAGAAAGAGGATTCATGTCAAGCGTATGATCGTCGCTTCCGCGGGATCAGAGTTAGAAAAACATCGGCGAGGCTAGCTGCCCATTCTCACACGATCCACCACGGAGCATTGCAAGCGGCCGTGAACCATCCCTCTTCGAGCGAAACGGTCGCGAAGCACGCCCACGAATCGTTGCTCTCGCACGTGCGACCACGTGCAAGCACCATGAACCAAGAACCATTCACACGAACAACCCCACCAGAAACATCACGATGAACGCATCCGCCAAGAAGTTTTTCAAGGAGATATTGGAAGCCCCCAGCCCCTCTGGTTTCGAGCAGCCGGTCCAGGAGATCGTGCGTCGGTACGCTTCGGATTTCGCGGACCAGGTGCGTACCGACCTGCATGGCAACGTGATCGCATGCTGCAACCCGGATGCCCCGTTGCGTGTGATGATCGCTGGGCACGCCGATCAGATCGGGCTGATTGTGTCGCACATCAACGAGAACGGTTACATCTACACGAACACGATTGGCGGCTGGGACCCGCAGCAACTCATTGGCCAGCGGATGACGATCTACACGGCGGCGGGTCCGGTGCCGGCGGTCATTGCTCGAAAGCCCATCCACCTGCTCGACCAGGACGAGCGGAAACAGGTTGTGAAGCAGAAAGAGCTGTGGCTGGATATCGGCGCGAAGGATAAGGAAGAAGCCGCGGCGGCGGTTGCCATTGGCGATCCGGTGACGCTTGAGCTTGGCTACCAAGAGATGCGTAACAGCCTGGCGAACGCCCCCGGCATGGACGACAAGACCGGCCTGTGGGTGGCGATGGAAGCGTTGCGTCGGGCGAAGAAGCGTGGTGGTTTGAAGGTCGGCCTGTTCGCGGTGGCTACTGTGCAAGAGGAGATCGGCCTGCGCGGCGCGGTGACGAGCGCGTACGGTGTCCACCCGCATGTTGGCATCGCCGTCGACGTGACTCACGCGACCGATTGCCCAACAATCGACAAGACGCAAGAGGGCGACATCAAGCT
>JADZFK010000218.1 GCA_020849945.1 Pirellulales bacterium | reverse complement strand
TGAACCAACTTATTCGCTGCAACATGAGGGGGCACCCCAGCATTTCTGCCACGATTCATGCCCTATTTCCTTCGTGTTCTTTGTGTTCTTTGTGGTATTGTGGTTTGACTTAGCGCTGTAGTACTAAAGCGGGCACGAAGGCCAACAAGGGGCTTTTTGCTAAAGGCAAGAACTCCGGTTTGTTCTTCCCCCACGACGGTGGCCAAGTCCGCCTGCCACAGTCCGGTGAAGCATGGTATCTCGTCGAGGGCGTCAAGGACGCGGCAGCGTTGCACGGCTTGGGATTACTTGCGTGTGGAATGAACACGTGCCGACTTGCGGCCAAGTTTGCTCGCCTCTTTGCCGGTGTAGACGTTGTTCTCGTACCCGATCGGGATCGTGCCGGCGAGGAAGGCTCCCAGTCCACTGCACGCGTCCTTCGTGGGGCGGCAAAGTCCGTGCGGATCGCTGTGTTGCCCGCTGAATTGAAAGACAGCGGTGGCGAAGACGTGCGTGATATCCTCCGGCGCACTGATGGCAAAAAGCTGCTCCAGCAGTTGATCGACGACGCACAGTCTTGGAAACCCTCGGGGAGCGTCGGCAGTTGCGCTGACAACCGTGCTGAGATCGAAATCACGCCGGATGAACACGTCGTCAACGATCAGGCAATTCTCGCACTTGCCGCGGACCTCGTGATCTTTCAGCGTGGTGGAACGATAGTCCAGATACTAAATGATCATAGCCCGCGAACCCTCAAAGGGATCAAGCGCCCCGCGAACGCCCCGCGCATAGTGGTGATCAAAGAAGCCAGCCTGCGCGAGCGGCTCACCACAGTCGCACGGTTCGTCAAACGCAAAGAGACCGAGGAGGGTGAAGAGACCATCCACGTTCATCCGCCTGCTTTCTGCATAAGCGCTGTTGCTGCCCGAGGTCATTGGCCCGGTGTGCGACACCTGGAAGGCGTCATCAGCAGTCCGATCCTACGTGCGAACGGCACAGTGTTGCACACGCACGGCTATGACAGTGAAACAGGTTTGTTCTATGAACCAACAGGGCCAGCGATTGACATCATCGAGTCACCATCCATTGATGATGCCCGCGCGGCATGCACTTCTCTGCTCGAAGGCGTCTGTGATTTCCCTTTCGTCAAGGACGCACATCGCGCTGCTTGGCTAGCGATGTTGTTGACCCCTTTGGCGCGACACGCGTTCACGGGGCCGAGCCCACTGTTCCTGATCGATGCCAACATCCGGGCAAGCGGCAAGTCGCTGCTAGCTGACGCCGCGTCGCTAATCATTACGGGCCGCACGATCGCACGCATGTCATGTCCCAAGGAAGATGACGAGATGCGTAAGCGGATCACCGCGATCGCGCTCGGGGGCGATCAAATGGTCCTAATCGACAATATTGCCGGCGAACTTGGAAGCGCGTCGTTGGATGCCGCGCTCACGGGCACGATCTGGAAGGATCGCATTCTTGGCCGATCCGAAATCGTGGAGATGCCGCTGGTCACGACCTGGGCGGCGACCGGCAATAACGTCGTGCTACTTGCAGACACCAGCCGTCGGGTATGCCACATCCGCTTGGAATCGAAGTTGGAAAACCCCGAAGATCGCTACGACTTCAAGCACAAAAATCTTCTCGGCTGGCTGCACGATGAGCGTCCGCGATTACTGTCGGCACCTCTCACGATTCTCCATGCCTACTGTCGTGCCGGCCGACCGGGGCAAAACCTAAAGCCGTGGGGGTCGTTCGAAGAATGGTCCGACCTTGTGCGTCAGGCACTCGTTTGGATCGGCATGTCCGATCCCGGCGAGACACGAGAAGAGCTGGCTCGCTCCTCCGACCGCGAGGCGGCCGCCCTTCGATCGGTCATCGAATGCTGGCCAGAAATCGATCCTGAGGCAACTGGCCTGACGGCCTCGAAATTGATCGAGCGACTGGAAAAGTCACTGGATGATATTGAGCTGTTCAGAGGTGCGATTCTCGACCTCTGCCCAGCACGTGGTGGGAAATTTCCTAGCCCGCGGTCCTTGGGCAATAAGCTGCGACACTTGCGTGGCCGAGTTGTAAGCGGAAAAGCAATCGACAGCCGAGACCAACATGGTACAGCCGTGTGGTACGTGGCCAATGTCGTGCAACCCGATGCAGACCGTTGCCAACACGATGTCACTAACGGTTGCTCTGGTGGTCCTGGTGGGTCTTCCTCGAACTGCACGCCAACGCCCGTCGCAAATTTTGCCCTGCGCGAGCATTCGAGCGCCGAGCCACCAGCCCAACCAGAACAACTTGCGACGACCGTGAATACGGGGCCGACGAACGCCACGTCGCACCTGTGTGGTCCGTCTGATTGGGTCGAGCGTCGGGGCCCCGACGGCCAAGTCCGCACATTCTGCCGAGTCTGTGACCGTTTCATCGGAAATCGGCCAACTAACTCGAAATCCGCTTGAAGAGCGTGCAAAAACGAGCAAACTGTGACATGACTTGCCCGCAACGGGCTATCTGACTTTGGAGATCGAGATGGCAAGCCTCTACAAGAAACCGATCACGCGGACTGATCCAGAGACCGGCGTGCGAACCAAATCAAAAAGCAAGAAGTGGTGGGGGCGCTACCGTGCCGCCAATGGCACGGAACGCCGCGTTCCACTGGCAGCCGACAAGACCGCCGCCCAGGCGATGCTAAACGAATTGGTGCGCAAGGCCGAACGCGAAGCGGCTGGTATTGTGGACCCCTTCGAATCAAACCGCAAACGTCCGCTCGCCGAGCACCTCGCTGATTACAAGCGACATTTGGAAAACAAAGGGGTGTCCAAGGACCACCTCCAGACCACGCACCAGCGAGCCAGCGCCGTCGTCGCCGAAGGTGGTTTCAAGATGATCGACGATATCTCGGCCAGCCGCGTCCTTGAAGTGTTGGCCGCCAAGCGGAAAGCAGGCATCAGCATTGTCAGTAGCAACCATTATCTGCGGGCCATCAAGATGTTTTCACGGTGGCTGGTTGCCGATCGACGCTCCAACGACGATCGGATTGCGCACCTCGCGGCGTTGAGCGCAGACATCGATCGCCGGTGCATTCGTCGACCACTTTCGACGGAGGAGTTCATCGTGCTGATCGAGAAGACTCCGCAGCTCAAACAGCGATGGCCGCGCATGAGCGGACCCGATCGCGCTCTGCTTTACATCGTAGCCGTGTATACTGGATTACGACGGAACGAAATCGCGTCGGTCACTCCGGCCTCTTTCAACTTCGAATCGAATCCGCCCACGATCACCGTCGAGGCAGGCTATTCGAAGCGGCGGCAGAAGGACGTTGTTCCCCTCCGGCGAGATTTCGCAGAGCGGCTCAGCCAATGGATCGCACAGAAGCCAAACGTGAAGCCGACCGACCTGTTGTTCCCGATCAAAGGCCAACGGACTTCCAAGATGCTCAAGCAGGATCTTGAATATGCCCGCAAGCAATGGATCAAGGATGCTGAGTCGGACGAAGAACGAGAGCGTCGGGAGAAGTCGTCCTTCCTGGTGTATGAGGACTGCCACGGGCATGTGGTCGACTTCCATTCACTCCGCAAGACTTTCATCACCAACCTGACACGGTCGGGTGTCACGCCCAAGACGGCCCAATTGCTCGCGCGACACTCGGACATCAACCTCACGATGAACACCTACACCGCGCTGGGCGTGCTCGATCAAGCGGCCGCGGTCGAGGCGCTTCCCCCCGTCCCCAGCGGACAGCCGCAAGACGAGAAGACGGCGATCCCGCTCCGCGCAACGGGCACCGATGGTCAGAGTCGGCGCTTTGGGGCAACTGGTGAGGTGCCCGTATTGGTGCCGAGTGGTGCCGAAAATGGGGCCAAACAGCCCACATCGAGCCCGATACGGTTGGCAACGGATTGCACTGAAACGGAATCGAAGAGGCAACCATCGAGGAGGTTAGCGATGTCGAAAACACCCAAAGAAAATGGCCCTATCCGCACGCGGAAGGGCCACTCTGCATCGCATCACTTACAAGTACCGGAGAGAGGACTTGAACCTCCACGACCTTGCGGTCACTGGATTTTGAGTCCAGCGCGTCTGCCAATTCCGCCACTCCGGCAAATCGTTCAACTACAGTTCAACGGCAATAAGGTAGATCGGTTCGCCTTGCTTTTCCAGGCCCTCATTCGCCAAACCGAACTCCGCCCCTCGATTCTAGCAAATCGAAGACCGGGGCGTCTATCGCTAACTGCCTCGGCCGCTCGGCCTCCTCGGCCCCAGGTTTGCAGTGATACCAACGATCTCGTAGAAGTCGTGTAACCGGAGCCTGCGGCGGCGGAAATATTCCACACATGGTGTTGTCACCGTTGGTTTCGGGTCAAACATAAGCGTTTGTATCCTGACCACGGGAGGAATATACGCACTCCACCTTACCTCATCTGTTGCACAATTCATAACCACGAAAAACCCCATAACCACGAAAACCACGAAAGCCCGTACGGAACGTTGGATATCCGCCATCCCAGGCTGATGGCATGGTCGGGGAAACCCACGGGTCGACAAAGGCAAACTCCAATCGACTTGGTTTCGTGCGATTATGTGATGTATGTGGTTTCCGAATGAGTGCAATCGTCGAACTCCACTCACTTTTACCTCCACCGGCTAGGTTGAAGGCGATTCAACGGCAAACAAGCGTCGCTGGAACCAGAATGCAACACTCACGAGGGCGATCATCACGGGCACTTCAACAAGTGGCCCGATGACCGCCGCAAACGCCGCCCCCGAGTTGATTCCAAATACGGCAACGGCAACGGCAATCGCGAGTTCAAAGTTATTGCTTGCCGCGGTGAACGCGAGGGTCGTTGTCCGCGCGTAGTTCGCGCCGATTCTTCGCCCCATCATAAAGCTCAATAGGAACATCAGCACGAAATAAAGAAGTAGTGGTACTGCGATGAGCAGCACGTCGCCGGGGATACGCACGATTTGATTTCCCTTCAGACTAAACATGACAAGAATCGTGAACAGCAGAGCCATGAGCGTCAGCGGGCCTATCTGAGGAAGAAAACACTGTTCATACCACGCGCGGCCCTTCGCCCGCAGCAGAACGAATCGCGTCATCATGCCAGCCAAAAAGGGGATGCCCAAATAAATGAACACGCTGTTGGCAATCTGCCCCATGTGAACATCCACAACACTTCCCGCCAGCCCAAGCTTGGGTGGCAGCCAGGTAATGAAGAACCAAGCATAAACGCTGTAGAACAACACTTGAAAAACACTGTTGAAGGCCACAAGCCCCGCCGCGTACTCGGCATCTCCTTTCGCAAGCTCGTTCCACACGATTACCATCGCGATGCAGCGAGCCAGGCCGATCAAGATGAGGCCCGTCATATAATCGGGATAGCCGCGAAGGAATACGACCGCCAACGCGAACATTAGCACCGGGCCGATCACCCAATTCTGAACCAGCGAAAGGCCAAGCACCTTCCAGTTGCGAAACACATCGCTCAGTTCCTCGTATCGCACCTTCGCTAGCGGCGGGTACATCATCAGGATGAGGCCGATGGCGATCGGCACGTTGGTTGTCCCGGCTTGAAAGCGGTTGATGAACGCTTCGACGTTCGGCACGAAATGGCCGATCGCCACCCCTGCCGCCATGGCCAGGAATATCCATAAGGTCAGGAACCGGTCCAAGAACCCTAGGCGACCGTTGGGGCCGCCCTTCGCCGGGAAAACGCCGGCAGCTGCCGTATCACACGCTTTGCTTGCCATGTTCGAGTCCTTTCAAGGCTTCAGGTAGTTGGGCGATATAATCGCGAATCTCATCGCGTACCCGCCGGTAGTGAGCAAGTGCTTCCTCCTCGCTTTTCGCCTCTTGCGCCAATCGCGGAGGGTCATCGAAAGCACGGTGTACTACCTGCGCCCCACCGGAAAACACCGGGCACGATTCCGCCGCGTTATCGCAAACGGTCACAACGTAATCAAACGCAACCTCTGCAAGCTCGTCGATGTGCTTCGAACGCTGCGAGCCAATATCAACGCCCGCTTCCGCCATGACGGCCACTGCGCGGGCATTCACCCCGTGTGGCTCAACACCTGCCGAGTACGCTTCGATTTCGTTCCCCTTGAGATGCCGAGCCCAACCCTCGGCCATTTGGCTCCGGCAAGAGTTTCCCGTGCATAGAAATAATATCTTCAGCATGATTCCAGTTCATCGAACTGTTTTGCGGAAGGAAACCGCGATTCACTGTGTGCGAAAATCCCGAAGGGATTGCTTTCTTCAACCCAAGGATGTCTGCCCTGGCGGACGACCCTGGGGACGCGCTGAGTGCGACTCGGCGTATTCCTAACTCGGTCGGGTATCTAATCGGTCGGCTTTTCCCCGGCCTTGAACTGGTCGACGTAATTGCGAGTCAATTCGATTCCCTGTCGGCCATACTCGCGCGATTCGGCGATGTCGGTCCCCTCGTGGAATTCGTTCCACGTCTCGATCACGACCATGTTCGACGGCTTCTCAAGAAACTTCTTCCATTGCTCTTCGTAGAATTGCCCTCCACGGCGATCGACGACGAGCGGCTCGCGCCCGCGAACGGCCGAGTGATCGTAACCCGGCCCCAAGGAGGATATCCCTGGCTGCTTCAGCCCCAACGCTCCGCCCCACGCCACCTTGCTGTCGGCGGTTACTTTCCACGAAACCTCGGGTGCAATGTAAGGCGTGCGGCCCGCAAACTCCTTCGCAAATTGTTCCTTGGCGAAATCGATTGCCGTCTGGTCGTGGTTCTTGGCGAATGCCGCCGCATAAAGCAATACGATTGGCTGACTGTCCAGCATCGCCCAATGTTCCGGCGGAACCATCGAGAAGAAATCGCGGATCGTTGCATAAAACCATTGCCGACCGTAGTCGGTCGTCAAATCGGCGTGGTAGTGCCATTGGTTGTACTGAAGCGTAGAGGTGTCGTAGAACAAACCGATCCGCGGCGGGTTCACTCCTTCCTTCAACAGCTCCTCGCGCGCCTTCACAAGCACCGGTATGCCTTCGTA
This sequence comes from Pirellulales bacterium, assembly GCA_020849945.1. Lineage (GTDB taxonomy): Bacteria > Planctomycetota > Planctomycetia > Pirellulales > Lacipirellulaceae > JABDGM01. The sequence goes on along the minus strand of JADZFK010000218.1, from coordinate 881 downwards.
GGACCAGTGTAGATTTGCTTGCGCGGCTTGCTCGGAAGGTGCCCCCCAAAACACCGGCAGCACGAAGTCGATTCCCGCCGCTGCCATATCTCGCAATTGCTGCTTGTGCCACGCCAGCGATTTGTAGGAAAATTCCTTCAACGTGGGCGGGTGGGTCGTCAGCATGTCGCCGCCGTCCTCGTACCACACATGGTCCTTCGAGGGCGCATCGTACCAGTAAAAATAATACGTGCCGACAATCCGATCCGTTGCCGCAAAGCTCTTGGCACGTTGAAAGTCGCTTTCGGCCGGATTCGTGTGCGGCCCATATGCCGGTGGGATCGGATGCTCCTCCGACGCCGCCCGCCGCGATAACGCACTGACAACCACTGCCAGCGCGCAGGCCGCTAATGTGAAGTGCCCACTCGCTTTCAAGCTCATTATGCTGCTCATCGTTGCTCCAATCGGTTTATTGTGGTGTTCGATTGTGTTGTTTGAAAACAACGTCGCCAACGTGCCACCATTCTACAGCATGGTTCAGTGGCCCGCACCACGCACCACCCGCAGTTCGTGGGGCCGTTAGAATGTACTCATCTCGATCCGCAAGCTGAAATCCCTCTCACGGAAATGCTGTGAATTTTTGGAAAAGTGGGCAACCGGTATCGGCATAAGTGGTAGAAATATCCGGTGAAAACAGCGGCCTGGCGGCCGCCGCTAACTCGAATGAACATTTCATCACAAGATCGAAGGGAGATGTGCCCTGTGTTTTCTCGAAACGGCCCCCCATCTTTCTCCCTTTCACGCATGGAACCGGCGGCGATTTGCCGCTATAACACATGTCTTCCGTAACCGTATCGTAATGACTGCGCGGTGAATGATCTGTTGCGAGTCATTCGGTACAC
>JADZFK010000217.1 GCA_020849945.1 Pirellulales bacterium | reverse complement strand
TCAACGCAACAAGCGGCAGGATCCAAACACGCGACCGCACCCAAGATAAGCGTTTCATGCTGCATTCCCCCGTAGAAAAGGCAAACTGCAGAAACGGTGAACGAGGCATACGTTCGACTCGTCGCGAGCTCGAAAGCCGACGTCTCTGCGGTCTGTATGCAAAACCTAGAACAAAGCGAGCCAAAACGAATGAAAGCGGTTTTCGCCCTAGTGCTTTGAAAACTTTTCCTGTGGACAAAGCACGTATTCGTTAATACCGATGAGTGGAAGGAGAAGTGGAAGGATGAGTGCGGATGTATCGGTCGCTCGGCCGAGGGAGGAGCCAACTCGTCACGAATCGTCCAGGGCTGTGGCAAGGATTAGTATTCCCGGCTTGCGGTATACAATCGCATGTGTTCGCCCAACTAAAACCATAGTTCACAAAAACCGTGTTGGTCGCCAATGGCCATAAAAAAACTGAACGATAGAGCAAATCGATAACGCCCGTAGGGGGTGCGGCGCGTTAGGCGCGCACTATTCGTCACGGCCCACCTACCGAGGAGCTAGCCACTCCGCGGCGAGACACCGCGCTCGGCGAGAAGCTGGCCCACACCAGGGCCAATCGGCCTAATAGAGAATGCTAGAACTCGGCGCCCACTTGCAGCCCTGGGCCGAGCAGGCTGATGGAATCGGCGCCCGCATTATTGGCCAGGGCGTCGCTCTGCCAATTTTGGATTTCGAACACGGCCCTTGCCTGCAGATTGACATTACCCAACTGCCCGCTGACTTCGGCACCGGCGTACAGTTCGGTCACCATCACGTTGTCGTCGGCCACATGGTGGCCGATGAACGCGCTGCCCGTGTCGCCTCCCCAGTCGCCACCCAGAAGCGAAATACGGCCGCCATACACCCACCCACGATAACCGTGCGAATACCGCTTGCAGATGGTCAAACCATCGGCCGCCATCGTTAGGCCGATCATGTCGCTGGCCGAATTGGCCCCGGCCGTATCTTCCAATCGCAAGTTGGCGAATCGAATGCCTGCCGCCAGTAAGATATCGGAGCGGCGGCCACTGAACCGGTGCAGCACTTCGATATCGGCCACATCGAACTCGAGCCGAATATCGCCGCTCGTGCTGAGCAGGTCGGTATCTCGGCCATAATGCCAGTACCGAGCCCGCAGATCCATGGCGCCGATATCATGCACGCCGATCACAAACCGGGGCGAGAATTGATACGATTCCGAAAGTTCCCCCACGGCATCGCCATTGATTCGGGGCCGCAGGAAATTAAACTCGACATCGCCGTAGAAGTGGGTCCGCGAGGCCTCTTCGGCAGCCGGGCAACCCGAGCCTTCGCTGTAGCCATCGTGGTATCCGCCGCACTGGGGGCAAGGGCCTGCCATCGGTTCACCATAGGGCGAAACATTTCCAAAGTCGTACGGCATCGGCCCACAGCCCGCGGCATCGCACCCCGGTTCGTAGGGGCCGCCGGGCATCATCGGGCCGCCGTAACCCCCGTAGGGAATATCCGCGTCGATCGCCTGGAGCTGCGGCACCCCGCCTGAACCGTTCGGCATCGGTGCCTCTTCTGGCAACAGTTCAACCGTGGAATCGTCATGATCCACATGCTGCGCTTGCTCGACATACTGTGCCTGCTCGACACGATTGCGAGGCAACATCGGCCGCAACGGCAGCATCGGACTAACCGCACTCGCCTGCCCATTAGCAAGGCGGGCGGTTCGCGGTGGAACGCCTCCCCAACGAGGATCGTGCCGCGCGCCCGGCAAATCCAGTTGCGAGGCCAGGAGCGTGAGGCCCGTGTCATCGCGCACGCGCACAAGCTGCCCTAGGTGGGCCGACAAATCCAACCCCGGTACCGGCTCGACATATCGCTGCACGGTGCCGTTCTGGTCGGTTAACGCGAAGGGGGTAGCACCATCGGTCTGGTCGGGGTTCTCGATCAGCCACGCCATCGGTGCCCGGCGAACGTGCCCCGGAGTCGCGCTCGAAGCCTGTGAACCGGAAAGCCGATTCGGCCCGGCGGCTTGCCACCCATTCGATTGTGCCCGCGCAGGGCCTGCCCAATGACCCAAGCAAAATGATGCCAAGGCAACCATCAGCCATTTCGACCAAAGTGCACGAGCATTTAGCATGGCACGTCCCCGTCGATTGCGTGCAAGTTGGCGCGATCACTCGCTGCCCGCCGTTCGCGCGAGCAGCGATCCTCTCCGTTTCGAGAGAATTTGGCAGTTTGGCCAACCAGGAAGATAAGGATTTCAACGACCATCCGAACGATGAGCGGAACGCTTGTAGCAAAAACGCGCGACACATGGCAAGTGAAGTCACAAAAACCCGCCCTACCGCCCTACCGCGCCCCGCCGCCACGGAAGGGCCTACGCCGCAAACGTATCGCTAGCTTTGCTAGCCCGGTTATCGCCTTGTGGGTAGCGGGTTGCTGGCAAGTTTACGTTGCCATTGGCGAACGAGTTCGAGGGCCTCGGTGGGAGCTAGCTTTTCGAGGTCGGCATCGCGGATTTCATCGAGTAGCGGGTGCTCTTCGAGACCAAAGAGCGTCATTTGCCAGTGGGTGCCGTTGCTTTTCGAGGCCTGATTGGCCGTCGATGCAAAATGAGGAGGCGGGGCCGAGTTTCGGGAACTGGCAGACGAGGCCGAGCCTGCCGCTTCGTGCTGGGCTTCGAGCCATTCGAGCACTTGCTGGGCACGGTCGTTCACAGCCCGCGGTACGCCCGCCAATTGGGCGACGTGGATGCCGTAGCTTTTATCGGCGGCTCCGGGCACGATTTGATGCAGGAACACCACCTGATCGTCCCACTCCTTCACCGCCACGTTGAAATTTCGGACGCCATCCAGTTGATCTTCCAGATCGGTCAGTTCGTGATAGTGGGTTGCAAACAGCGTACGGCAACCGATCGTGTTGTGAATGTGCTCGACGATACTCCAGGCCAACGAGAGGCCGTCGTAAGTGCTCGTGCCTCGGCCGATCTCATCCAAGATCACCAGGCTTTGGGCGGTGGCGGTGTTGAGAATGCGGGCTGTTTCGGTCATTTCGACCATGAAAGTGCTTTGCCCGCGGGCCAGCTCATCGCTTGCGCCGACCCGGGCGAAGATGCGATCGGCGATCCCGATGGTGGCCCGCCGCGCCGGGACGAAGCTGCCGATCTGTGCCATCAGCGCCAGCAGGGCCGTTTGCCGAATGTACGTGCTCTTGCCCGCCATGTTTGGGCCGGTGATGAGGAGGAACGAGGGGCGAGGAGCGAGGGGCGAGGCTTGTGTGTCGAGGGTCGAGGGTCGAGAGTCGAGGGCCAAACCTGTTGGCATTGCATCCTCGGATCCAGTTAAGTTGCCCCTCGTTGGTTGCGGCTTGCGGCTCGCGGCTCGTGGCTTGCTCCTCGCCGCGCAGGCCACGTCATTCGGCACAAACGTGCCTTCTGGTTCCGAGAGATCGAGCACGGGGTGCCGGCCGGCTTCGATTTCGAGAACAGGCTCGCCGACAACCGTGGGCCGCACGTAGTTCCGCGATCGAGCGAGCTCCGCCAAGCCGCCCAGCACGTCGATCTCCGCGAGGGCCTCGGCCGTCGCTTGCAAACGGGCGGCCCCGCGTGCCACCAGGTCGCGCAGCTGCAAGAAGATATCCTGCTCGAGTTGCTTGAGCCGATCCTCGGCCGACAAGACCTTCTCCTCGTACTCTTTGAGTTCGGGCGTGATGTACCGCTCGGCGTTCTTGAGCGTTTGTTTTCGGATGTAGTTGGACGGAATTTTCTCGCGGTGGGTGTGGGTGATTTCGAGGTAGTAACCAAACACCGAGTTGAATCCCACCCTGATGTTGGCGATGCCGGTACGCTGGCACTCCAGGGCCTGATACTCGGCCATCCACTGTTTGCCGCCGGCCATCAGGGCGCGAAGTTCATCCACGTCGGCCCGGTAGCCGGCCCGAATAAACCCGCCATCGCGGGCCGTGAGCGGGCATTCTTCCACGAGCGCTTGTTCGAGTGGCCCGCGAAGGTCGGCGCACAGGTCGATCCGCGATTCCAGTTCACACAGCAGGGCGCTTGCGCGGTCTGAAAGCTTGGCTTTCACTTTGGGCAACGTAGCGAGCGTTCGGCTGATGTGGCTCAAATCGCGCGGCGAAGCCCGCCCCGTCGTGACGCGAGAAAGCAATCGCTGAATATCGTAGATATGTTTCAGCGATTCGCGGAGTTGGGTGGTCGTTGTGGGGTCGGCCACCAGCTCGGCCACTGCATCGAGCCGGCCGTTGATGGCCCCGACGTTTGTCAGCGGCGCGGCGAGCCAATCGGCCAGCAGCCGCGCGCCGGCCCCCGTCATGGTGCGGTCCAGCGTGCCCAACAGCGAGCCTGCCCGGCGACCATCGCGGATTGTAGCGACGATCTCCAAACTGCGCCGCGTCGCCGGGTCGATGGCAAGCCTCTCTTCGTTCGAGAACGGAACCAGCCGATCGATGTGATCCAGCGACGAACGTTGCGTTTCCGCCAGGTAGTTCAGGATCGCACCAGCCGCCCGTAACGCGGCCACGGTGCCGGCTGAATGTTCCCCATCGCCCGCTTCCCCTTCAACGTGGAAGCCAAACCCTTCCAAGGTGTGCGTGCCAAAATGCTTGGCAAGCGTTTCGAGAGCGGTGCCGCGGCCGAATGTCCACGCCGGGCGACGCGTAATCATCTCGTAGGCTCCCCACTCGCGCGGCGGCGTGGCCGCATCGTCGCCAAGGAGCAGTTCGGCCGGGGCGATGCGGGCGAGTTGGTCGGCCAATTGGTCGGCTGCAAATGGGGCCGCATGAAAGCGCCCCGTGGAGACGTCGATCCAAGCCAGGCCCGCCAGAGGAGCCTGCCCCGCCGATCGCGGCGCGAAGGCAATTGCGGCCAGGTAATTGCTTCTTTGCGGGTCGAGCAAGGCGTCGTCGGTCAGTGTGCCCGGCGTAACGATGCGGGTTACCTCCCGCTTCACCAGCCCCTTGGCCTGCTTGGCGTCCTCCACCTGTTCGCAAATGGCGGCTCGATGCCCGGCCGCAATGATTTTGGCCAGGTACGCATCGAGCTGATGAAAGGGGAAGCCGGCCATGGGGACGGCGTCCTCCCCTTTTTCGCGGCTGGTAAGGGCAATGCCAAGGGTCCGGGCGGCGATCTTCGCATCCTCAAAGAACAGCTCGTAAAAGTCCCCCATGCGAAACAGCAGCAGCGCATCGCCCGCCAGGCGTTTTGCCTCGTGGTACTGCTGCATCATGGGGGATAGCGACATCGGAAACCTCGGTAATCTTCGGCGTTCATGCTACCAAACCGCTTTCGCAGGCGGGAGGGATTGGCACACGGGATTAGTGGGCCAGTTTGAAGAAAATATTCCTTGGAACAATGGGGTATCATTCTGGTCCGCCCTATCTTTGATTCTCCACTTGCGACTACCCTTCCCGCCACGACAACTGGGGTAAACCCAATGGCTTGGTGGGCCCGAACGAAGTTGTGGCACATGTTGGTAATGGCGATGCTGTAGGTCAGCATTTCGGCCATCTTGCTCAAGGCATTCGTAAGCTGCGTGAATCCATGACAAGTGGCTTCTTACGCATCTGGTTAAATGCTATACTGCCCAAACGTCCAAGTTCTTCAGCGGAGGTTACATGGCCAAACACCCCCGGTTCGACCAAATTCAATCTCGCATTCTCCGCGCCCAGTCTCATGCCAATGTTGACCTAAAGGGCCGCAAGAAGGCGCTGGCAACAATGGAGAAGATAGCTAGTACACGAGTAATCTTTATATTACTCTCCACACCAGCCACGTACACGGAATGATGTTCTGCCATTCTCGCATCCCCTCGAGATTGTCGGGGTTGTCGCCATATTGGATATTGTAATCGCAAGTCTTGGCGGCGATGGTACAGCTGCTGAGAAGATGGTAGATTTGTGCAGAAAGTATTGCGCCGAAGAGTTGCGTGTTGTTGTGCCAGCATACGCCAAAAGTGCCGCGACACTCGTGGCGCTAACCTCCGACGAAATAGCAATGGGGGAAAGTTCGGAACAAGGCCGGAAAGCGAGGCTGCCCTTGATTAACTCCAGCATTTGACTGCATTTTCTCAACCCGAAGCAAGTCGACCATATCTTCTGAAATCGGCTTGCCTTTAACCGGTGGATCGCAGTTTCAGAAAAACGATCCAAAAAGGATTTTCTCGTCAGGTAGAACGAAATGAACTTACGCAGTTGGCTTAGTCTTGTAGTTTTTGTAGCGGGCATCTCATTAATTAACAGCAACAGTTGCCACGCCCATTTCCTATGGGTCAAGAGCATAACCCACGAGGGGCAACCTGCCGGCCTGTTGTACTTTGGCGAAAGTCCGGCGGATGAGGCTTATCACTTCCCCGAGAAGCTCGCGAGTGTGAAGCTGTGGGCGCGTTCGGCCGACGGCAAGTTGGTCGAGGTCGCCTTGAAACCGATCGATACCGAGGAGCGAATCGGGTTGATAGGCCTGCTCGGCAAACAGGCTGCGGTTACGCTCGAAACGAATCAGCAGTACGGTGTGTATGGCACCTCGCTGCTGGAGTATCACAGCAAGCATGTGTGTGGCCGCACGGCCGAGGCGATCAATGCGGCTGGCCATTCCAAAGAGCTTCGTTTGGAGATTGTGCCACAAATCAAAGGAAAGCAGGTCGTGGCGACCGTATTGTGGGGCGGCAAGCCGTTGCCCAAAGCGGATATCACGATCTACCTCAAAGGCGAGGAACCCGCTTACGAAAGAACGGATGGCGATGGCCGCGTCACGTTTAACGTGGAGGGCGGTGGTTTCGTCGGGCTGCTTACCAATACCATCGAAAAGGATGTCTCGGGCGAACACGGCGGCAAGAAGTACACGGGCGCTGCTCACTATGCCTCGCTGACCTTCGAGCTTTCTGAAGGTGCCACCGGAGATGCGCCGAAGCAAGGCTCGCAAGCCCAGGAACGGCACGAGGGGGGCGCTGCACATTCCCCCGTTGCAGAACTTCCCGAGCCAATAGCCAGTTTTGGGGCCGTGGTGTGCGGGGAGTATCTTTATGTTTACGGTGGGCATACCGGGGAAGAGCACGTCCACTCGGCCGCCAACCTTTCGCAACATTTTTGGCGCATTCGCTTGGCGGCGGGCAGTGATTGGGAAGAACTGCCCATGCAAATGCCACTCCAAGGTTTTCCGCTCATCTCGCACGGCGGCAAAGTCTACCGCGTGGGAGGTTTGAATATCCGCAATGCCACGGTTGATGACCCTGAAGACCTGCACTCGACCGCTGAGTTTGCCGAGTACGACCCGGCCACGAGCCAGTGGCGGTCGCTCGAGCCGTTGCCCGCCGCCCGCTCGTCGCACAATGGCGTGGTGATGGGGGATAAGTTGTATGTTGTCGGCGGCTGGCGGCTTACCGGCAGTTCGCCGGGCGATTGGGAGCAAGACGCCCTCGTTTACGATTTTTCCAATCCGCAAGCCGGCTGGGAAAAGCTACCAACACCGCCGTTCCAACGGCGCGCGCTGGGCATCGCCACTTGGAACGGCAAAGTGGTTGCCCTTGGCGGGATGACGAGCAAGGAAGAAGTTTCGATGCAGGTTGATCTGTACGATCCGCAATCGGGCGAGTGGTCGCGCGGGCCGAAGATGCCGGGCGCCGGAATGGCAGGGTTTGGCGTTTCCGCGTGGAATTCGGACGGCAGGCTCTACGTATGCGGATTCCGCGGCAAACTTAACCGATTAAACGGCGATGGCACCGCATGGGAAGAGGTGGGCCGTTTGCAAACACCACGGTTCTTCCATCAACTTGTGCCCGCGCCGCGTGACGGTTTGATGGTCGTCGGCGGTGCCTGCTACGATGGGCATTTGGCGTCGATCGAACGAGTTGAATTGGCCAAGCCAACGGCACAGAAGTAATCTTCACCGCCGAGACCAAATGCCGCCGCAAATAGACGCGGATGAACGCAAATCAACTACAGGAATCCATCTTCCGCCTTTTCTCCTGAATTGGCTCCGCCTGTCTGCCTTCATTTGCGTTTATCTGCTTCTATTATTGGCCATAATCCTTGCTGCTTGAAAAATAGCCTTGGCCCAGCGGTCCATTGTGGCCTGGCGTGCATCCTTCTACACTCGAAGGGATGCCTCAATTGCCCTCCGTTCAATCTGCTCATTCTGCGCCGCGGCTCAACGTGGCCGATCGGCTTACACGAATTGCCGAACAGATGCCCGAGGCGATTGCGGTAGCCTGCCCGCGCAAGTGGTCGTATGGTTGGTCCCGCGCGAGGTGTGGAGAGTCGGGCCGACAGTATGCCACGGCCACATTCGCGGAGCTTGATGCCGAGGCCACGCGCATTGCCGCCGGATTGGCTGCCTGGGGAGTTCCACCGGCCACGCGCTTGGCACTTCTCGTTCGCCCCGGTATCGAGTTTGTGGCGCTGGTGTTCGGCCTGTTGCGGGCGGGCATGGTCATCGTTCTCGTTGATCCTGGCATGGGCCGCCGCAACTTGATTCGCTGCCTTGCCGAGGCAGAGCCGCAAGGGTTCGTGGCGATTGGCCTCGCACAGGCTGCTCGTGTGCTTTGGCGGCACAGGTTTCCGCTCGCGAAGTGGAACGTGACGCTCGGCCGACGCTGGTTCTGGCGTGGCATCACGCTGGCTCAACTTTCTTCGCTCGCCCGATCGCAGGCATCGCGACCTGCCGAAACCTCGGCCGGCGACCCTGCCGCGATCATCTTCACTTCGGGCAGCACCGGTGTTCCCAAGGGCGTTCTTTATACCCAGCAGATGTTCGATACGCAGGTTGCCGAGATTCAATCGAAATACGGTCTGGGTCCTGGTGGTATCGATTTGGCGTGCTTCCCATTGTTTGCTCTGTTCAACTCGGCGATGGGCGTGACGACCGTGCTGCCCGAGATGGATTTCTCGCGGCCAGCTTCGGCAGATCCAGCCAAGCTGTTAGGCGCTGCACGCGATTGGCAGGTCACGCAGGCTTTTGCATCGCCCGCGGTGTGGCGGATATTGGGCGAACATTGCTGTGGAGCTGGCCGCCGCATCGATTCGTTGCGGCACGTGTTTTCGTGCGGCGCGCCGGTGCCGGCCAAGGTGTTGCGTTCGACGCTGGTTTGTGTGGCAGAGAACGCAAAAATGCACACGCCTTACGGCGCGACCGAGTGCCTGCCGATCGCCACGATTGAGGCGGCCGAGGTGCTGGGCGACACCGCCGAGCGAACCAACGCTGGTGCCGGCGTTTGCGTGGGGCGCAAATTCGACTCGATTGAGTGGAAGATCATTCGCATCACCGATGAACCCATCGAATCGCTGGCTCTTGCCGACGAAGTGGCGGTCGGTAAGATCGGCGAGTTGATTGTCCGCGGTCCGCAAGTATCGCCCGCTTATGTCACGCGAATCGAAGCGAACCCGCTGGCGAAGATTGCAGATTGTGGACCGCGGGATTCCGCTCCGTGCTCCGCGAACCGCGATCCCCAATTGCCAATCGCGGCGTGGCATCGCACGGGCGACGTAGGGTACTTCGACGCCGAGGGCCGCTATTGGTACTGTGGCCGCAAGTCGCAGCGTGTGGAGACGGGCAACGGCCCGCTCTACACCGAGTGTGTCGAAGCGATCATCAACACTCATCCAGCCGTGCGACGTTCGGCCTTAGTTGGCCTTGGGCCTCGCGGGTGCCAAGTTCCGGTCGTGGTGGTCGAATGGAAGTCGCGCATGGCGAATTCGCGGGACCAGCTCCTCGCACTTGCCCAGGATCACGCGATGACGCGCTCGCTCCGGTATTTCTTGGATCATCCGACGTTGCCCGTAGATATCCGCCACAATGCCAAGATCAACCGCGAACAACTTGCCGCTTGGGCCTCGCGGCACGTATCTCTTCGATCTCCCGACCTTGTGCCCGTGTCGAACGGTGGTTCGGGAGAAGGCGGCGACGTGTAGCAAAGGCCTTGGTTTGCCTATCACAAGCCGCGGCAACGGATACTGCGGTGCACTCTATTTGACGAGCGAGCTTACGCGCACGCCGAACTTGTCGCCCACCTTAACGACTTCTCCCCGGGCAATGATTCGGCCCCCCGCGGAGATGTCGAGAGGTTCGCCGTAGGTCTTGCCGAACTTCACAATGGACCCTGGTCCTAACCCGACGATATCGCGAATGTTTTTTCGCTGAGATGCAAGCGTCACTAGCACGGGAACTTCGATCGCCAGCAAATTACGCGTGTAGTCTTTGCGACTGATTTTCGGCGAAGTGCCGGTTTCCTGGACGGCCGCGGCAGGGGCGCTACCGCCGGCATCGCCGCTGCCGGCGGGGGTAGCTATGCCGCTTGGCCCTGGGGCATCAGGCTGGTTCGCGTTTTCGAGAGAGGGCTCGGCCATGATTCCGTATATCAGCCGTGCTGGTAGGCTGGAGAAACACGTAGCGCTTATTGGTTATCGACCAAACCGGGCCGCAATCTTTCCCTAGCGTGCAAACTCTCGCAAGCATTCGCTCGAGCGGGGCACTTTTCGTATAATGAAATCAATCACGCAGGGTGCTATCGGGGCGTCCCCCGGACGCAGGGCCGATCCGTATTTTACTTTGGGTAAAGAAGTGGGTGCCGCGAGCCGAATGGCACATTTCGTGAAAGTGGATACGGACTTGGTAATTCCGTGTCCCGCTCGGCTCGCGGGACCTACCTGCTCGCCCACCCAGAGTGAATCATTGCACGGCTCTGTCCCACGGACGCGGGCAAGGTGTTTTCAGTCGGGTGCGAAGCTATCATGGCAATCCCGTTGGGTAGCAACGTGAGGAGATCAATTGTTGTGTGTCGAGATTGGAGCCGTTAGATGCCCCTTATGCTAAGTTCACCCTCGCCTGTACTCGAACTCAAGCCGTACAAATCGCTCGCCGATGCCGAGTTGATTTCCCGAATCCAGGCGGTGCGCGAATCGCTAGGCCGTGAGTTGCTCATCTTGGGCCACCACTATCAGCAGGATGAGGTCATTGCCCTATCCGATTTTCGCGGTGATAGCTACGGCCTAAGCCAAAACGCGGCGAGCAGCAGCGATTGCCGCTCCATCGTGTTCTGTGGCGTTCACTTCATGGCCGAAACGGCCGACATCCTGGCCAATCGACCGGAGAAGCTGGCCGAGCGAACCGGCCGTCGGGTGCCGGTCGTTCTGCCCGACCTGGCCGCGGGCTGCTCGATGGCCGACATGGCCGCGATCGATCAGATCGAAGATGCCTGGGATCAATTGGGCGATGTGCTGGAAACGGCCGACCTGACGCCCGTCACCTACATCAACTCGGCCGCGAGCCTGAAGGCGTTTGTCGGTCGGCACGGCGGCATTGTTTGCACTTCATCGAACGCCAAGGCCGCGCTTGAATGGGCCTTTGCACGAACTCGCCGGGTCATGTTCTTTCCCGATCAACACCTTGGCCGAAACACGGCGTTCCGCATGGGAGTGCGGAACGATGAGATGCCGGTATGGGATCCGTATGCCCCCGCGCTAGGCGGCAACACCGCGGGACAACTCGCCGCGAGCCGGGTCATCTTGTGGAAGGGGCACTGCAGTGTACATCAGATGTTTCGCCCCGAGCATGTGAGGATGTTCCGCCAGAAGTATCCCGGCATCAAGATCATTGTTCACCCCGAGTGCCCGCAAGAAGTGTTCGAGCTTGCAGACGAATCGGGATCGACGAGCAAGATCATCAAGACGGTGGAAGCGGCCGCCCCCGGCACCAAATGGGCCATCGGCACCGAGTTGCATCTGGTGAACCGTCTGAAGCAGCAGCATCCCGAACAGGAGATTCACTTTCTTTCGCCCGTCGTATGTATGTGCGCCACGATGTACCGCATCGACCTTGCCCACCTGTGCTGGAGTTTGGAAAACCTCGCCGCGGGCACGGCCGTCAATGTGATCGAGGTGGACGAGGAGACGGCGCGGTGGTCGCTCGTGGCTCTCGAACGAATGCTTGAAGTGCGGTGAAGCAAGCGGGAGTGGCGGAGTTTTCTCCCGCTGCCATCTCGTTAGCCGCCGACGGAAGTCGGCGGTTGCGCGCCGGCGAAACCGTCGGCTTCCGCCGGCGGCTGCCAATCGTTCGTCGCCCGGCAAGGCCCCAGGTTCATCTTCTCGCGCACGTTTGGAGGTCACTTCAGCGAATCGCGATGCCGCGAATATTATTCCGCGTTGGCTTTGCTCAAGAGCGAGATGAAGAATTCGCGGGCCGATGAGTGTCTGGCGAGCAACTCGTTCCGTGTCTCTTCGGCCAAGTCTGTGCGATTGCGTAGGTGCTTTTCAGCGGCCGCGATCCAGTCCAGGAAGAACCGCACACTCGCTTTGCTGATGCGAGGCCCACTTGCCGACTCCACATAGTACGGGCCTGAGGAGGCGAATTGGTACGTCTTGGTGCTATTTGTGACGGCCCTTACCAGAAACCAGCCACGGGAGTCGAATCCGAGGGGCGGAAGTCTTCCCTTGCGGTCTTTCCAGTCGGCCAGTCGGACCTCGGCTGCCACGTCTCCGTTCTTGATGATTTGCAGATACTCGACCGGCACCCGGGTCGCCAAGTTCAAACCGATCTCCAGCGAGAGCGGCTGCCCCGGCTCGATGTGAAACACGTAACCGGGCGATTCACCCTGCACGGTTGGCCTTAGTAGCGGCCCGTTCGTTACGAACACGCGACCCGCCCGCAGCCCCTCCCACCACGCCTCTGGGGTAAACTTCTCGCCGCAGTAGACATACACGCGGTTCGTGCCGACCGGGTTCTTGTTGTTGCCAGAACCACTGCCTGCCACCGGCGGAACATGAAATCCGCAGTTCAACACGTGGTAATATACCGTTTCCGACCAGCGGCCGTTGCCACGTGAACCAGGATAGAGCGAAGGGTCACGAGGTCGGCCGTCCTTCTCGTCATCCTCGACGCCTTCGCGCAACGAATGACGATGGATCAACTCGATTGCGCTCAACTCGTCGTGGGCCATCCAAACTGGCAGATTCCAAGCGTAGGGCACCGTGGCGATGCCCGCATCGGCCTTCAAATCAGTTGATTCTTCCGCCGCAGCGTCGCTTCTGTTTGCCACGCCGTTTGCTGTACCGCGCCGATGTGCCGTTGAATCGGCGTCGATAAGCGGGTGGGCAAATCGAGCGAATTGAATGTCTTGCAGGCCTTCGGCCCGTAGGATCAGGGGCAAGTCCTTGGGCGCGCGTTTGAATTCCACATCGCCGCCAAACCATCCTTCTTGGGCAAGGTCGGCAAACCGACGCATCTCGATCCGTTTTGTGTCGTCGGCGTGCCGCTCGATCTGAAACTGCCCCGTCTGGTGCAGATACTCGGGCGTAGCTTCCAGCTCGAAAGAATAGACGCCAACCTTGAGCGGCAGATTCGCCGTGCCATCGAGGTAGAAATGTCCGCCGAACTCAGCCGACCCTGGCAGCATCAACTTTACCGGCCGCTTGGCCCGTGCCTTCGTCTCCACACCAGGCGATGCCAATCGCCCCGCGTTCAGATGCATCCGCGCCGCGACGGGTTGCCCCGTTTCTCGATCGACGACTTCGACCCGCAGCGTTCCATCAGGCCGTGGCCCAGCTCCCTCTAGCCGCGCGCAAAATGCGATGCACCCCAGAACAGCCCCCCAGAAACTGCGCCGTACAACGACCATGAATCAAGTGTAGCACGAGAAACCAACCAAGCCGCACCCCCTGGGCCGTTGCGTTTTTCAAACGGGGAGTGCTTCCAAGCGGGGCCG
>JADZFK010000216.1 GCA_020849945.1 Pirellulales bacterium | reverse complement strand
GTGGTGACGGCTCTTGATGGCTCTGCTCGGTCTCCGTCACGCGGCCGCGCGTGGCGTGGAATGACCATTTATAGGGATGTTGATTATTGGTTATCAAGGGAATCGAGCTGCGTCCCCTTTGTTTGGTCCGAATGAACCGCAGGAGGGTAAACACTTCCTAACTGGGCTTTTGCAAATTTGAAGTTCAAGACCGATTGGGCCTGGAAATCATGTAGTTTATTGGATTTGAGGGAGCCAATTCGCATGGCTCGTGGACGCCCAGTTTTTCACGCTCACAACAATGAACCACGAAAAACCCGGAGAAGACAAGCTGTGCTTGGTAAGCCATCGTTTCAATGCGTATGCACCCGCCATGCTTCCGCAAGATCCCTCCACGTACAGAATCTCGAAAACTCCCAATCAACCACAACCGATCGTATTGCTATCACTGCATGCAGCACGGCATCGGGTACACGGGCGAATCGATACAAAACAAGTTGGCCTTGAAATCCGAAAATGCAAAAGTCCAGTTCCTAAGGAATGCCCCCTGCACTTCTGCGTTCTGGCTACCTAGTTTGTCTCGCGCGATGAGACAACGAAACACGGATCTTACGTTCAACGCTCAGCCTCACTCGCCGATTCTTCGTCAAATTCACTGATGGCTTGGTCAATCGAGATGTGGCGTCCGAAATATCCGACTTGTTCCTCCAGCCCTTCGGCGCGTAGCAGGTCGCGCACCTTTCCGTGCGCTTCTACAATCCGCAGCCGCACTCCCTGGGTCTCGAATTCCTGATGCAGCCCTGCGAGCATGTCAGCCCCGGCCACATCGATGTAGGGCGAATTCGACAAATCGCAGATCACCACACGAAGCGTGTCCGCATTGCTGACTTCTTCCCACACTCGGTTACGGACATGCTCGATATTGAAATAAAGCAAGGATGCTTCGACTCGAAAGATTAATGCGCCGCAAATGGGCTCATTATCGGGATGCCGCGCCAGGTCGGAATAGCGTCTCGAACCTGGGATGCGCCCTAGAAATGCCACGTGGGGCCGTGCAGCCGTCGCGATCAGCATAAGCACCGAAACGATGACGGCGACCAGCACACCCTTAAGAATACCGAGCACCAAGACTCCGATCAGTGCAACGAGGGCAATGCTGAACTCGAAGCGGCTTACCTGCCAAAGGTGCCGCAACGCGACCACGTCGAACAGCCCGCGCACGGCCACAAGCACGATTGCCGCAAGAACTACATTCGGCAAATTGCTCAACAGGCCTGTTAGGAATAATAGGCAGACCCCGATGGTCACCGATGCAACAACCAGGGAAAGGGAGCTCCGCGCGCCCGCCTTGTCGTTAACGGATGATTGTGAAAGCCCACCAGCGATCGGAAAGCCATGAAAGAAAGCGACGCTCAAGTTAGCGGCACCAAGCGCTAACAGTTCTTGTCGCGGGTCGATTTTGTAGCCGTGTTTGTCGGCCAGAGTGCGGGCTGCCGAGACTCCTTCGACGTATGCTAACAGGAAGCACGCCGCGGCAAGCGGAATGACGCCATCTACGTCGCGTAAGCGTAGCGATGGCCAGGAATAACTCGGCAGCCCCACAGGAAACTCGCCAACCACAGAAACGCCGCGATCCACCAGACCAAGCACACTCACGGCGGAAATGGCCAAAGCCACCACGCCCAGCGCGACGGGCCGGCCGGGAAGTAACTTGTTGCCCACGATTAGGATCAAGATCGCCACAATGCCAAGTGCTAACACTACGAGATTTGTCTGCCCGAGTTGGCGAACGAGAACCCAGGCTCGCTCGAAGAAGTTATCGCCGCCGCCAGCAACGCCAAACAACTTGGGCAATTGGGTCATGGCGATGGTCAATGCGGCTCCGGCTTTGAAACCGGTTAAGATCGTTTGACTGATGAAGTTCACAAGTCCGCTGAGGCGAAACAGCCAAGCGAGAACGCTCAAGACAGCCACCACGAGCGCTGTCAACGAAGCGATTTCAGCCCACCTCGCCGCATCGCTCCCAGCCATGCCGGCCACCGTCGTGCTTACAAGCATCGCGATGGCCGAGGTCGGTCCGACAGCCAGTTGACGCGACGTGCCAAAGAGCGCGTAGGCGATGCCACCCAGAAGGTAGCAATACACACCATAATGGGGTGGCAGACCGGCCAGCGTTGCATAGGCTAACGCGACCGGGATAGCATACGCCGCGAGTGTTACTCCTGAAATCAAGTCGCTGGCGAACCATGCGGGCTCGTATTGCCGCAACCACCGTGTGGGCGGAAGCAACGTCGCCCATTTCCCGGCAGGGTTACTGGTCGGCACACTCGGTTCTTTTTGATTCGACACAGGGCCTACCTCGAAATTTCAGAAATGAATCCGGTCGGCACAGTTTGCAGCCAATAGAATATCACTTCGAACGCATGTTGTAGATTCGCTGGACAGCCGCCACAATAATTCCCGTCGACCAGCCCAGCATGAGCACCCCAACGGCCGCCTCGATCGGTCCGACCAATCGCCACTGGGGGGGTGGCAGTACATCGCCATAACCGACCGTCGTATAGCTCTTTAACGAGTAATACAGAGACGTTTCGAAATCGCCAAACACATTTGCCAGTGTGTAAGCCGCGGCCCAAAAGACCATCTCGATAAGGTGCAATACGAGGAGCGCGCTTACGAGACGCGTGAGCGCCCACACCGGACTGGAAGTATATTGTGCATCATTCTTGCTTTTCCACACACCCGTAAAAGGAATCGCCAGCTCCACCGTACCCATCGCGTGGACCACGACGGTCAAGCTTGCCAGAGCCAAAGCAAAAAGGGCCTGCCAAATCATCGATTTTTACCCTGGTGCGCGCCAAAATGGTACGGGTTTGGCCAGTGCAAGGGCTACGTAAAGGATTGCTTCGAGCAGTCGGCGGGATTCAGTTGGGGGCGTGGTGGGTTGCGCTTCGAACTGTTTGCAAAATTTCATCAACGCATCCATTTTATCGACGAGGCAAAAGCGTGTGGGTGGTGGGCAGATGCCGCTGGGGAGGACTGGCGAGGGCCGAGCGAGTAGCAGCCTTTGGCGGCCTTTCCACTTCCTCTGCAGCGAAAGTAGCTGGTGCGCCGGGGCCACACGACCCACGGGCGGAAAAGGTGTCAGGAACCGTTTCTATTCTTTTTTGGT
Organism: Pirellulales bacterium; assembly: GCA_020849945.1. Lineage (GTDB taxonomy): Bacteria > Planctomycetota > Planctomycetia > Pirellulales > Lacipirellulaceae > JABDGM01. The sequence continues at coordinate 86 of JADZFK010000216.1, read as the reverse complement.
CTTCCTAGAGGGCGTTGGGTTGATTCCAGGCCCAGGAGCCGCACCGTTCGATCGCTCCAGGCCGTCTCGCCATAGGGGCTGCCGCG
>JADZFK010000215.1 GCA_020849945.1 Pirellulales bacterium | reverse complement strand
TGGCATCGGCTTCCTTCAGATCCCACCTCGCGGCGGACACCCTTGCCTAGCCTTGAGCTTCCGGTCATCACGGCACCCAGAGGACTTACACCTCCCAGAAACAAAACATGCCTGGCAAACAAAAAAAGACCCCGCGACAGCTATCGCGGGGCCTTCTCTTTAATTCTCTTGGCCCATGCAATGCATTAATGCATCGAGATATAGGTTGTATTCCCGTCACTTTACACCCGAGAAACTAATCTGTCAACAATTGGGTTCAACTATTTTACTTTTGGGGGTTTGCTTAAGAGAGGAACCCCGAAGTGTACCCCGCCATACGATAGGTGGGCGATTTGTATTGACAGACCTATTGTGGAAGGGCCTGGGGGTAAGTGCGTTCAACGCGGTTTGGTAGAGAATCTGGCTCGCTTCGCTGTTTGTTGTGCCTTACGAGCTATTCGTGGCGCTGAAATGTGCAGGATTCGAGCTTTGCCCTGCTTTGGTTAACAGCCTTCGCGCTATGCCGAGGAACCGGATTTTCGGTTTTTCTGGGCAAGGGATTGCTGTTGACCGTCTACCAGGCGTCCATGTACGCTTCGCCGCTTGTGTGTTGGGAAAGAGCAATCACCGCAGGGCCTAGAACGCCTGCGGCACTGCTGCCATGAATGAACCGAAGGTTAGCATCTGCATTCCCACTTATAACCACGAGGCCTTTATTGCCCAGGCCGTGGAAAGTGTGCTTTCGCAGCGCACGGATTTCGATTTTGAGGTTCTTATCGGCGAAGATTGTTCGACCGATCGAACGCGGGAGATCGTCGTCGAGTTGGCCCGACGGCATCCGGAGAAGATTCGCCTGCGTTTAGCGGAAACCAACCAGGGCGGCGGTCGGAACGTGGTCGACTTGCTGGGGCAATGTCGGGGGCCGTACGTCACGATCCTTGAAGGTGACGACTACTGGATTGCCTCGCACAAACTTCAAAGGCAAGTGGATGCGCTCGAAGCGCGCCCGGATTGGGCCATGTGCTTCCACCCCGCGTGGTGCGAGTACGACGATGGCCGTCCGACACACTTGTTCCCCGAAGACCTCGCGGCGAAGGACGAGTACACGATCTACGACTTATTCGTACGCGACTTCATGGCCACGGCGTCGGTCATGTTTCGCAACCGGTTGTTCGAGAAGTTGCCTGAGTGGTTTTCCGACGTGATCGTGGGCGACTGGGTGATCCACTTGCTCAACGCCGATCACGGAAACATTGGGTATTTGCCTGAGCCAATGTCGGCGTACCGCGTTCACGAGGGGGGAATCTTTTCGAAGAAAAGCACCGAGTACAAGATTGTCACGATCTTGAAGATGCTCACAAAGATCGATCACCACTTCCGTGGCAAGTACACGCAAGAAATCGACGAGAATCGCTTACAAACCGTGCGATGGCTTATCGGTCAGTGGGAGCGTTGCAAGCAGGAGGCCGAGCAATCGACGTACCAGATCGAACAGTTGCAGGCGAAGGTAGCGATGCTCGAAGCCAATGTGGCGAGGTTCGATGTGCTGCGTGCCCAGCAAGATGCCGCCTTGGTAGGAGTTCAGGCCGATACCGCGCAGCTGCAGCCCGCGGTCGAGCGGCTCGAAGAGCGGGCCGCCGCGCTCGAACGAATGCTTCTTCAACTCGAAAGCAGTACGACGGGCCTGCGTGCGCATGCCGACGAAGTGGAAGAGGAATGCAGTCGATTGCGAACCGAACTTGTACCGCTCAAGCAGTTTCACGAGGAGTGGCATCGGTCGCCGCTGTACAAGGTATATCGCGAAACGCTTCGACCGTGGCGCCAACTGCGGCGGCACTGGCAGGGCCTTCGCGACAAAGAACCCAAGGAATCGCTCCCACCCCAGGAACCGCCCAGCCGCAAAGTTGCTTAAGTGACGGCCGCACCAAATTGGTTGGCTTGGGCCCCGATTCAGGTTGTTAGGATGAATTGCTGCCTGTGGAAGCAAACGATTTCGGGGATTATAGCCCGGCCCAATGGGACGGGAAACCACGTGCGATTTAAGGCCCCACGCCATTCTTGCGATTTATTTCGCCCCGAAACGGGTCGGCAGTATTCCAGGTTTTCTTGCGATCTGCTCTTTGTAAGACCCTATTTTATCGGGGCGAGGAAGGGATATACTGCCGGGACCGGCAGAGATTACCCACCTTTCCACAACATAGATGGCAGAATTGCGAAAAAATTTCCCAAGTTCGTTAGACCTGGCCCCCCCCAATCGTTATACTTGCGCTCCGGTCAGTCTCGTTCCCGATATGGTTTGGTGACCTTGTAGGACTCCAAAACGATCGTGGAAGTTGTTGTAACCGCGTTCGAACGAATTCTTCGGGGGGAGGAAACGCTCACCGTCGAAAGCCGGCGTCGGTGTTTTGAACGGGGTTCTAGGTTTTGGAGTTGTGTACGATGAAGCTGTATGTTGGCAACCTTTCCTTCTCAACCACGGAGGAAACGTTGCAGGCCGAGTTTGGGGCCCATGGCCAGGTTTCGGAAGTGGCCGTGATCACGGATCGTGATACGGGTCGCCCGCGCGGGTTCGCGTTCGTTTCGATGAACAATGATGAAGAGGCCCGCGCCGCGATTGAAGCCCTGAACGGCGCTGAGGTGGACGGCCGGACGATCACTGTCAACGAAGCCCGGCCAAAAGCCAATGGCGGCGGTGGCGGTGGCGGTGGCGGACGTGGCGGATACCGCGGCGGTGGTGGCGGTGGCCGTGGCGGCGGCGGTGGCGGCGGCAAGCGCTGGTAGGCTTTCTGCCTTTCCACCAGTCCCACTGGATTCTCTCGGACCAAACGGAGTTTGCCGGAGAGTGCGGTGTACAATCTACTTAGGCCCGCTCGCGCCCGAGGCGCTGCAGCGGGCTTTTTTTGTTTGCGAACCTAACCCGGATTTCTCACCACGGAGCACACCGAGGTCTCGGAGAACAAGCCAGGAGATTGTTTGAAGCAAGGTCAATCGCCCGTAGCTATGAGACAGGGTGTTTCCACTGTTCATTGTGGTAGGGGTACTTGCTACTGGTTTTCTCCGTGGCTCTGTGCCTCCGTGGTTTTGATTGTGAGAAATGCGGGCTAACTTCCTGCTTGCAGGGCGAGTTACTCAATCAACCCTTTCACGCACGGGTGGTAGTGTGAAGTTCTTCAAGTACTGGGCTTGCGCTGAAGCAGACATTCCCAACCAAGAGCGATCGGAAAAAGTGCGCGCCTATGGCGGTTCGCACGAAAGTCAAGAAGAAGCGCCGCGTCGCGCGCAAGAATCGGCTGTAAGGTTGGCCACCTTGATCGAGCGAGGCGAGTTCGACGGCGAATATGGGTACGGCGACCGGCCCGTGCGCGAGGAGATTCTGCAAGAGATTTCTGGCAGGAACGGCCTGACGGCAGTCATCACCAGAAACTCTTACGGGTCGCTGATACTCAACAGTGCCCGTGTGATGTTCATCGACATCGACAACGTTAGCACGCTCTCTCCAATCACTTCGATTCACAAACTTTGGAAGAGCTTTTTTAACGGCGAAAAACCCGCGCTGACCTCGGTCCAGTCGCCCTTGATGGAGCACGTTGAGCAGGTGGTAAGAAAGTGCCCAGGAATTGGTGGGCGGGGGTACCGAACGGCCTGGGGATATCGATTACTTATCACCAGCGATGTGTTTGACCCGGTGAGCGCGAGTGCTCACAGCATCTTATCCGCCTTCGGAAGCGACCCGCTTTACTCGCGGCTTTGCAAATTGCAGGAGTGCTTTAGAGCCAGGCTTTCAGCCAAATACTGGCGTTGCGGCGCCGATCGCCCCCCTTCCCGATACCCCTGGCGCTCGCCCTCGGAAGAGCAGCGCTACCGTCGGTGGGAAGAAGCCTATCACCATCTGGCTAACCAGTTTGCAACTTGCGAGTTCGTCGGCAGCTTTGGCAGCAGCCCTATGTGCGACGAAGTGCAGTCGATCATGGAACTTCATGACAAGCTCACGCTCGTACCAGGTGCCCAGCTGGCTTGAGTTTGGTTTTCCTCCCGTGGGGAAGGCGTTCTATCGGACGCGAGGGAGCAGGAACCAACGATCGCACCTGGCACTTGCTCCCCGTGTGAGTACTAGTTACGCTGCCAGTATGGAAAAAAAGCACCTCTTGGAATCTTTGGATGCTTTGCGTGCCGAGGTGGCACAGGCTGGCGAAGTGGACCCGCAGATGCTCGCCGAGTTGCGGCGTCTCGCGGAAGGGCTGCGTCAATCGCTGGAATCGGGTCCGAACACCGAACAAGCTTCCAATGAGTCGGCACCCCACGGCCTAAAGAATTTACTGCTCCAGTTTGAAGCGGACCACCCACAACTTTCCGAAGCGGTCGGCAAAGTGGCCAACGCCCTGGCCGCGATGGGATTTTGACCCCGTCTTCTCGCGGATTCCGTATTCTATTCACCCTTGCGGTAGTTGTCGCACGGTACCGGGGACGACGGCTTCGCCGCGTTCGGCGCTTGCCACGGCCGCATAGCAGAGTGAGAGGCTGGCCAGGTTGTTGCGTGCGCTGTGCGTTGGCTCGCGGTTCTCGGCGATTGCACACAGAAGCTCAGCCATCGTGCCGTGAAAGCCATCGGGAAACCACTTGCCTTTGAGACGAGGTCTCGAAACGCCATCGGCCATCGCAAGTTCCACGCGTTGAGTTTTGCTATCGGGCCCGGCACTGCGGAGGATGCCGCGATCGCCGGAAACGAGCGTATGCTCGATGGGGTTGAATCGTGTGAAGCCATCGAACACGAGCGTCACTTGTGTGGAATCGTATTCGATGATGGCCTGGGCCATGAGCGCGGGGTCGATGGCTTGTGTGGCCGACCGCGTCATCGAGGCGAACACGCGGCGTGGCGATTGTTCGCCCATGAGCGTTCGGACGAAATCGAACCAGTGGATGCCGAAGTCGTACAGAATGAGGTGCCGCACCGATTCAAACGCCGTTCCTTGAACCCAACTGTGATCCCAGTGAACGCCACAGTGGATGGAGTCGACCGCACCCAATAAGCCGGCAACGACGGCTTCGCGGATGTAGCTGAAGTGAGGCGCCCAGCGGCCGTTCTGGTTAACAGCGAGGCGGACGCCCATTTCATCGGCCAGGTCGGCAAGCCGAAGGCCCACGTCGAGATCGATCACGAACGGTTTCTGGCTGAGCACGTGTTTGCGGGCACGCAAGGCGGCTTCGACAAGGGGCGGCCGCTCGAGCGGATGCGTGGTGATATCGACCACCTGCACGTCGTCGCGAGCGAGCACCACGTGCAGACTATCGGTGGCCAAGGCATCGGGGAAAAATTCATCGCGACGTTCGCGGGCGCGATCGAGCATGACATCGCACAGCGCAACCACGCGATACTTGGCGGCCTGGTAGGCGCGCAAGTGCCATGCCGAAATACCGCCGCAACCCACAAGTGCAATCCCAGGGTGAAAACGCTTCGGGTCGCGTGGTCGATACGACAGCACCGGAGCGGGGAGAACCTTCATGCGGGGGTGTGCGGAACTTGGGGATTTCTCCGGAGTCTTGGCCATCAGATACTCTGCGGTTGCAAACCGGGGATAGATCGGTAACGATAAAGGACTATTATTCGTGGATTAACCATTGCGGTGGGCTCGGCCAGGTGTTTGCTGGACGAGCCATGAGCCGACACGGTTTCGCGGGCCAAGCGGCTACGCGGTTTGCGTGGCCCGGGGGATCGTATTCCGTTTGATTTTCAACATCCTAACAAGATACACATGGCTAAAGATAGCGGTCAAAAATCGGGGAAGCGAATCCTGCTGGTTGACGACGATGCGGAGATTATCGAGTCGCTGCGGCTGGCCCTCGAAGCTAACGGTTACACGGTGCTCGTCGCCCGGGATGGCAACCAAGGGCTTGCTCTTTCCGAACGCGAGAACCCCGATCTGGTGATTCTCGATATGATGATGCCCAAGCGGAGCGGTTTCCTCGTCCTTGAAAAAATGCGTCGGACCCGCGACACACCCATGCGGGTGATCATGATCACGGCCAACGAAGGCACGCGGCACAAAGCGTATGCCGAGATGCTGGGCGTCGACGACTACATTCGCAAACCATTCCCCATGGATCGGCTCATCGACAGCGTGCAGCGGCTGATCGGTTGAACGGCCAACGCCTTTACCCTTCGATGCGCGCAGCGCGTCATGTTCTGGCAATACGGTATCTCAACTCGGAGACAGAGCCATGCGAAGATTCAGTGCGCTCGTAACATTGGTTTGGGTGTTGATTTGGGCGATTGTCGCGGGAGCCATTGGCGAAGCCGCCGCGCCTGCCCAACCCGTTGAGGCCGCCGCCACGACCCCGCCCGCCACATCGGCCGACGCACCCAAGGTGAAGCCCGAGGAAATGTTGCGGAAGATGGCCGATCAGGTTTGCGAACCGCAAGCGATCTCGTGCCGTGTCGAAGCGATCATGGAGATCAACTCCGCAATGTTTCAAAACAAGCAAGAGATGAAGACCTCGATTCGCATCGAGAAGCCCAATCGGCTGGCAGTAATCGCCGAAGGAGGCCCGATGCAAATGACGGTCGTAAGCGATGGAAAACAACTGTGGCAGTGCCTGCCCACCCTAAAACGCTACGTTGTGGGGCCGGCTCCAACCGACTTGGCGGGTCTAGCCGACCAGCAGGACTCTTCTCTGCTTTCGATGGCCGGCCCCCTAGGCAATTTCATCCCGACTTCCAGCGAGGCCCTTGCCAAGTCGCTCCTGGAAGGTGTCACTGGTTCGAAGTATCTCGGTCAGGAGAATATCAGAAACGAGAAGGCGGCTGAAGTCATGTGCCATCACCTCCGCTTTACGCAGGAGAGCCTCGATTGGGATATTTGGATCGAAGCTGGCAAACAGCCTGTACCGCGAAAGGTTACGCTCGACTTTTCCAAACAATTGGCTGGCGCAGGGCCAGACGCCCAGGGCGTGAAGATGAGCTATGCCGTAACTATGAACGACTGGAATACGTCGCCAAAATTCACGGCGTCCGATTTCACGTTTTCGCCGCCGCCAGGCGCCCAGGAGTATCGAACGATCATGCCGCCCGAACCGGCTCATCCGCTGTTGGGCAATGCCGCGCCGGTGTTCGCCACGATCGATATCGATGGGAAGGCGATTGACCTCAAACCGCTGGTGGGCAAGAAGGTGATCCTGCTCGATTTCTGGGCCACGTGGTGCGGCCCCTGTGTGCAAGCCATGCCGCAAGTCGATGAGGTTGCCAAGAAGTTCAAAGAGAAAGGACTGGTGTTCTATGCCGTGAATGCCGGCGAAGAGGCGGATGTTATTAAGACCTTTCTGACCGAAGCGAAGATGGATGTTCCCGTCGCCTTAGACACAGATGGCAAGATCGCTGAACTGTACAAGGTCGAAGGGATTCCGCAGACGCTGCTTATTGGTACCGATGGCAAGGTCCAGGTGGTCCACGTGGGGTTCAGCCCCAATTTGGGCCAGTTACTTACCGAACAGATCGAGGCCCTGCTCGCCGGCAAAGAACTGGCCGCCGCCGAACTGGCGAAATCGGAAGACAAGCCAGTGCAGCGCCCTTCCGCCGAGCCGGCCAACGCAAAGCCATAGTTCAACAGTCGCGAGCTTCCGAGCTACGAAGAACTCGAAGGGCAGAAAAACTTGGGCCGTTCTTTGTCGCCATTTCTTACAGGCATGACAACGAAGAACGACCAAGCCGAAACGGCTCGGCTAGATAGGCAAGGCGTGGATAAGAGTTGTCATTGCAAATTGGTCATTTGTCATTTCGGAAATGGCCCATGACAAATGACCACTTTGCAATGACCAATTCCGCTTCTTTGCTTCCTCCGTGTCTCCGAACGCTCCGAGCTTGTGATGAAATGTTCATTCGAGTTAGCGGCGGCCGCCAGGCCGCTGCTTTAACCGGTTATCTTTGCCACTTGTACCGATACCGGTGCCCGCTTTCGAAAAAATCACAGCTTCTCCGTGGTGAGGGAAACCTTCTTGGCCTTACAAGCGGGGGGCCATTTTACAGGCGAAATCGAAGGTGACGGCGGGCTTGCCGGTCAGCAAGACTTTCGCATTCATGAAGTACGCGCCGGCCATCTGCTCGGTGATCGAAACATCAAGCAAGACGGTATCGCCCGGCCTCACCATCGCTTTAAACTTAACGTTGTTCATCCGCGAGACAACCGGTACGCGGTCGGGGTTATCGGCCACGACCCGGGCGAGCAGCACGGCCCCGGCCTGCATGGCCGCTTCGCACAGCAGCACACCCGGCGTAAGCGGAAAATCGGGGTAGTGGCCCGCGTACCAAAACTCGCGGCCCGTGAACGTTTTGCGGCACACAATCTGGCCGGCCGTCTGCTCAATAATCTCGTCGATGAGCAAGAAAGGCTCACGATGCGGGATGGCGGACTTGATGGCTTCTAAGGACATTGGTATCAACCGCGGATCAACGCAAATGAACGCGGATTGGATTTGGCTTATCCGCGTTCATCTGCGTTCATTCGCGGTTTCCTAAATCACCGAGGGAAAAGTGGGGGGTTGGGGTGCGGCGGTCATCAATTGGCTATCGACTTCGTTGGCCACGATGACGCCGTAGTTCATGGCCCCGAGCCAGCCGCTCATGATGATGCCCACGCTACCGGCATGGTACAGGCCGGTGATTTGTTGCGGCAAGGCCCGGCTCACGGCAAGGCCTTCGAACTTGGTGCCGAAGCTCGCGCCGTTGATGTGCTTTGTGTAATGGTGGAACGTGACGGGCGTCGAGGCTTCCACGTGGGCCAGGCGGCCACGGACGTTCGGCACGTACTTCTCCAGCGCATCGAGCGTGGTTTCGATGAGGTCCTGCTTGCTGGCCTCGTACTCTTCCTTAGTAAGTCGGTTCCAATCGTCGAAGTTGGCGTTTGTGCTGGAAACGATGAGGCACCGCGGGCGGCCTTGCGGCCGCGTGCGCGGGTAGTAAAACGAATACGTGCGACTCGTGATCTCGCGGCTTAACAGCATCTCGGTGCGAAAAAGGGGCGCGGTCGAGCTGAACAGCAGGTCGCCCGTCGATTCGTCGATCCGTTCATCTGGCTTGAGCGCCATGTAGACCTGTGTGCTCGAGTTGTTAAGACGCACGGCACGGGCTTCGTCGATGAACGTGCGATCGAAGTAATCTTCGCCGACGAGGCGAAAGATCGTGGAGAGCAAGTTGGCATTCGAAAGAACGGCCCCGCAACGGATCGTGCGGCCATTCACTTCGACCGCGCGAACCTGGCCGCCGCGGCAATCGATGCGGGTGACATCGGAATGGATGCAAATATCGACGCCGTTCTTGCGAAGTTCGGCCTCCATGAGCGCGATGAGCTTGTCGGTACCGCCTTCGAACGTGAACACACCCTTCGACATGAAATTTGAGAAGACGATGCCGTAGCTGATGGCCGGGTCTTCGAGCGTACTGCCGTTGGCGTAGGTGATTGGCTCCATGAGAAGGCGGATCACGTCTTCGCGACCGGGAAAGAATTTGTCGAACAACGCGCGAGTGGTCATCCGCTGATCGTCGTAAAAGTTCATGCCGCGGGCCGTATCGAAGAACGCGGTGGCGGCCTCGGGGGCAACCTTGAACTCGGTCGTCAACAGGCGGATGAAGTCGTCGCGGTTGAACGTCGTGGTGAGTGAGAACATCGGGTTATCGAACCGAATGTTCTTGAGCTGCACGATGGAGTCGGCGATTTGTTGGGTCCAGTAGCGGCGGCAACTCTTCACCATGCCGTAGGGGAAGCCGTGGAGCGAAATATCGAAAATGTGGCCGCCGGGGCGTTTGAACCACGTGGCCATGCCGCCGAGCTTGTAGTGCTGTTCGACGAGCAGAACGCTGCGGCCGGCGCGGGCCAGCACGTTGGCCGCCGTCAAGCCGGCCAGGCCGCTGCCGATGACCACGACGTCGTACTGGCTGCGTGCGTCTTGAAGGAAATCGCGGGGCATGGCGGCGGAGGTTGCGGGATGCAGGATGCGGGGGGCGGGAGCAGGGCGGGAAATAGCCGCCGACGGAAGTCGGCGGTTGCGGCTGGATGCTCAAGCCTCGTTTACCGATTCCAGCATTCTACTTCCCACTTAGGTGAGTGAGAAAGGGCTGATCGGACGCGGGGCGCACGGTCGCGCTCTTTCATTGAAGGCGACTGGCGTTGCTCCGCACCGCTGCGTCGAGCCTTCGCGTCGCGGCTACTCAGTGAAAGGCAGATTGAGCGAACTGCGAAGAAGCGTTCCTGGGGGCTCTAACCAACGCGAACGTGGAGCGGCTGGCTGAGTTGGCCATTCTTTGCCGCGTCTTCCGGTTCACTAGGCTGGGTTGGCTCGCCGCCGGTTTGGCGCTCGCGGGTTGGTTTTTCTTGCTGATAGTTTTCCAATTCCTTGCTGAGCTGTTCCAGATCGGTCTTCAATCGATCGAGTGTTTGCTTTTCCTCGGGTTTGCCCTGGGCATCGTCGTGTTCGCGTTGCGCGAGTTCGACGGCCTTCTCAGCCCATTTCTTGGCATTCTCGAAATCGCCTGTTTCGGCATAAGCGGCTCCCAACGTGCTGAGAATGTGGGGCGTTTCGTATTTCGTGGCCTCGGCCGCCTTGGTTGCCAATTCAATCGCTCGCTTGCCGTCGCGCGCTTTGTCGTCGGGCGAGGTGGCAAGCACCCAGGCTAGGTTATTCAGCACGCCCTCGTCGCTGTCGTCCAGGGCAAGTGCCTTTTCGAAATCGGCAATGGCCTCGGCATGTTTTCCCAAGCCAAGATAGGCATCGGCACGGAATCGCAACGCGGCCAGGTTGTCGGCATCCTTCGATAGCAACTTGTCCGCAACCTTGATCGCCTTCTCCGACTTATGCGCAACCACGTAGAAAGTGCCCAAACGAAGCAAGATTTCGTCGTTATCCGCCGCGGCGGGCATCAAGCTCTCCAAGTGGCGTATCGCATCATCCACTCGCCCGTCGGCCGCCAGCAGTTCGGCTTTCATCAAGTGAGGATGCACAAACGCCGGTTGAAGTTTGATGGCCTCCTCGATATCCGCGAGCGCTTTTTCAGGCTCCTTAAGCTCGTAATAAACGCTTGCTCGGATGATTCGTGTCGCAAAGTTGTTGGGCGATAGATCGAGTGCTTTGCTCAACTGTTCGAGCGCTTTCTTCTCGTCGCCCTGCTTGCGGAAAAGCTCGCCACGACGTTCGTAGGGTTTGGCGGAAAGAGGCTCCAACTCGCTCGCGCGGTCGAAGCTGCCAAGCGCCTCGTTGAACTTCTCTTGCCCCAACAGAATCATGCCACGCACTTCGTGCAGGCTCGCATGGTCAGGCTCTAGCTTGAGCGATTGGTCGATATCGGCCAAGGCCTTGTCGAACGATTTCGCGCCGTAAAAATACTCCGAGCGCTGACGCCAGTACTCGGCTCGTTCGGGCTGAAGCTCGATCGCCTTGTCCAAATCGCTCAACCGATCCGAGTCCTCTTTCTGGATGGGGGCGCGAAGCGCGTAGGCCTCGGCCTTCTGTTCGGGCGTCGCCTTTTCCATTCGGATGACCTGCCCGAGCGAACGCCGGGCCGCCGAGGCATCGCCCATCGGAGGCAATTGCAGCTTGGCGAGCAACAAGTGGGCTTCAATCAAGTCGTTCTTCATGCCCACGGCACGCTGCAAATCGGAAATGGCAAACTGCCGAAGCTGCATGATCCGCAGCCCAGGCTGTGGGTCTTGTGCGCGAACGTTGAACACGTTCGCCGCGAAGAGCTGACCACGCTGTACCAACGTGGAAACAAGCAGGTTCTCGGCATACTCTTTGTTCTCGGCATCCAGCCCTTTTTCCAGTGCCGTATCGGCGTGGTCGATCACTTCGTTCAAGTCGTTCAACGACTCGGCGGTAACTTTGAGTTGCGTCGCCTTATCGAGTTCCTCCTGCCCCTCGTTTTCCGCGAATGCCGTGGTCCCCGCGCCAACCAGCAACAACCCTAGCCCCACCACCATCTTCCACTGTGTTCGAATCATGGAACTTTCGATCGGACCGACCGCTCACTCTCTGGATGCGAAACTCCCGCGGCAAGGGCCAACTCGGCTCCGCACGCGGGCGATGCAGGGAACCTCCCCGCGTTGCATTATTGCGTGAATGCACGATTCGGGCTATGCGAAATCGCCGAAGAACAGCGAACTCGCCAATGCCGCCCACGCCTCGGAAAGTGCGAAACCGCCGGATATCGCCCGTGGAACGCCGAGCGGTTATACTCTTTCGTTCGTGTTGGATATCGCACATCGCACTCAAGTTGCAGGATTATGGAAGCAGGAATCGTCGGTTTACCGAATGTCGGCAAGAGCACGTTGTTCAACGCGCTGACGTCGGCGGGCATCGCCAGTGAGAATTATCCGTTTTGCACGATCGAGCCAAACATTGGCGCCGTGGCGATCCCCGACCCGAGGCTCGCAACGATCAACCAGTTTATCGAAACCGAGAAGATCGTCCCCGCCATTTTTCAACTGGTTGATATCGCGGGCCTGGTACGCGGCGCTTCTCAGGGCGAGGGGTTGGGCAACAAGTTCCTCGGCAATCTGCGCAATGTCGATGCCATTCTGCACGTCGTGCGATGCTACGAGGATGAAAACGTCGTCCACGTGGAAGGAAGCGTCGATCCGCTCCGAGATATCGAAACGATTGATACCGAGCTCATGTTGGCCGATCTGCAATCGGTAGAAGGGATGATCGACCGCGCCGCGAAACAGGTGCGTCTTGGCGGACCCGAGGCCAAGCGGCGGCTTGAAATCCTTAACGAGTGCCAAACCCTGTTGGCCGCCGGCAAACCCGTTCGCGGCCTTTCCTACGACGATCCCACCTCCGCCCTTCTGCTACGCGAACTGCAACTCATCACCTCGAAGCGCGTGCTGTACGTTGCAAACGTGGGTGAAGACGATTTGGCGGGGCAGGGCGCGATGGTGCGGGCCGTGCGCCAACGCGCCGCGGAAGAGGGAAGCGAGGTCGTGCCGCTCAGCGCGCGGCTCGAATCCGAGCTGGCCGAGTTGGATGACGCCGACCGTGCGGAGATGCTCGAAAGTGTCGGCCTGCGGGAACCCGCACTCGCCGTACTGGCCCGCGCCGCGTACCGACTCCTCGGGCTGCAAAGCTTCTACACGGCCGGCCCCAAGGAAATCCGCGCTTGGACGATTCACGCCGGCTTCACCGCGCCCCAAGCCGCCGGTGTCATCCACAGCGATTTCGAACGCGGCTTCATCCGCGTCGAAGTCTACTCGGTCGATGACCTCGTGGCACACGGCAGCGAAAAGGCCATTCGCGAAGCCGGCAAGCTTCGCCTCGAAGGCAAGACCTACATCATGCAAGACAAGGATGTTTGCCACTTCCTGTTCAACGTATGAACATTGCACCGCCGCTCCGCACCAAAAGCTGAAAACGCTTCCAAGTAGGTCCGCCGAGCCAAGGCGGACGAGAATGACGAATGAGCGAATTCCGTCATTCGTCATTCGGCACATGCCGCTCGGCTTGCGGCACCTACATGGCTGAACAACGGATCGGCCCCGAGTTTCGTGGGGGTGCCCTTGCCAATCGAGGACATCCGCGGCTACAATCGGGGTTTGCGTTCGATCTGGCTAACCAATCCCATTTTGTCACGGAGCTTGCCTTGGGCGTTCGAAAATCAGGTAAAGGTCGGCGAAAGCAGGGGCGCAAGAAGCGTCGCATGCGGGCTAAGATTCGCCACCGGAAGAAATAGTCTTTCTCGAGTCGCCACCTCTTGGCGGCTCCTATCTCGTGTCGCGTTGCATTCGTTACGACTGCGCTCGGGCTGCGCGCGAACGGGTGCCACCGCATCTCCGATCGTTTGGAACTTGTGTTGCAGTGCGGCCGTAAGGGTAGCGTAACCAACCGGGGGATGTGCCGCTGCCCGGGTGCCGCTACGAATTGCGCTGGCGTTGCAATTTATCTATTGGCACCGCTGCGATACACTTTCGTGCATGGAGCGAATCGCGACGAAATCGGCACGGCATGAATTCAAGGCGGTGCGGGATGAAAACGGCGTCCCGCACATCGAAGCCCCGACTTGGCTCAACGCCCTCTATGCCTGGGGTTACATGCACGCCATCGACCGCCCCACGCAAGTTTACTTTGCGCGGGCGATTGCCGGCGGCCAGGCGGCCGAGCGCATTTCCAACAAACCCGAACTGCTGGAGATGGATACGTTCCTCCGCCGCGCGGGGTTGTACCGCGACCTGGAGCGCGAAGCTCGCGGGCTGCCGCCGGGCGTTAGCGAGCAGCTCGATTGGTATTGCCAAGGCGTCAACGATGGGCTGGTCGATGCCGGTCGCACGCTGCCGATGTGGGTCACCGGGTTTCGACCTCGCCCGTGGGAGCCGGCCTCGGTTCTGCTGATCGGCAAGCTGCTCAGCTTCGCGGGGCTGACCATTGTCGAGCAGGAGGACGAACGGCTGCTGCTCGAACTGATTCAACTGGGGGTCGATGACGAGCGCTTGCGCGAACTATTTCATCCGTACTTAGATGGCATCGATTTCGCGCCGCTCCGCGAGATCCGAATTGCGAAACGGATGTCGGACGAAACGCTGGAATTGTTGGCCGATTTGCCTCGCCTGGCGGGCAGCAACGCGTGGGCGGTAAGCCCGGCACGCAGCGCGACGGGCCACGCTTTGTTGGCTTCCGACCCGCACCTGGAAGTGAACCGTTTGCCCGCCATTTGGTACGAGATCGCGCTCAACTGGGCCAACGGCGAGTACGCGATGGGCGCAACGCTGCCAGGTTGCCCGATCATGGCCGTGGGGCGTACACGGCAACTGGCATGGGGCGTAACGTACATGCATGCCGATACGAGCGACTATTTCATCGAAGATTGCCGCCCTGGCGGCGTGACGGGTTGGCAGTATCGCCGCGGGCAAGCTTGGCACGATTTTCAACACCGGCAGGAAGTGATCCGTCGCAAGGGCGATGAGCCGATGCTGCTCGATGTGTTCGAGAACGAACAAGGCATTTTGAGTACAACGCCCGAGCTGGCCGATGGGCCGGGCAAGTATCTTTCCGTTTCCTGGATCGGCGAACAAGCCGACGGCGGGCGAGCGATCGGCACGTGGTTGGATGTGATCGCATCGCCCAACACGGCGGGCGCGATGGAAGCCGTTCGGCACGCGTCGCATCCTTCGCTCGTGTGGGTGTTTGCCGATCGCGAGGGGCACATCGGCACGCAAGCCAGCGGCTGGATACCGCAACGTGGCGGCGGGAATTCGGGCATCGTCCCCGTGGCCGCTTGGGATGTTGAAAACCACTGGCAGGGCCGCGTGCGGGCCGACCTGCTGCCACGCGAATACGACCCGGCCATCGGGTTCGTCGCCAGCGCGAATGAGGAACTCTACCGCCGCGATGGACCACCCCTCCACGCGCATGCACAACCCGACTACCGCAAACGGCGAATCGTCGAACGGCTTACCGAGCTACCCCGCGCCACGCTCGACGACATGCAGAACCTTCAGTACGACGTGCTTAGTGTGCAAGCCCGCGATCTGCTCCCCGTCTTGCTCGCGCTCGTCGAGGACGGCAACCCGCTCAAACAGAAATTAAGCAAGTGGGATTGCCGTTACACGCCTTCGAGTACCGAAGCCACTTTGTTTCAACATTTCTACCGCCATGTGGTGTTGGAAGTGTTCGGCAACGAGCAAGGCATTGGGTGGCGGCGGATGTTCTTCTTGTGTACGCGGATGGGTTTCTCCACGATGGTCCTCACGGCGATTGATCGCACGTTGCGCAAGGTGACGTCGTCGTGGTGGCGTGGCCGGAACAAGAAGGCACTCGTCCAGCGGGCGGCCGAACTGGCCCAACAAGAACCGGTCCGGCCGTGGGCCGAATTCAACACCTTTCATTTCGTCGATCGCTTCTTTGGCGGGGCTCGCGGAGGGCGACTGCTCGGGTTCAAATCGAAACCAATCGCCATGCCAGGCTGCCACGCCACCCCGTTCCAGGGCCACCTGATGACCCGGGCAACCCGGGAAACCACCTTCGCGCCGACCTACCACTTTGTCACCAACCTGGGCGATGATGCCGCTTGGACCAACCTGCCCGGTGGCCCCAGTGAAAACCGCTTCTCGCCTTGGTACAAAACCGATATCCTCCGCTGGATGGCCGGCGAATACAAGCGACTCTCCCCCAAGGGTAATGAATGACGCCAGCCACCACCCCGAGCGATTCGTTCGATTCGTTCGCCTTGGCCGATTTGCCGTTCGATAAAGTGAGTTTTGGGGGGGTGAGCCGTAGTCATCTGGCAATTACCAAGCCAAGGTCGCTGCTTATTGGCGTAATCAACTACTCGAGGGTGTCCGGTAATTGGAACCGCTTTCAGCCCCCGGCTTTGCCGGGGGTTAGTCCGCATTTCTCACAATCAACACCACGGAGGCACGGAGCCACGGAGAAAACCATTAGCAAGTACCCCTACCCCAATGAACGGCGGAAACATCCTGTCTCGTAGCGACGGGCGCTTGACCTTGCTTCAAACGATCTCCTGGCTTGTTCTCCGTGACCTCCGTGAGCACCGTGGTGAGAAATCCGGGTTAGGCCATCCACGCATCGTGTATCGCGGCAAACCCCCGGCAAAGCCGAGGGCTGTGTATCCAATTTCCCAGACACCCTCAACTACTCTGCTACTCCGCATGATCCTACCCCCTTTTGATCTCGCCACGGCACGCCAGCGAATTGCCGTCGCTTACTCGCCTGCCCTGCTGGAACGGGCTGCGGCGGCGTTGATGCACACACTTGCCGCGCACCTCGAGGGGGTAGAAGCACGCGAGACCAAGGTTCTCAACTGGCGGGAACCGAAACAACTGTTGCCCGAAGCACGGCAGATGATGCACGGCATTCCCCTCTCCCAACGAGCGGGGCCTGGCGAAGGCGAGGCCGCGGAACCCCGCGACGAAGACTTGATCGCGCGATTGTGCGAACTTGCCCGCGAGATGCTCGCGCGGGGCCAGAACATGCACAGCCCGCGTTACGTTGGGCATCAGGTGCCCGCTTCGGTGCCGCTGGCCAGTTTGTTCGACCTGGTGGGCACGATGACGAACCAAGTGATGGCCATTTACGAGATGGGGCCGTGGGCCACCGCGGTCGAACATGCGGTGATCGATGCGGTGGGCGAAACGCTGGGGTTCAAGCCCGCCACATTCGCCGGATTGATCACGTCTGGTGGAACCCTTGCGAACCTAACAGGCCTGCTCGCGGCCCGCAACGTTGCGTTGGGCGATGTGTGGTCGAAGGGCCTGGCAGGCCGTCAGCCCGAGCCCGTGCTCGTCGTTCATGCCGATTCGCATTACTCGGTCACACGCTCGGCCGGCATCCTTGGCTTGGGCACGAACCAGGTCGTGGCGGCATCGCTCGATCCGCTCCGCCGCATCGACCCGGGGCGGCTCGAGGACACACTCCGCGGGTTGCGGCAACGGGGCGTGCCGATCGTCGCCGTTTCCGCCGCCGCGTGTGCAACACCCATCGGTGCTTTCGACCCGCTGGAAGAGGTGGCCGATGTCTGCGCAAAGCACGAAGTGTGGCTGCATGTCGATGCAGCGCATGGTGGTCCGCTGGCTTTCAGCCCGCGGTACCGCCACCTGCTGCGCGGGATCGAACGGGCCGATACCGTCGTGTGCGATGCCCACAAGATGATGTTCATGCCGGCGCTCTGCGCGATGCTCTTCTACCGCAATCGGGCCCATCGGCTTGCGCCGTTTCATCAAGAGGCCCCCTACCTCTTCGATCCCCTCGTGCCCGAACTGGCCGAGTACGATAGCGGCGTTGCGAACCTTGAGTGTACGAAACGGGCGGCCGCGTTTGGCACGTGGGGCATTTGGTCGCTATTCGGTTCGCAGTTGTTTGCCGATATGGTGGAAGCGACGCTGGAAACGGCCCGCGCGTTTCATGCGTTGCTCGTGGCGGCCAACGACTTCGAGCCGCTCCACGAACCCCAGTGCAACATCGTGGCATTTCGTTACATGCCAGAGGAATTGCGAGCCGCTCCACCGGCAGCGGTCGATCTCTTCCAATTGCGATTACGCCGAAGCGTGGTGGAATCGGGCGAGTACTACCTCGTGCAGTGCAAGCTCGAGGGCCGGCCCGTACTGCGGACCACCATCATGAACCCGCTCACCACCCCCGACGACCTGCAAGGACTGATGGATTGCCTTCGCCAAAAAGGTGCGGTATTTCTTCGATAGGACGATGCACATTGTAAAGAACCCCTTGAAATTCGAGTCCGGCATTTCTCAATCCCCGCCAGCGGCGACATCTATTGTCGCGGGGCACATTCGCGGCAATCATCCGCGAAACCACCCGATGAGGTCCTCACTTGCTCTTACAATCGGTGCGAGTGTTGCGAAACGCACAATCCGTGGAAGTTCTAGCGGTTGAATAGATAGTTTCTGTTGGGCAAAGATTCAGTGCCGCCAATCGCCTGACCGATGATTGAGTGGACGGATCGAAAGGGATGCAGGAGGCACGCTCAACCTCTCTCGTGCGCCGGAGTTAGCGTGTTCAATAAGTCTTTGACCGTCGTGCTGCCCGTTCACAATGGCGAAACGCGGCTGCGGAAAAACGTAAGTGACATCCTGGAATTGGCCAGCGAGCTGACACCCGACTTCGGCGTGCTCATCATCGACGACGGATCGAACGATGACACCTACGAGTTGGCCGAAGAGCTTGCCGCCCACTATCCGCAGGTAAGGGTCCACCACCAACGCCAGCGGCAAGGCTTGGGCTCGGCGATCGACTACACCCAACGGCGAGTACGGACCGACGCGATTATCCTGCACGACGGAGTTACGCCCATCGACGCGAGCGAGATTCGCGGCCTGTGGCAGCGTTGGATCGCCCAATCACCCGCCCCGGCCCAGGGCATGTCCGAGGCCGCGCCACTCTCTGGCGCGATGGCCGAGCTGGCGAATCTCCCCGCCATCCATGCGGCGATGGAGCGGGCGCACAAGCGCGTGCTCGGTTTCCAAATGCTCACCCCGCTGCCATTCGATGAGGCCTTCGCGGAGTACGGCGCTGCCGAGGCCACGAATACGCCGCGCAACGAAAACCCACTTCACCAGCGCAAGGCCGGCATCGGTGAAATCCCCGCCATGCCCCGGCCAAAATTCTTGACCGCAATCACCAACTTCGCCCTCGGAGAATGATCGCGGAGGCCGATCCCGAGGCAACGCCGCCCTCAATCTTGCCGCAGGGGCGGGCCATGGCGCGGCAAGGATGTGTGGTTTGGGTTTCGGTAAAGCACCGCGGCCAGCAGCTGGCGCGAGCCTTCAAACGCGTTTCGTTCCGTGTGCCAATCAACATGCGTGGGCACATAACACTCCTTCACGGGCCACGGGTCTAGTAGTTCGCCATCCCCCAGGGCTTGGGCAAGTGCCGCAGAGCTGATCGTAACGTTGCCGGCACGCGGGGGAATTGGCCCCGCTTCGAGCCGCGGGCAACCGACAAGCAGCGAAGGATCGTAGCCGCCCACCCGATTGATGATTTGGGCGATCTGGTACAGCGACAACGCACGCGGCCCACCGGCGTGGTAAAGGCCTTGCAGGTTACTGACGAGCACCCGCTCGAACAAGCGGTTGAGGCAGTCGGTATAAGCGGGGGTACGAACTTCGTCGAAATACAGCGTGGCCGGTCGGCCTTTCTTAAAACGTGATTGAATCCAATCGATCGCACCAGCGTGACCGTTGAAGCTGATCCCCATCGGCAGCGAAATCCGCAGGATGCAGGCCCCCGGCATCCAATCGGCGATCAGTTGCTCCGCGGAAACCATCGTCTTGCCGTAAACCGTCACCGGGTCGGTCGGGTCGGCCTCCGAGTACGCAACCGTGGAACGCAGACCAACGAACGAAGTGTTATGTGTGGAAATCGTGGGGATAGGGGCTTGGGGTGAATCCGCGAAGTGGGGGCGGTCGCTGCCAGAGTACACAAGGTCGATGGAAAGATGGACGAGCCGAACGGGTCGTTCGACAACGATCGAAAGAAGGTTGATCAGGCCCTCGACATTGGTTCGCCAGGCGAGACGCGTATCGAGCTCACACGCCCGCAATGCACAATTCCCGGCACAGTTAAGAATCGATTGAAATCGATACTGCTCGAACAATTCACGCAGCCGATGGTGGTCTTCGGCATTGCAGGCTACGACGCCCTCGCCCCGAAGTCGCCAGTTATCCTCCTGGCGGATAGCGAACACCTGGCCAGGGTACTTGCCACGAAAATAGTGAAACGCATTGTAACCCGCCACACCGGCAACGCCGGTGATCAACAGCGGAAGGGGCACCGATTCTGGAACGCGGGAACTCACACCGCCAATATAATCACTTGCACTACGATTCACCACGACGGGCACAACGGACACAGGGCCGATCCGTTATTCACGTTCGGGACAGCGAGGACTCACTAACCCGAAGCGTCAGCGAGGGAAAGTGTGCTTTTTCCCTCGCTGACGCTTCGGGCTGGTTTCCAATACACTCGCCCAATTTGAAGAAATGATCGGCCCTGTGTAAGTTGTGCCCGTCGTGTTCGTCGTGTCGTCGTGGTTACATAGAGTTATTATTCGTAGGTTGCGCACATCGCTTACGTATCGTGGCACGACAACCGTCTGAGAATAGGTACGGACTAAAGTCCGTGCCACGACAAAACGCAGCGGTACTTGCGAAACGGAGTGGTTACGATGCCCGGGCCAAGCGGTGGCGGGCGACGAACGCGGCGTAGTCCTCGGGCGTATCGATGCCCGCGGCCGAGTGTTCGACCGACGCCACCAGAATCGTTCGCCCCGCTTCCAAAACTCGGAGCTGTTCGAGTTTCTCCGCTTGTTCGAGCGAAGACGGTGGGAGCGCGGCGATTTCAAGAAGCGAATCGCGCCGATAAGCGTAGATCCCCAAGTGTTGGTGGAAAAGTGGAGGCGTGTTAAACCGCGTGGCCGTGGCAATGTGTGATTCGCCGCCAGCGGCCGAGGCAATTGAAGCGGCTGACGGAGCAGTGGCGGCCGGGGGCGCATCGCGGACATAGGGAATCGGGCTGCGGCTGAAGTAAAGCGCGCGGCCAGCGTGGTCGAACACAACCTTTACGCAAGCCGGATTGGCCAGTTGCTCGGGCGAACGAATCGGCGTGGCAAGGGTCGCCATGCCGACAGCCGGGTTCTGCTCCAAGAGTTCGATAACGCGGTCGATGTTGTCGGGAGACATTTCCGGCTCATCGCCCTGCACGTTGATGAGAATCTCGGCGCTCGGCACTTGGCGAGCAACTTCGGCGACGCGATCGGTACCGCTGGCGCACTGCGGGCTAGTCATAATGCACCGGCCGCCAAAACGTTCGACTTCGCGGGCAATCTCTGGGTGGTCGGTGGCAATAAGCACGCCGGCGGGAAGCCGGGCGGCACAAGCCGTTTCGTAGGTGTGCTGAAGAAGTGTCTTGCCCGTCTCTCGCAACAGCATTTTTCGCGGCAATCGGGTCGACGCATACCGGGCCGGTATGACGACAAAACCGCGCAGCTTGCCCGGTTTGCTTGCAAGACGAGCGGAAAAGCGGGTAGGCATGGCGGCACCTCGGGTTTCTTGCGGCAATTCATAGCGATTTTTGTCGATTCGGGGTAGGTCGAATTCCCACCCAATAAGTAGAATGGCTCACCCCTTACCGCAATAATGATTCCAATCCCCACTCGCTCCGCTCAGCCGTGGGCCGGTGATTTCCCCACCCTCCCAGAGAGCCACTTGGGCGCTCGGAACTTGCCGTGCGAAGGAGGGTTCGGTTTCATTAGAGTTTCCTTATCAAGCTACCAATCCGCAGTCATCCGCGGTGACTTCACGACACTTCCATGTTGTGAACCGTTGACTTCATTTTCCTTGCCTTTCACTCTGGACGGAAACCCATGTGTGGCATCGTTGGATATATCGGGTCGTATCAGGCAATCGACTTCTTGATCGAAGGGCTCCATCGGTTGGAGTATCGCGGTTACGATAGCAGCGGCGTCGTGGCGAACGAGGGGGGAACCTATTCGATCACAAAAACAGCGGGCCGCGTAAATGATTTGGTCGAGAGGCTCAAGACCCAACCGGTTCGAGGCTCGATCGGCCTGGGGCACACACGCTGGGCAACGCACGGGCCGGCGACCGATGCAAACGCTCATCCGCATGTGGGCGGCGACGACGTTGTGGCACTCGTCCACAACGGCGTGATTGAAAACTTCCGAGAACTGAAACTGCAGTTGGCCGAAAAGGGCTACTACTGCAAAACCGCTACCGATACCGAAGTGGTCGCCCACTTGGTGGCCAGCGAATTGGATGCCCGAACCGCTTCTGGCGACCAACCCAAGGCAGCGATCGAGGCCGACAAGTACGCCGTGCTTGTTGAAGCAATTCAGGCGGCACTAGCGCAGCTGCGGGGCACGTATGGGCTGGCGATGGTGTTCCGCGATTGGCCCGATGTGATCGTCGCAGCCCGACTCGGCAGCCCGCTCGTAATTGGCGTGGGCGAGGGGGAGCACTTCATCGCCAGCGACGGTTCACCGCTTGTCGGGCATACAAATCGAATCGTATACCTGGCCGACCATGAGTTGGCCGTGGTAACTTCCCACGCGATCCGCGTCATCCACCGCGATAACGGCGACGTGGGCCATCATGTCAAGCAGCTCGATATCGACACGACCCAGGTCGAGCTCGGCGATTTTCCCCACTACATGCTCAAGGAAATCTTCGAACAGCCTGAAACGGTGCAGGCCGCGATGCGAGGTCGGCTCAATCGCGACGAAGCAACCGCCGTTTTTGGCGGGTTGAATCTCACGCCGCAACAATTGCGGTCGATCGACCGAATCGTGCTAACGGCCTGCGGCACGAGCTGGCACTCGGCCTTGGTGGGCGAATACATGATCGAGTCGTTCGCACGCATCCCGGTGGAAGTGGAATACGCGAGCGAGTTGAGGTATCGCAACCCACCCATGACGCCCCAAACCGTGTTGTTTGCAATTACGCAAAGTGGCGAGACGATCGATACGCTGGCCGCCCTGCGAGAGATGAAACGAAAAGGGCACCCGACCCTCGCCATTTGCAACGTGGTGGGAAGCACGATCGCCCGCGAGGCGGACGGGGGCATCTATCTGCACGCGGGGCCGGAAATCGGCGTGGCTTCCACAAAGGCCTTTACCTCGCAGTGCGTGGTGATGGCGCTCTTGGCCCTGTATTTCGGACGGCTCCGAGATTTGAGCTTCGAGGCGGGGATGCGCATCATCGACGAACTGGCACTGTTGCCCCGCCACGTTGCCGAATCGCTCGAATCAAACCGCGACGCGCGGCGAATCGCGGCCAAATACGCCTCGTGCAACAACTTTCTGTACCTGGGCAGGCAGTTCAACTTTCCGACCGCCCTCGAAGGCGCGCTCAAGCTCAAGGAAATTAGCTATATCCATGCCGAAGGATACCCGGCGGCCGAAATGAAGCACGGCCCCATCGCCCTCGTTGATGAGAACACCCCAAGCGTGTTCATCGTGCCCCAGGGGGGCGTGTACAGCAAGGTGATCTCGAACATGGAGGAGATCAAGGCCCGCGGCGGACCTGTCATCGCGATCGTCGATAAGGAGGATTCGCAGGCCGTCGAACTGGCCGACGAAGTGATCCACATCCCCGTCGTGCCCGAGTTCCTGCAACCCATCGTCGCGGCGATCCCCCTGCAATTGTTGGCTTATCACGCCGCGATCCTACGAGGTTGCGACGTAGACAAACCTCGCAACCTCGCCAAGAGCGTCACGGTCGAGTAATTGACTCAGCGCCGACAACTCAAACGCCTTCGATAAGCCAATCCAATCTGCCAAACTTTCAGGGAATAGCCTCCAGCGGTGGCTGGTGATATCGCCCCGCTCAACCGCCAACTCCCGTCGATGCCTATTTCGGTTCACGTCGATGGCGATCCCAAAGGAGCATGGCGGCGATCGTTTTGCCGTCGTGAATCTCGCCCCGGTCGATCATCGCAAGCGCTTCATGCCATTCGACGACGAGATTCTCAATCTCTTCGTTCGCCTCGCGCGCGGGTTCGCCAGCGGAAAGGTCTTGGGCAACGAAGATCCACATCTTCTCGCTGAGGATGCCCGGAGAGGGAAAGTAAGCCGCCAACTCTTCCATTCGCGCCGCTCGATAGCCCGTTTCCTCCGACAACTCGCGGTAGGCCGTTTCGAGCGGTTGCTCCTCAGGTTCCCGAGTCCCGGCGGGCACCTCGATGAGCGTTTCTTCCACGGTATGCCTGCGGCTGCGGATGAGGCAAACACGGCCTCCATCAAGGAGCGGCAGAATTGCGACCGAGCCATTGTGCCGGACAAACTCGAGCGAGGCCGAACCACCACCTGGCCGCGCAACCTGTCGCTCGACAACTTGAAATCGACGTGCTTGCAAGAGTATGCGTTCGTTCATGCACAAGGTGGAACTCGTGTGGGTTACTGTTGCGGTGGAAACTGTCAAGCAACCTTCATTGTGAATTCAAATATCAATTGCAACAAACCAGTTGAAATTGTTCGGGAATTGGAACCGCTTTCATGCCCCCGGTTTTGCCGGGGGCTGTCTATCCATTGCCCGGTCACGCTCAACTTGCTCGACAAGCAGAAAAAGCGAAGACTTTGTCCCTCCGGGGCAATCGTCATCCCACATGTTATCGTAACTCCAATCCGAAGTTCTCTGTCGTATTTGAAGTTTGAATTCACCTAGCTGAAAAAAGGATGAAAACGACAGAAAATGGCGTCCGCAGCTTGATGATTCTTATAAATTCTGTGACTTCGGGTCCGCAGTGCCTCGGGGGGCGAAATAATATCCCGGACCTAACTTGCTAAACCGTAAGGATTAACGGCGATATGTCGGAGAATTATCAAGAATCTTCAAACTTTTGTCCCCAAAACTATGGACACCAGAATTGAAATGGGTATCATCGGTAGTGGAACAGCAGTGTCCGTGCGATGTTCGCCGAGACCATGCTTACGCTTTCGGAAAAGCGGTGGAATTATTTTCTTCATTCTTACTCGGTAGCATCGGCCTCTTCTCTGTTCCGGCCCCGTCGAATCATCCTTGCGGTGTTCGACGGGGTTTTTTTTGGTACCTTAATGAGCGGCCTTCACCTGTTGTTTGCGCTAAACACCTTGTTTGCAAGGCCGCTCAAGGCCTTCTCGATTACGCATGACGAAGGAACGCTTCATCTCCCACGCACCCTCTTGGGCTCTCAACAAGACGGTTGCGACTCTGAACGCCCCGCTCCGAGCAACGGTTGATGTTGCACGGCCTGATCTTGGGCTTCAGGTTTCCGCAGTTGCAGGTCGGCCACTTCAAGTGTCGCTGCTCCAAGTTCGGCCCGATCCGAACCGAGCTAACTTGGAAGGTTGGCCACCTCAAATCGCCGAAACGTACCGTCGTGCCGACGACCTTGTCGCCACCTACATTCACAACTCCTCTTGGCCTTATGCCACGCAGCTCCAGTGGCGAGCTCATACGCTCGACCAAATCGAGGGCGTTGTAGGCGCGTGTTCGGTCCTGCTTTCGCTCAATACCGATTTGCCAGATACGCATCCGCGCGTCAGCATCTTCAGCGAGATCCCCGCCACCGAGTCACTGCGAATTTCGTGGGCTGAGGGTTGCGAAGCTACCATGACTCCGTGTGGAACTGCTCCGTGTGAAACCAAAGAGCAAGCGGCGCCTGAGCGAACGAACCTGTGCATCCTTCATCGATTGCCCGATTCCGCTCTCACCTATGCCGAACTGGCACTGGCTACCGACTTCCAAACCGTCTCGGTGAGAAGTGTGGCTGAACAAACAGCCGCAATTGAATGGTCTCTGCTCTCCGAATTCATGGAGAAAGGCGTGATCCGGCGCTCGCAGATTCACGCCGCATTCTTGCCACGCGAAAGAGACTTGGAGCTTGCGTTGGAATGCTGCGCCGCCCTGGAACACAGCCCGCTGCCGCTCGCCGTTTAGGGCATGCGTTGAGGCAGATTCGGGAGAGTTCACGCCGATTCGCCGTCGCCGTGGGCGAAGCGGCTCGGCGCGGGCTACCCCTTGCGTCGGCGTGCCGGTGCCTTGGCCGTGTGGCGCACGGCGGGCTTCTCGAAGTCTCCATTACGGCCGTCCTGGCCGGCATCACTCGACTCTCGACCAATACCGACCAGGTGGATTCGGTCCAGTTCCACCAGTTCAGCCATGCCTATTTCGGCCATCTCGCGTCCCGAAACGTACTTGCCCGGGTTGATCCACTTCCGCATCAAGTCGGCAGAAACGCCAAATAATTCGGCAAGCAGCTTGTCCATGTCCTGTTCGAGTTGGCCGAAGTGCCGAGCCCATTCCGAAGCCTCCGCCAAACCGACATTCTCCTCGCTTTGCCAACGCATGGGGTGAAAAAGGAGAACGCTAAAAGGGGTAACGATCCGCCGTTGGCAGGCGGCAAACGGCCACAACGTGGCAGAAGAACACTCTCCCGTCACAATTCCCGTTGCCCGAAGCCGACGCATTTTGATGAGCGTCATCAGCGAAATCGCACAGTAGGGGCTGCCTCCCGGAGAATCGAAATAGATCGTACACTCGCCGCCAGGCTCGACCCCCAAGAGCCGATCGGTCAGTTCCGCTTCGGTGTCCGTTAAATCGCCCACGATGGCGATTTCGACAGGCCCTTCGTCTTCGGTTCGATCGGTCATTTCGGCTCTACTCGTAGTTTGAATCGGTTTCAGAATGGAATGCGGAGGTATCCTCATTCTAGGAAATAGGCCCCCATCTAGCTAGTTTTTCGCATACACGGTTCCCACAATTCCACGTGGTCGTTTTCGGAAAAGTCCTTATTTTCGTTACGATCCGAACGTTTGGGTTGCTGTCACTGCTCTGACATTCGGTTGCCTCTTTTGCGATGAGGTGTCGATACCGTGACAACAGAAAGCCTTTCCTACCTAAGTTCTCCCTGGAAAGTTCTCGCAAGACGCTATAATTGAGCCGGGCTAATCGCCGACGGAAGCGGCCGTTTTCCCGCCGTGGAACCGCCGACTTCCGTCGTCGGCTACGAGCCTATCCCAGTACCGTCGGGGACTGGCTCATTTTGCAGAGTCCGCGCAGCAAAATGTGCCTGTCCCCCTTTCTGTGGACGGTTCTGGGATAGGCCCTAAATGAATCGCTTCCTCGGTCAAGCAGTCTTCAATAAGTTCGCAAGCAGCACGGGGATAGGCACGGGTTGCACATGGGTATTCGATTTTCGTGCCCGAATGGGCACAACCTCAATGTGAAAGCGTTCTTGGCAGGCAAACGCGCCATCTGCCCGCATTGCGGTATGAAAGTGATGGTGCCGGGCCTGCCCGAAAGTGAGGCTGCCGCACAGGCACCACCGGCAGCTCCGCTGGCCGTCCCATTGCCGCCGGTCGAACCACGGGCCTCGGCTACTACAACCCAGGATACGATCACCTCTTCCACACCTTCCGTTGAGATCGCCACGGTCGAAGCTGCGCTGTTGCCTGGGACGCGGCAATCTGTGCCACCTCCAGTCGGATCGGAGGCGGCACCTTTGCCGCCTCCTTCCCCCGTGGCCGAAGTTGCGGTGGCCGAAGGCGCTACTCGAAGCGCACCGACCGAGCCTATCGCCGTGTCGGCCGAAGCCGCCTACAATATGCAACGCGCTCGGGCCCGCCGGAACCAAGTGCGAATAACCGTCGCTCTCCTGGTTCTCATTGTGATCCTCGCAGTTGCCTTGTGCTGGGTTCTGTGGA
>JADZFK010000214.1 GCA_020849945.1 Pirellulales bacterium | reverse complement strand
TCGGAAAACGTCGATCTCTCGACCGTCCCGCGCCGCAACACGGTGCAGCTTACGATCTACAACAGCGAAGACATCACGCTCGTGCGCGAAACGCGCGTCGTCACTTTCAAAAAGGGCGTGAACCCGCTGCAATTCTCGTGGGCCAATACCCTGATCGACCCCTCATCGGTCGATCTGAAGTTCCTCACCTCGGCCGATCAACTCGTTGTCGAAGATACGACCTTCCCTCACGGCAAGCCGCAAATGCTCTACTGGAACGTCCGAAGCGAGTTCGACGGCGAAGCCACAATCCAAATCTCCTACTTCACCAGCGGTATTTCCTGGAGCGCCGACTACATCGCCGTGGCCGACCCCGAGGAACGCACCCTCGATATCGATGGCTTTGTCCGCGTTACGAACAACAGCGGCGAGGAATATGAAGACGCTCAAATCCGCCTCGTGGTCGGCACGATCAACCTCGTCGAAAAAATCGCTCAACTGGCTCAAATCCCCGTCAGCGATGTGAAACAACTCCCCGAACGGAACTTTAGCGAATTTCGCAGAGGCGCGATGGGCCGAGTAATGCTCAATGAAAGCGCCGCGATGCCCATGCCCGCGGCGGTTGCTGGCGGCGAAGCTGGAGTGGCCCGGGAAAAGGAAATCATCAAGGAAGGCCTGAGCGAGTACTTCCTCTACACCGTCGAAGGCACCGAAACAATCCCCAACGGCTGGTCGAAGCGGATGCGCAGCTTCACGGGCCATCAAGTTCCCCTCAAGATTCAGTACCGCTATCGCCCACAAGAGTACGGCGACCAACTCGTTCGCATGTATCTCATGACCAACAACGCCGAATCAAAACTCGGCGACACACCGCTGCCCAACGGCATGGTCCGCGTCTTCCGCCAGAATGGCCGCGGCGGCCTGTCCTACATCTCCCAGCAAAACGTCAAGTACATTCCCATCGGCGATAAGCTCGAACTCAACCTCGGCATCGATCCCGAAGTCGTCTTCGAACTCACCAAAGTTCGCGCATCCCGCAATCACATCTGGCTGCAAATCCATGGCACCGAAAAATTCCAAAAGGTCGGGGCCGATACCATCCAGTCGCAGCCCAACGCCACGGTCGTCGGCTGGGATGACCACGGCCAATTCCGCCAACAAATCCGCAACTACACGGCCAAACCCATCGACCTGGAAATCCGCCGCTCGTTCGATGGCCACACGTTATTCCGCAGCCAGCTCGAACCCACCCTCCACGACTTCCGCACGGTGCAACTCTCCACCCAGGTGCCCGCCGGCGCGAAGAAAGACCTCCGCTACGAAGTCGTCCAACACCAAGGCCGCAACGCGAAACAAAACAACGTGACGATTGAAGCAGCGCAAGTCGGGTTGTGATGGTAAGGCGAGTTAGTCGTTAGTCGTTAGTCGTAACGATAGTTTAGCGGCGGCGGCCACGCCGCACCTACCTCCATCACCCGCCGCCCCCCGCAATCCGCAATCCGTCATTCCCATCACACATCCCGCATCCGCTCCGGCAGCGGCTTGCCTATCGTTTCCGGTCCAAGCCAAACAATGAACAGCCCCACGAGGTAGATCGAAGCTAGTAGCGCCGCGGATTTGGGAAACGCCTTGAGCTTCACTTCCGCCTCATCCACGCCGTGCGCAAAAATCGTCATCAGCGCCGCCGTCTGCAGCGTACCGGCCGCCGCAATCACTCGCCCAAAATTGAACGCAAACCCTTGGCTCGTCGCCCGAATGCTCGTCGGAAAAAGTTCGGGCAAGTACAGCGGGAACCATCCGTAAAACGCGGCTGTAATTCCACCCGCCGCGAATGCCGAAACCAGAAACTTCGCTCCAAAAATGTCATTCGCCAAATACATGAACACGAGCGAAGCAAACGAGCCGATGCACAGCAGGGCGTAGGTCGTGCGTCGGCCGAGCCAATCGCCGCACAACGCCGCGAGCAGCGCACCGATCGAAGCGCCAATCGCAACACAGATTTGCGTGTACTCCTTGGCGTAGTAAGGGCCGCCATCGGCCGGCAACAGTTTGGAAAGTTCAATTGCCCACGAGGGCGCCCATTGCAACGAGCCCCACGTACCAAGCAGCGCCACGCCGGCCAACGAAGCCCCCAACAACAACCGCCCCAAGCAGCGGCCTCGATCGCCCGAGTCCAGCTCGCCTGCCCGCTCCGCCCTGCCCAAATACTTCATCACGGGGAACAAGTACCCCACCAACGCCGTCGCCAGCCCAAGCACGGAACCAACTCCGCGAACCACCATCGCCCACAGCCCACCCCCAGCCGCCGCCGCCCCCACTTGCCCGCCAGAGCCGCCCTCGGCCCGCACCAGGCTTTCGAACGCCGGCGACCACAGCAGTACAACCAACGCTGCCCCCGCCGCACCGACAAGCACCCCCAACAAATCGCGCGTGGCCCAGTGCGAAGTCGCCCCTTTATCGCGCTCCGCTTCCCACTTGTGCGACTCGGGCACAAACAGCCGCACAAAAAAAACCAGTAGCGCCGGGATCGCCCCGATGATCATCATCAGCCGCCAACCTTCGTTGTGGAGCAAGGCTTCGACGACATGCTGCGGCAGCCCCATCGCCAGCAGCATGTTGCCCAAGCCCGTCACCACGCTGAGCAACCCCAGGCTGATGACGCCGACCAGCAGGTACCCCACGTTGGCAGCCGCCCCGATCAGGCCCGCCAAAAACGCCCGCGAGCGATCCGACCACAACTCCGTCACAAGCGCCACACCGAGCGCCCACTCGCCGCCCATGCCAAGCGACGCGACGAACCGCAACGCCGCAATGTGCCAAGCCTGTGTGGCGAAACCGCACAAACCCGTAAAGACGGCATAGGTGAAGATACTGAGCGACATCGCGCGCACGCGGCCGATCCGATCGCCCAGCCAACCGAACACGACCCCGCCGGTTGCCGCGCCGATTAAGAACATCGCCATGATGACCGCGAACCACTTGCTCGCCGCGGCAGGGTTAACGCCGTCCGCCGCCAGCAAATCCTCCAGGGCCTTCGACCCAACCAGAGGAAACATCCCCATTTCAAAACCATCGAATAGCCAGCCCAACAGCGCCGCAAAAAGCGCCATCCACTTTCCACGTTCCCCTACCCCAACACCGCTTGGATCGTGCATCAATGCCTCCGTTTGGCGAAGCATGTTTGTTAGTCGTTAGTCGTTTAGCGGCGGCGGCAACGCCGCACCTACCGCCAATACCGATCGCCTTACTCAATCCGCAATCCGCAATCCGCAATCCGCAATTCGTCATTCGCCATTCGCCATTCCCCCCGGTCCTATTTCAACGTGGTCAGATACTCCACCACATCCAAACATTCCGTCGGCGATAGTGTACTCGTCAGGTTTTCCGGCATACTGCTCACCTTGGTCTTCTGTATCTCGTCGATGTCGGCCCTCGCGATTGTCGCCTGTTTTCCCTCGGCCATCAACAGCGTCACCGAATCTTTCTTCTCCTCCGCAAGGAGTCCGACGAGCGATTTCCCCTCGCTTGTGATGATCGTCGTCGATATATACTTGGGGTCCACCTTCTTGTTCGGCTCGATAATCGACTCGACGATCTCGTGCCGCGAGAGCCGCTTCCCAACGTCCGAATGATCGGGCCCGAACGAATACCCGGCATCGCCCACCTTGTGGCACGTGGCACACACCCGACGGTAAACGGCCTGGCCATTTTTTGCATTGCCCCGCAACCGCTCGATCCGTGAGTAAGCGCTGGCTCGCTGCGCTGCCGGGGTATCCAAGCTGGCTACCGCCTTGATATCGGCCTCCAACCGCGCGTTCGGCGCCCGATGCCGCACGTAACCCTCCAAATACTTCCTCACGCGCGAATCTTCGCTTGCTCGCGCCAACTGCCCCGCGTGGAACCGCTCAATCCACCACGGCTCCAGCGCCGCAAGCGTGTGTTCGAGCGTGTACTCGATCCACGCATCGCTCGGCTTGTGAAATGCCTCCAGTGCCACCTCGACCGACTCCGCCGACCGCAAGAAACTCAGACCCCGCAAAGCCTCCACCCGCACACGCGGGTGCTCATCGGCAATGCCGCGCCGCATAATAGACATCACCCGCGGCAAATACTCACGCTCGTCGGCCGCCACATGCACCGCGGCCGCTCGCGCTTCCGGCGTTGCCGATTCCATCACCCCCGCCAGCAACTTCTCATCCACCGCATGATGCCCTTGCAACACCCAAAGCGCTTCGCAACGCAACCGATCGTGCTCCGGATCGTTCGGTGCCAACCCAGCTACCCAGGCTTTCACGGCCGCCTGAACAATCGCCGTCGGCCGATCGCGCAACTCTCGCCGCGCCCGGTACCGCGTTCGCGGTTCGTATTCGCGAAGCTGCTCCAGCAGCTCCGCTTCCGTCTTGCCGTACTGCACCACGGGCTGCAGCAACGCGTTCGGCTTATACACCAACCGGTACACGCGCCCACGCACGTGGTCGCGATTCGGGTCACGCTGCGAATACTGCAAGTGGCCGATCAGCGCGTTGCACCAATCGCCAAACCACAGCGCGCCATCCGGGCCAATTTGCGGGTCCACCGGGCGGAAGTTCTTGTCGGTGCTCCGTACCAAATCATCGGGCACGGGCTTTTCCCCCTCCGCGCCTGGCCCCGCTTGGCCCTCCGCGTCGGACCGCATCACACGCTTCCCCACGAACCCCGCTGATTGCTCGCGTACCCTAAACCGCGGGATGCCGTTCATTTGGATCACGCACGCATAAACGAACTGCCCCTGCACCTCGGCCGGGAATTGCCGCGAAAACAGAAACTCGCTCCCAATGCACGGGCGAATCCCCGCGTTATCGAACACCCCATCCATCCCGCGCCGATTGGAAACCTCGGCCCCGCTCAACGGCGTATCCCAATGCTGCTGGGCCGATGTGCCATCGCCCACGAAACCTTGCCCCCAACGATCGAAAACGTAACACCACGGGTTACCATACCCAGGCGTGGTGAAGTGTTCGAGCTTCTGCGCGCGTGGGTCCAGCACGTAAGCCCCAGAAGCACCGCCGTGGCGAAACGGCCCCCACGGCGTTTCCACGGTCGTACTCATCGCAATCCCTTCCAGCATGTGCAGCAATCCGCCGTTCGAGTACTCGAACGCGCCCACCGCGTGATGCGTATCGTCGCTGGCCCAACCATCGAGCAGGTGAACAACCACGTCGGCGCGATCGTCGCCATCGGTATCCTTCAACCAAACAAGTCGCGGCTGATCGACCACCAACACGCCGCCGTTCCAAAACTCGAATCCCGTCGGGCAGTGAAGCCGATCGTAAAACACCTTGCACTGGTCCGCCCGGCCGTCGCCATCGCCATCCTCAAAAATCAGCAACCGATCGTTCGGCCTCGCATCCCCAGGCTTCCACTGCGGATACGTCGGCATGCAACTCACCCACAATCGCCCTCGATTATCGAAATTGAGCTGATCGGGCTTCGCTAACTCGGGAAACTCTCGCTCACTCGCAAACAACCGCACCTCGAAACCCGCGGGCACCGTC
This sequence comes from Pirellulales bacterium, assembly GCA_020849945.1. GTDB lineage: Bacteria > Planctomycetota > Planctomycetia > Pirellulales > Lacipirellulaceae > JABDGM01. The sequence goes on along the minus strand of JADZFK010000214.1, from coordinate 1,296 downwards.
ATCGTTTCAATGCACTGCTCGGGTGAAAGATATTCGAGCTTTGCAGGCTCGGCATAGTTGCGGTTCGCATTGCCAAATCCCGTCGGTGGCACGTACGGCTCGCCCGTGCCGCGATCATCGGGCGCGACCGGCGCCTTCCCCTGCGCCATATCCCACACCGTGCGATCGCGCACCGCTGCCATCGCTCGAATCTTCCGATACTCGCGCGGATAGATTTCCGTATTGAGCGTTCGCCGTCCCCCGTACACGTACCAGCCGTTCAGCATCCGGTAATCTTGCAAGTGGACCCACGACTTGTCATTCACGGCCGATCGCACTTGCTCAAACCGGGCCGTGCCGTAATCCACCGTTGCCGAATCGCCGAACAACTGGCCGAACAACTCCTCCGCCATCGCCCGGTCGCCCGCCTCATTCAGGTGACAACCGTTGATCGTAAACTGCAATCCCGGCTCGCGCGCATAAAGCAACTGCGTGGGCGTGAACAAATCAACGAACGGCAAACCGCGTTCACGCGCCAGCTCCGCCACCAGCCGCGAATATCGCACCAGCTTCGCGTTACGCTCGACGGCCTCCGGCCACATCGCCTTCCCAGGTTCCTCCCACGCCACGGGCGATACCAACACAAACCGAGGCGGCCCGCCACCCGCCCGCGGATATCGCCCCGCCAACTCGTCCAGGTACTTCCCATACGACTCCCGAAACTTCGCTTCGCCCGCTTCACCCGCAAACGCTTCATTCAACCCAAAGAAACATAACACCGTGTCCGCCTTGAAAACGGCAAACGGGTCGTCAATCGCCGTATAGGCATCCGGACGCTGTTGAAGGTCCACCGAATCACACGGCCGACCAAAGTTCCGCACCACCAGTTCAAGCCCAGGAAACCGCGAATGGAGCGCCGCCTCAAAATGCCCAAACAAGTTCATCCGCTCCGCGAGCGAATTTCCCACAAATGCAATTCGCTCGTGCGGCACGAAACTCAAGTGCTGCGGTGGCCCAGCCCCCTCCGCCGCACATACTTCTCCAACCGCCACCACGCCCCCAACCAACACAAAAACCCACCCAATGCGGTCCATAGGCATGTCTCCCTGGAAATGATGAAGCCTCAACACACAGGCAAGCCCCCCCGGCGAGGTCGCTTCAGCGACCGGCGCCCCCGCCCCCCCCAAAGCCCCCACCAAGTGGCCAAATATTTATATTGAACTTCTGTCCACCATATGCTACACTAACCCGCGAAATGATCAGCAGGACGTGGCCGCCGGGGAGCTCCCGTCGGGACGTCGAAACGTACTGCCCCCC
>JADZFK010000213.1 GCA_020849945.1 Pirellulales bacterium | reverse complement strand
GTGGCAGACGCCCGCATCTTCATGGATAAGGTCGCCACCGAGCCAGGCCGAATCATCAACGGGGCCGTGAACCCGAGTATGGTGAAGTAGTTGCGAGTTGCGAAGGGTAAGGCGTGAGGTGCGAGTTAGCCGTCGTCGGGAGCCGACGGTTCGCCCCTTACGTTTCGCCTACGGCGATGGCAACCGCACAGGCAGCGACGAAACAGCCGGTGTTGAAGGTGCCGCCGAGGTTGTTGGGGGGGCGATGACGGGTACTGGTGCTGGTGCCGTTGCCGGCACGATCACTCCGGCGGGCGGCGGGCCAATCGGCATCGTCGCGGCAGCCGGGGTCACGGGCGATTGTAACGCATCTTGCCGTAATTGATTCGCGCGGTCCACCAATTGTTGCGGCGGCACGATCACTTGCGGTGCAAGATCGTACGTCACCGTGCGATTGTCGCGAATCTTGTTCGGAACGAGCGTTTCGCTCACAAAATCCAGCGGCGGGAATTCGTACCACGGCGTTGGAATCGGCTGATTCACGGTCAGCGTTTCGTAGCCTGGCTTGATCAGCCGAATCTCGCGCGTGCCGTAGTAGGTGAAATCGACCGAGCACGGCGTGGTGCCGATCTGTTGGTTATCAACATACACCAAGGCACCGGGCGGATTCGTGCGGACGTTAAGTCGCCGGCGCACGCATCCTTCGGCCGGCGTCAACAGCGCGATCACCACGAGGAGTTGAATCCAAGTTCGCATACCGAGAAACTCCGAGCGGTCGTCGGGGTGGCCGAGAAAAGAGCGGCGAACATTGCGAGCCACCCCGAGCGACGACAAGTGGACGGAGTATAGAAACGGCCCCGCGCCGGGGCTAGGCCGATCGCGTTCGCCCCGCCCCCAATGCCAGGAGGCCTGGAACCGTGAAATCCTTGCCATTTTACGCCAATCCATGCGGGGTGCTGGCCGGCGCGAAAGCCTGGGCTGGCTGGCCGTGGGGGCCAGTCGAAGTCCTCGCATGGTTTCCGGCGTCACAAGGAGTCGATACAATCAAAGGGTTGCCAGCACAATGCTCGCCAGGAAGGTTGCTCTGCTCTCATTGCTGGGGCTGCTAGCAACCGCTGTCCAGGGGTGTCGATCGTTTTTCCTAGTACGTTAGCGGCGCATGTCGAACAGCGACCATGACATCTGCCCCACGTTCGTGCTGAAGCATGCTTCGGTGAGCGACCTGGGAATGCGCCGTTCGAACAACCAAGATTCTCTCGCAGCATTCGTTACGCAGGATATCTCGACTTGGGCCGTGCGAGGCCACTTGCTCATGGTGGCCGATGGCATGGGGGCCCATGCGGCAGGCGAACTGGCCAGCAAACTGGCGGTCGATAACATTTCGCACAATTATTTCAAACTGCGCGATCTTTACCCGCCCGCCGCGCTACGGCAAGCAATCCGCGACGCAAACAACGCCATCCATGCGAAAGGGCAGAGCAGCCTTGGTTTTCAGGGGATGGGAACCACGTGCAGTTGCCTCGTGCTGTTGCCGCAAGGGGCGTTGGTGGCCCACATCGGCGATAGCCGCGTCTATCGACTTCGCGGAGACCTGCTCGAACAACTGACGTTCGATCATAGCCTGGTGTGGGAGTTGGCGGCCGCGGGGCAGATGACCGAAGCCGAGGTGCCCGCCTACATTCCCAAGAATGTCATTACGCGTTCGCTCGGCCCCCATCCGACGGTGCAGGTCGATCTCGAAGGGCCGTTCAACGCACAATCAGGCGACAAATTCCTGATTTGCAGCGATGGCCTGAGTGGGCCCGTGAACGACGAGGAACTGGGCGTCCTGCTCCGATGCCTCGACCCGCAAGAAGCGGCCGAAACGCTTGTCGATCTTGCGAATCTCCGCGGCGGGCCCGACAACATTTCCGTCGTCATCGCCGAAGTTGACGGTTTTGTCCCTTTGGTCGCAACGTCACATCCTTCGGAAGATTCGTCGTTACCGGGCAGGCGCTCGAACGTGGCACCCCTTTGGTTGGCGGCCGGTGCTTGTCTTGCCACCTTGTTCTACTGTGTTGCTTATCAGTTGTGGCTCGGCGCGGCAACCACGGCCATCGGTTTCGTGGCGGCGGTTGCCGCGTCATTGCTGTTTCGACCACAGCAAACGGCCGAGTGCCCGCCCATCCATTCGATCGGCGGCCCCTACGGGAATGGGCCTTATCGCAAGGCCCCATGCGCTCCGAACGCGAAAGTTGTGGCGATGCTGGCCGAGTTCGCCGCCCAGCTTCGCCAGCTTTCCGGCGATCCGTCGAATCAGGGTCGGCTCGATTGGACAACATTCAACACGGCATGCACCGATGCCGAAGCAGCCGAGCAGCGCGGCGATCATACCACGGCCGTCAAACGCTACGGTGCCGCAATTCGCCTCATCATGAAGCAGTTGCGTGAATTGCGGCCGACCATCACGCACGACCCCGAGTCGGCGTGATCGCGCGAGCAAGCCGCCGCTGGCTGCCCAAGCAATGCCACTGGGTGTGGTTAACTTAGCATCCAGTGCCAAGCTTGAATGCCGGCAAGCCCGAGCAGCGCAGAGCCGAAGGCCTGGTACTCGCGATTGTGCATCCACTGGGCAAAGTCCCATTCCTGAAACGCATTCAAGGGCAGACGCCACGGAATGAAGCGAGGAACGGCTCTCGCGTAGGGCGGCCATTCCTCGGGGTAGCGGCCTGCCAGAAAACGCTCCTCACGGGTCACACGCAGAATGTACAGACCCAAAATTGGGCCGAGCACGAACCAGAAGTTCTTCGGGTCATCGATCAGCAAACAAAAGCCGAGCATCATGGCAAAGGATCCGACGTACAAAGGATGCCGAACGAATCGGTAAGGGCCGCCGGTTGCCAGGTGGGTGCGTTTTCGCAGCGTTCCGGCCGCCCACGATCTCAAAAACACCCCCGCAAGGACGAACCCAATCCCCGCAAGGACCTTCCCATCGTGGAAGTCGGTCAGATCGTGGGGAACAACCCGCTCCACCAAGTCCTCTGCTATCAGCACGATAAACAACAAACCGGTGATCTGGACTCGCCGTTGAAGCAGGGCGGAAACGAAATCATTCCAACGGGAGGGCTTGGTCGCGGTTTCGCCGGGGGTGCTCATAGGGGGAACTCCTCGGGGTGTACTAAGGATGTAGTGGCTGAAGTACGACAACCATAGTAAGTCCCTCGGAGGATGACAAGTGGAGTTGATTCGGCCGAATATTGCGTTATTTGGGCCTAACGGGCCGCGCATTGTGAGTGCTAGCAGCCGTGCTGTTACGATGAGTTTCGGTTGTTCCTCGGCTGGCGCTGTCGTTGTTTAGGAACACCATTTTCAGTATAAGGATCGCTTGGTTTGCAGATTTTGCCCCTGAGAGCAATCAGCAAGAGATATCCAATCCCTAAGAAGTCATTCTGATACGTCTTGCCGAACGACCGACGATGCGCATTCTCACACGATATGTTCTGTTCGATCTGTTGAAGGTCTTCTTGCTCACGCTGACGGGCCTGACGCTGCTAATCTTCGTCGTGCTGATCGGCAAAGAGGCGGTTGACAAGGGAATCGGTCTGGGGCCGTTGATAAGGATGGCACCCTACTTGCTACCGCAGGCCATGCAGTTCGCGGTGCCGGGCACCATGCTGCTCGCCACGACCAGCGTGTATGGCCGCATGGCTTCCTACAACGAAATCGTAGCGGTGAAGTCGCTCGGCATCTCGCCGATGACGCTTGTCTGGCCGACGCTCATCCTGGCAACTTTTGTTAGCTTCATTGCAGTGGTGATCAACGATGTGGCCGTGAGTTGGGGAATGATGGGCGTTCACCGTGTGTTTCTTTCTTCGATTGAAGAGGTTACCTACAGCCAGCTTCGTTTGCGGCACACACACAGTTTGGGAAAGGCGAATATCTCGGTCCGCGACGTGGATGGGCATCGACTGATCTCTCCGACGCTCATCTTGCAGGCCTCGGGCGGGCGGCCTGCCTGGACCGTCTCCGCCCGAGATGCCGAGATCAAACTCATTCCGGAGAGGGGTAGACTCGTCGTTTCATTCAACGATTTTGAATTGCAGGGGGCGGTCAACTACAGCGACCCGGGTAAATTCGAGTACGAATTCTCTGTGGAAGATCTTACCGGCTCCACCGAGAAGAACCGAAGCCCGTCGAACTACGCGCTTTCAGAAATCGGGCCGGCCATCCAGGAACAGGAGCAGGTGGTTGCACGAGTGGAACAGGCCAACGTTGCGCAAGCGGCTTTCGGCATGTTGACGGGCGATTTCGAGTTGCTTTCCGATAACTCGTGGAACGCCAACGAGAAGGAAATCAATAACGCGCGGACCCGGCTTTACCGCCTTCGCACCGAACCCTGGCGACGTTGGGCGAACGGCTTCAGTTGCTTGTGTTTTGTGCTCGTGGGTGTGCCCGTTTCGGTGTGGATGCGGTTCAGCGAGTTCATTGCGAGTTTCTTTGTCTGCTTTCTGCCGATCCTGATCGTCTACTATCCGCTGCTGGCCGTCAGTGTCGATAAAGCCAAGGATGGCGTCTTCCCGCCCCAAGCGGTATGGCTCGGCAACATCGTTCTTGCCGCTATCGGCGCGTGGCTCATCCGTCGCGTAAACCGTAATTGAGAAATGGGGGAATAGGCCATCTCGCGCCCGAACGTTTGCCCCGATTCCTTCAAGGATCACCTTCCTTGATTGCCACGCCGCTGTTGCGGTGGGTCATCATTTTGGCGGCGAGGGCGATGATACGGTCGGCGGCGTCTTGGGTAGAAACTCCGCGAGCGTGGATGTTGGAGATGAGGTTGCGGTGAGCGTCGGTATGGCCGGGGCGGGGTTGGTAGGCCAGGTAGGCGGAGAGGCTTTCGTCGGTGGCGAGGCCCGGGCGTTCGCCGATGAGGAGAATGGCGACGGCGGGGCCAAGGAGTTCGCCGACATCGTTGAGGATGCCGACGCGACAGAATCGCACGGCAAACGGGGTTCCGAAGCTCCAACCGTTGTCGGCGGCGAGCGCCTTGAGCCGAACCAATAGCGAGGGAACTTGCCGCACAACAGCCGTTGCGGAAAGGCCATCGCCGACAATAACTTGCAGGTTGCACCCCGGCGAACACTGGCGGCCGATTGCATCGCTGGCCGCGGCACAGAGTTTCCGACCCAAATCGGGACGCATCAGAAACTCGGTCTTTGATTGGGCCATCGACTGCACGAAGAACAGGCCGTGGTGCTGGACGAACTCGGGGCCGAAATCACGCTCCAGGTCGAGTTCGGCATAAACGGCATCGCGGGCGGCGGCATGATCCGCAAGCAGTTGCAGCCAAGTGCTCGTGCGATAGCCAGGACCGCTTCGACCCGTAAGAAGCCGTGCCGGTGTCCGCGCGAGCGCTTGTTGAATGAGGTCGGCGGCCTCGAGGTCGGTCGGGCGTGGCGGCTGCGGCGTGAGAGGGCTTTCGCTCATGGTGCAATTGAAGTGAGGGGAATTATCAAATGTTCTCATCTCGCTCCGAGCTTATGATCAAATGCTAATTCGAGTTAGCGGCGGCCGCCAGGCCGCTGTTCTAACCGATTACTTCCACCACTTGCACCGATACCAGTTGCCCGCCTTCAATAAATCACAGCCTCTCCGCGAGATGAATGTCGACTCGCGGAGTGAGCGAAGTACTTTGCTCTGTTCAACTCGTGTAGAGACCAATGCCCTTTGGGAGAGGGTTCCAAACCAGTTGTGAAACACGTTCTCAAAAAACGCTTCCATGATTCCCATACCGAAAATCCTGTCGATCCTGTCAAAAAACAGATCAAAACAAGTAGTCAACAAGGCCCTAACGTACTACGCAACGGCAAGTCAGCGCCCGGGGAATCGTATTGTGTCATTCGCCTTCATGCACGGCCGCTTCGAGCGCTTCGATTTCGGAACGCTGCGACATGCTTAGGACACCATGCGGCGGCCCAGCGAACGACTTGCGGGCGCGGGCGAACCATAGTGCCGCGAGCAGGATACACATTCCAACAAGCACGTAAAACGCTTTGTCGTTCGGAGGCTGCATGCCGATCGCAATCAGCGCGACGCAAGCGGCAATGCTGATGATGCCAAGCGGCCTGAACCAGATGCCCAATGTCCACGGCCCAAATTTTGTCCACCAGCGCCGGTAGGCGAGCACCCCGATCGCGGTGGGCAACACATAGGAGACATACAAAAAGATGACGCATACGGCGGTGATGGTTGAGTAGATGGGGGAATAAACGACGAACAGCAGGGCGGCCAACGATACGCCCCAAATGGCATACGGTGGCGTCCGAAAGGTCGGCGAAACCCAGCGGACCCAGTGGGAGGCGGGAAGCCCGCCGTCGCGAGCAAAAGCAAACGCCATCCGCGAGGCCGATGTGACGGTCGCCAGCCCACAAAAATACTGCGCCAGCGCCGCGCCGGCCAGCAAAAAATTGGCGAGCCACCCGGGCGATACCGCGCGAAGCGTTTCAACAAATGTGTTCTCCCCTTGCAGGGCGGCTTCGGCCGGGTTCGGCATCGCAAGCACGATCGCGCACAACATCGCCCATCCAAAAATCCCCGAGACAAGTACCGAACGCACGATGCCGCGCGGCACGTTCGTCGCGGCACCAATCGTCTCCTCGGAAGCATGGGCGGAGGCGTCGAACCCAGTGATCGTGTACGCGGGCAGCAACAGCCCAAGGGCAAAGAGCCAAGGTAACGAGTGCGTTGCCGGCCAGATGGGCGCCTCGGTGGGAAGCCCGCTATAGTTGTTGAAGGACACGAGTCGGGCAAAATCGAACGATTGCGAACACGCAACCAGCGCAAGGGTAAGGGCGGCCGACACGAACAAAATCCACCACCCGCTAAAATCGGTGAGGATGCGAGTCACGCGGATGCCGAGATGGTTGATGATGGCTTGCGAGCACGTGATCGCGGCGACGACCGCGAATTGCATCGAGAGGTTGTTGAGGGCATTGGGAAAGAAAGCGGCGGCCGTGAATCGGTAGGTGCCAACATTAATTGCAGCAAGAACGGTGACGAGGCCAGCGAGATTGAACCAGGCGGTTCCCCAGCCCCAGCCGCGCCCGCCAAGGATGCTGGCCCAATGGTAAAGACCGCCGGCGGTCGGAAACGAGGAGGCGATTTGGCCCATCGTGGCCGCGACGGCGAGCGAAAGCAAGCACATGGCGGGCCAGCCAAGCCCGATCGCCGCGCCCCCCACCGAGCAGTACCCGATGTGGAACGACGTCAGGCCGCCCGCCAATATGCATATGATCGAAAGCGAAATCGCAAAATTCGAAAAACCGCTGAGGCAACGCGCAAGCTCCTGGGCGTACCCCATGCGGTGAAGCGTTTGCACGTCCTCCGAGACGGCATGATGATCGGTGGGATGAGTGTTTTCGGCCATGGGCACACGTGGGGTTTCGGCGGGGGCTACTTGTGTTCGAGCAGCCCGGAAAATTGTTGCAACAAGGCGGGCCGATCGCCGGAGGCGAGTCGGCCGTTATGAAAAATGCCGTTGGTTTCCAGCCAGGCCAGGAATTCTGGCGCGGGCCGGAGATGAAACAACTGGCGGATCATCGCCGCGTCGTGGTAACTCGTCGATTGGTAGTTCAGCATCACGTCGTCCGAGCAGGGGACGCCCATCACGTAATTCACACCGGCGGCCGCAAGAAGTTGGTAGAGGTTGTCAGCCGAGTTCTGGTCGGCCGCGGCGTGGTTCGTGTAGCACACATCAACCCCCATCGGCAGGCCTAGCAGCTTCCCCATGAAGTGGTCTTCCAGGCCAGCCCGAATGATCTGACGCTCGTCGTACAAATACTCGGGCCCAATGAAGCCGACGACCGTGTTCACCAAGAACGGATCGAACGCGCGAGCAACCGCGTACGCCCGAGCTTCCAGCGTGAGTTGATCGACGCCGTGGTTGGCCCCGGCCGACAGCGCGCTGCCTTGGCCCGTTTCAAAATACATGACCTGGTTGCCGATCCACCCGACCTCGCGCCGAGCATGCGAATCGAGCACACGTTCGCGGCCTTCGCGAAGCATTTCGAGGCTGATGCCGAAGCTATCGTTGGCCGCTTGCGTGCCGGCGATCGATTGAAATAGCAGGTCGATCGGTGCGCCCGCCTCGAGCGCGGCAAGTTGCGTTGTGATATGGGCCAGGCAACAGTGTTGGGTGGGGATGCCGAGATGGGTGATGAGGCGTTCCAATCCGTGGAGCACCGCGCTGACGCTTTCGACCGAGTCGTTCGCCGGGTTCACGCCGATGACGGCGTCGCCGCACCCAAACGAAAGGCCCTCGACCGCCGAAATAAGGATGCCCAGCAAGTCGTCGGTTGGGTGATTGGGCTGCACGCGCACGCCTAGTACGCCGCGCTGGCCGATCGTGTTTCGGCACCGCGTGATGTTGCGGATCTTCGCGGCGACATACGTTAGCTCCTTGTTGCTCATCAGCTTCGCAACGGCCGCCGCAATGTCGGGCGTGATGCCACTGTGCAACGAGTGCAACATGGGCTCGTCGGTTTCATCGGCCAACAGCAACTCCCGAAACTCTCCAACGCAAAGCGACTCGATGCGCGCGAACGCGGCCTCGTCGTGCTGATCGAGAATGAGCCGAGCGACGTCATCGGTATCGGGATCGATCAGCGGGTTCGCGACGATCTCCGACAAGGGAATCTCGGCAAGAGCCAACTTGGCGGCCACGCGTTCTTGCGCCGACTCGGCAGCCACCCCCGCCAGCTTGTCCCCCGACTTCTCTTCGTTGGCGCGGGCCATCAGTTCACGCAGGTCCGCGAACCGAAAACGCTGACCGCGCAGTACGTGTGCATACGACATGGGAAGAAAAAGGGGGCAAGACTCTTTGTTATGCAAACAAGAAGCGTCCGGATACCCCGTGGCGGGTGCGGTTCGTAAGAATGTGGCTGGAGTTCGAGCCTTGATTTCATCCGGTTCTCGCCCAGCGGTCAAGCTAGATCGTGAAATAAACAGGGCCACACCGCGCTCAAAGAAAGGAGCGGCAAGTAGGTCCCGCCCGCCGGACGGGATCATGAAAACCCAGAAAATGGCTACCGGGTCGGATGCACAACCTAGCTTCTAGAGGGGGGCACTAGGCGGCGCGCCGGTCGAGAGCTTGCCAGATGTTCTTGGCTTCGGCGTCGGTGCGAAGGGGGGGCTTGGGAGCGAAGGCGGGTTTGATCGAAACTTCGCCTATCTTGCGAGAGCCGGCGCAGGCCCACGTTTCGGCTTCGTCGGAGAGTTGGGTCATGAGTCGTTCGACCCGTTGCCGGCAGGTCTCGATCCCCTCGCGATCGAGGTCGGCGGGCAGCATCATGGGCGGGCCGATGATGGCACGGGCTCGCGAGAAGGGGCGGGGCAGGGCGAAGTGATCCCAACTGTTGGCACGCCACGGGCGATCGGAACCGAAACCCATCGCCACAAGCGGCATCTGCAATCGCGAGGCAAGATAGATCGGGCCTGCCGCCATCCGACGGCGTGGCCCGAGCGGGCCATCGGGGGTGATGGTCAGGTGTTTCTCGCGGCTGGCCTCGAAGAGTTCCCAAATGGCCTTGGCTGCCCCGCGCCGCGAGGAACCGCGTACGCACTCGAAGCCCATGTGGTGGGCGACCTGCGCGAGGATTTCGGCATCGTCGTGTTGGCTCAGGAGCATTGCCAGGTGGCAATGGCCGCGCAAGTGGAGCGGGATCAAAATGTTTTCGTGCCAAAAAACGTAGATGCGAGGCCCGCCCACGCCTTGCGCCGGATCCACCGTGCGATCGTAGAACGCAACGCAATAATCGAGCGTGTTCATCCAAGCGCGTATGCCCGCGGCCGCGGCAAGACCGGCCAGGTTGGTGACGAACCTGGGGATGCGCTTCTTGAGTTTCTTCTTCTTTTTTTTCTTCTTTTCCATCGATGCCATCCTTGGCCAAACGCAACGTGCCGGGCCACGTCGCCGAGAAATGTCACTCAGGCCACTCGCCCGAAAAAACCTCGGTCGCCGGGCCTGTCATGTACACATGGTTGTCTTGTTCATTCCATTCAATGGCGAGGTCTCCGCCGCGGAGGTGGATGGTAACGCGCCGATCGGATCGGCCCGTAAGCACGCCAGCAACACACACCGCGCAGGCCCCGGTTCCGCAGGCGAAGGTTTCGCCCGAGCCACGCTCCCAAGTGCGCTGACGTAGTTCGCTTCTTCCGAGCAACTCGACGAACTCGACGTTGACCCGTTTGGGAAAGTGTGGATCGACTTCCAACTGCGGGCCGAGGCCGAGCACCAAGTCGTCGGTGGCTTGGGGCACGAACACGACGCAGTGAGGGTTGCCCATCGACACGCAGGTTGCAAGCAACTCGCGGCCACCAACGGCGAGGGGCACGTCCACGACCGGTGCTTCCGGCGCGATTGCCGAGCGAAGTGTCGTCGGTATTTGCCCCGGGATCAAGATCGGCTCGCCCACATCGACGCGGACCTGGGAAACTTTTCCAGATTCCAGCCGCAAATCGAGCGATAGCACGCGGCCGCCGGATTCGATTCCAAGCTGTTCGCGGCGGCACAGGCCGTGGTCATAAACGTACTTTGCGACGCACCGTATGCCGTTGCCGCACATTTCCGAGTAGGAGCCATCGGCATTGTACATCCGCATCTCGGCATCGCCCTGCCGCGAGCGGCAGATCAGGATCAGCCCATCCGCACCCACGCCGAACCGCCGGTCCGAAATCTGCCGGGCAAGCTCGGGAACGTTGGGAGGAACGGGCTGCGAGAAGCAATCGACGTAGATGTAGTCGTTGCCGGCACCGTGCATCTTGGTGAATCGCATGAGGAGTTGGGTGTAAGGGGAAGAAGGAAGGGGGGGACTTCTGATTGGTCGTTGAGTGATTGGTCGTTGAAGCGAGCGAGATCGCCGGGGAACCGTTCGCTGTGCGAGGCTATCTCTCACAACTCCCCTCCCTTTTAGGGAGGGATTGGGGGAGGGTTCGCGGATCGCTGGATTCTTGCCTTTCTTCGAACCGCTACCCGAACCCAAACTGGATAAGTTGTGAAAACACTCGGATAGATCGTATGCGAATCTACCCCATGAGGTCGAGCCGCGAGCCGGAAATGCCGGTTGGGTCTTTGCTTTGGCGTTGCTCGATCTCCGCTGGAGCGCTCTCTTGCTCGTGCGGTTGCTGGCGAGGGTCCTTGGGGTTCGGCGGTTTCTCCCACAGTCGCCGACCATCGGCATCGCGTTCGCCACTTTCTTGGTCCTTGTCGGTTGTGCCGATCCCGGCGGCTTGCTCGGCATGCAACTCGGCCTCGCTGGTGCGACCCTCGGCGAGGGCATCCTTTTGGGTTCGTTCGGTATCGCTGCCGACCGACGCGGTACCGGCCGTTCCCGCCATGCTGCTCAACAAGCCACCTAGCGGAACCATCGTCATGGTAGTGCTCCTTGGCAGGTGAGAGCCATCGACGACCATTCGCCGCGGCTACGAATGATGGAATCCCCTTGGGCTTTTTCGGCTAGTGCTTTGTCTCAGAACTCCCCTCCCAGTTGAGGAGGGTTGGGCGAGGGTTCGCGGTTCGCTGAATTCTTGCCTTGCTCAAACTGCTACTCCATCCAGAAATAGTTTCCAGACAAAGCACTAGCCATTGTTGCTAACACGCTGCTGGTTTCAATACGAAGTTTGTGGAATCTATTGCTTCGGCACATTCCGGAATGATCATCGTGTGAGGCTACGCGGGTTGCGCGTGGCAGAGGCCGGGGCAATCGTGGCGGCGCTGTCTTGCAGGTCGGTCTGAAGTTGGTTGAGCATATCGTTCACGGCCGGCAGGGCCTTGCGTTCGATCTTCGGGTCATCGAGCGTGCCAACGACTTTCAATTGTAGCCCCTGCGAGCTAACGTGGCCGGCAATCGTCCGCCACAGCGGGATCGGGATTTCTGTCGGCCCCAGCATCGTGTAGAAGAGCAGGTCGAGCCGTCGGTTAAAATCGGTTTCTCCATTTCCGTACAGGCTTACGGCATCGCCGAGCAGGTTGAGTTGCTGGAAGTGAACGTGCTCGCCTTGGATCGAAAACTGCATGTCGCAGCGGTTGAAGGCGGTGGTATCGGGGGTTCGGTTGCGGAGAACCTTGAGCATCGCAACCAACACGGGCAGCTCGTAGATGTTGGCATCGACCACATGCAGCTCTCCGGTGCCGCGGAGCGTGTGCGTCGAAGAACCGGTGCCGGAAAGGACGAGCTTGCCAGAGACAATGCCGTTCATTTCGTTCGGCCCGCCAGAGCGTTCGTTGATGAAGCGGGCAAGATTCACGCCGCCCAGGTGGGCATCGAGCGTGTAGGTTGGGGCCGAGCCATGCGTTAGTTCGATGTTCGTGCCAAGGCTGCCGCCGTAGGTATCGGCCACGAGGCGACGAGGCGGTTGTTTCTGTTGCTGGCAGGCAGGTTCCCCGAGCAGGCAGTGGGCCGCGTCGGCCCAGAAGGGGCCTCGCACGTTCGTGAACTGGATGTCTTTCCACATGACCGAATCGAGCGCTAGTTCGCCGGCGCTAAAGGCATTGCGCCCATCGCTTTGGCCGACGAGCCGGATTCCGCCACTGATGCCTCGAAGCGGGATCGGCCCATGAAGGGCGGCCTGGTGACATTCCAGCCCAAGGTCCCAGGCTGAAGTAATAACCTCGGATTGCGGAAACTTTGCAAATGCAAAGTTTCCTTGGTGCAGGCCAATCGAACCCACGGACTGTACCTTGGTGAGCACCGCTTGCACGCCAACAGGAACCGCGCGGATCAAATCGCTGTCGTTGATGAGTCGGTCCACGTCGACGTTTTCCAACTGGCATGCCCAGCCGCCATCGGGCGTTAATTGCCAGCCGCCAGAACCGACCGTGACAATCGAGTGCCCGTGCCGCGCCGCCAGGTTTCGCCAAAGAACGTGCCCGCGTTCGTAGGCGGCCTCCCCCGTCAGTTCCGAAAGACGATACCGAAACGCTCGCGGTTCAATCGAAACCGTGTGGGCTCGCGGCCTCATCGAAACTTGTACGTTCGGCTCCAATTCGTTCGGCTCGCGCGTTACGTGGGCCGTGAAGTCGATGCTCCCCTGCGGATTGAGTTCCTCCCAAGCCCTTTGGCCGGGCGGCGTCAACGCTCTTCGCAAGTTGTCATCCAGCGGTACGTTCATGGCTTCGAACCACAGGTCGGCCTCGCACCCCGAATCGTGCGGCAGGACGCCACCACGGCAGCTTACGGAAGTCGCCTCGTAGCTGCCTCGCGCTTGCACGTCGATCAGCTCCCAACGCGAGTTCCGCTGGGCCACCATCCCTTGAACATGCTGCAGCGGAAATGGGAAGGATTCATATTCAATCCGGCAATCTTTCAGGCGGATGTCTTGCGTCACCTCTGCGCGTTCTTGGCTTGGCGTCTTCCATTCCGCGCGGAACGTAAAGTCGATGGCCCCCTGGCCGTGGAGCGAACGAACCAGTTTCTGAGCCTTCTCGGGCAGTGCGGCATAAAGCTCTTCGTGAAGTGGGATATCGGTGCCCGACACCGTGACATACCCGGCCGGATGAGAAACGCTTGTCGGCGGGCCGCCCGCAATCGCCCCGCCCCGGTACCCCGCAATGTGGCCACCCGCCTCCCGCGACGCCTCGTCCCCCGCGATGCCTTCTCCCATGACCGGCCCCGTGGGTTCGCCGGGCGTCAGGTGGGTCAGGTCGGCCTCGATATGGATCGGCCGGCCCGCCCCAACGCCGACAAGTTCCAGCCGCAACCGATCGGCCTGATCGCCCGTCGCCGAGCTGTACGTTACCGTTCCATGCGTTTGACCAACCACATAAGGAAATTTGGCCATATCCGTCAGGGAAATGCCACGGCAGCGGGCCGTGGCCGCAGGCTTCCAGTGGCTGCCATCGAACGTGAGTTGCAACTCCACATCCACCGGCCCAAGCGGGCGAAATCGTTTCCATATGCGGGCCTTCGATTCCGGAAGCGTCTGCTCGAGCTTCTCCGTTAGCTGGTACCCAACCACGCGGGCCGACGCGGCCAGCGGCGCATCCGAACCCCACCCCTTGCGATTCAGTGCCAGCGCGATTTGTGCCGCTCCAAAACGCGCACTCAGCCGCTGAATCGAAAGTTGCGCGGCGTCTGCGCTGCCGGCTACGCTGATCTCGGTCATGGGTTCCGGCAAGTTCGGATGCGTCAGCTTGCCCCGGTCCACCGAAAACGCGGCAGACCACCTCAGCGGTTCCCCCGTCGCCTGCCGCGCTAGTTTCATCGAAAGGTCGGCCTGCCCCGCAAACTCGACTCCGGCCAATGGGGCTCCAACCCCCGTCGGTAGGTCGCTCAACAACTCGTGCGAAAGGTCCAAACCCACCATGAACACCGCCAAATCCAGCCAGCCGTCGTTCGTTCCCAACTCGCCTTGAACGCGAATCTCTCGCGCTCGTAGCCCGTTGGCGGTCCCTTCGATTGTGTAGCGGGCAACCTTGGCCGGCGGCGAATTCCCGGCCAGCAGATCGCCAGACGCCTGATTCACTGTGCCCGTCGATAAGGACGATCGAGGCACCATGGTCAGGTTCGCGCCCCGCACTCGCCAAGGTTTTGCGCCGGGCACCGTGGCGTCCTCGATCGTGGCCGTTGCATCTTGGATCGTAACCTTCGGAGAGTGATCGCCGAATTGGGGCAACGGCAACAGCGGGGCTGTGTTCCAAGTGCCGTCCGCATGTCGCACCGCGCGGAGCGTGGCCTTCCGCACGATGACCGTATCGATCGCAAGCTGATTCGTCAGCAACTTCTCGATCCGCAAGTTCCCCGCAAGGTACATCTCCTCGATCGAGAGGACTGGTTGGTCGGCCGTGCCATCGGGCAAACGCGGGGCAATGCTCAGGTCGTCGATGGCAATCCCACGATCGGGATCGAATCGAGCACTTCCCACACAAACGACGTAGTTCGTATAGTGCTTTGCAAATCGCATCTCCACTTGGCGACGTATTTCATCATCCAGCTTGAGATAGAGATAACCCCCCACGGCCAGCGCGCAAACCGATCCCAACAGCAAGATCGCTTTGAAGAGTGACCAACACAGATTCACCAGTTTTGTGAAGATGGGATCGATCCTCAGCAGGCCATTGCCTCGATTACCCTCGCACTTCAGTCGCGGCTCGATACGTTCCAAGTGCTGCACGCGCGCGAGCGCAACCCCGGCCGGTACCGCCGCCATTCAAGTTGCTTCAACTGCGCAATTTAGGGTGGCGAATAGTACGGGCCGCCGCATGGAAGCGTCAAGGTAAACCGGGAGGCCGACTCGGCTCGAATTCCCCCCCATACGCCCCAGAAGAGCCCGTTGCGGCACGGCTGTTTCCCGACCGTGCCACTTGCGTGCTGCCAGAAAATGCTAGCGTTGCCAGCGTGCATCACTCGGAAATATAAAAGGCAACACGACCATCTCCACAGAAATAACATAGCCGACCCGTCTCGGGCCGGCAGCACCACCAAAAAACTCGCCGCTTCCTACTACGACAGCGTTCATTCAAACCACAAAACCACAAAGAACACGGGCACGGCCAACACCGGCACCAACTGGCCCGCCCCCGCCTCT
>JADZFK010000212.1 GCA_020849945.1 Pirellulales bacterium | reverse complement strand
TACGGCTCGTTACGCCATTGCGAAGCTGAATGAATTGCCATTCGATCGCCTCTCCGACCGATTGGACTTGCCGCCGCTTGTATCGTTGCTTTGGTTGATCGTCGCGCTTGTGCCGATGTCGGCATTCTTTAGCGCGTTGTGCCTGGCGTGCGCGGCTTTTGCCCGCAGCACCAAGGAAGGCCAGTACTACTTGATGCCTCTCTTTCTCGTGAGCATGCCGCTCATGATGCTTCCCCTGTCGCCGGGCACCGAGATGACTTTGGGGAATAGCTTGATTCCAATCACCGGGGTCGTCATGCTGGTGATGAACCTCGTGCAGGGTGATTACGGCGTTGCGATGCGGTACGCCGTTCCGGTGTGCGTGGTGACGATTTTGTGCTGCCACTTGGCCATTCGTTGGGCCGTGTATCAGTTCAACCAAGAATCGGTGCTTTTTCGAGAGAGCGAGCGGCTCGATCCGCGTCGTTGGCTCGTCCACTTGGTACGCGACCGGCAGGATACCCCTTCGTTGGCCGAAGCCTGCTTCTGCGGCGTTCTGATTCTTGTGATCCAGTTCTTCGTGCAATTGGCACTCCCGGCCGAATTGCCCGCGAATCCGACCTTTCGATTCCTGCTGATGATTGTCTTCATTAGCCAAGTCGTATGCATCGCGCTGCCAGCTCTGATGATGACGCTGTTCCTGACACAGAAGCCGCTTGTGTCGTTGTCGCTCAGCCGGTTGCCAAGCCTCGGCACGTGTGGGGTGGCCGTGCTGTTGGCCGTATCGTTGCATCCGTTCGGTTCACAGTTGGGAGAGTGGATCAACCTGCTGTACCCAATCTCTCCCCAGGTACTTGCGAATTTAGATGGACTTGGAAAGCTGTTCCAATGCGGCTCGCCGCCGTGGTTGCCTTACGTGCTACTGGCCGTGGTGCCGGCCATTTGCGAAGAGCTGGCGTTTCGAGGGTTCATCCTCTCGGGCCTAAGGCACGTGGGCAGTAAGTGGTGGGCCATCGGGCTGAGTGCGATCTTGTTTGGGATCTCGCACGGTTCGCTGGCGATTCAGCAAGCACTTTCCGCGGCCATCCTCGGCATGGTGATCGGGTATCTTGCGGTACAATCTGGCAGCCTCGTGCCATGCATGCTGTTCCACATGACCTACAACGGCTTGATGTTCGCAACCCAACTGTGGCCAAGCATAATCCAGACCCGGCCCTCCCTCGCGGTGCTCGTCAACGACACTTCGTCGGGACGGCTTCTCTACGATTGGCGCATAACGGGCTTGGGGGCGGCTCTTGCAAGTGTGCTGATTCTGTGGCTGCACCGTTTGCCTTATCAGGCCACCCGCGAAGAGATCATCGGTCGCGCGCGAGCCAAGCAAACGCAGATGCCCGGTTCCGTGTGAGGCAGCCTTTGTGAGCTAGGGCAGGTCGAGATTCCCCAATTCGTTGGACCCATCGAGGCATGACTTCTACTCTTCGAGCACGTTGGGTTTTTCCGGTCGACCGCGCCCCGATCCGGGATGGCGTCGTTACGATCGATTACGGACGCATCACGGAGGTTGGTAAGCACACGTGTTCAACAGCAGTTGAAGACTTGGGGGAGGTTGCCCTGTTGCCGGGGTTTGTGAACGCCCACACACACCTGGAGTTCAGCCACCTGCGCAATCCGTTGGGGCAATCGGGTATGCCTCTCGTCGAGTGGATTCGACTTGTGATCGCGGAGCGAGGTCGAACGAACACCGACCCGTCTGCGTCGATTCAGTTGGGGCTCCGCGAAAGTCTGGCTTGCGGTATCACGACGCTCGGTGATATTGCAACGTCTGCCTGGGGCGGCACTCGTTGGCCCACGCCCGATCGGTTGGCCTTCCTCGAAGTGATCGGTTTCTCGCGGGCACGTGCCACTTCTGCCCTCGCCGCCTTGATCGAGAAGATCGATGCCGCCACGGAACCGCTGTTGGCGGCAGGCGCGTCTTCAACACAAAATGCAATTTCAGTGCTCACGGGAAACGCGATGGGCATCAGCCCGCACGCTCCCTACACCGTTTCGCCCGATCTCCTGAACCGACTGGTCGAAGTAGCTTCTCGGCGAGGGATGCCCTTAGCAATGCACGTGGCCGAATCTCGGGATGAACTTGCCCTGCTCGAATGTGGCGGCGGGCCATTCCGCGAACTGTTGGAAGAGCGCAGCATGTGGGACCCCGACGCGATTCCGCCAAACAGTCGGTCGGGCGATTACCTGCAGCGTCTTGCCGCTGCTTCGCGTTCGCTCGTCATCCACGGCAATTATCTCACGTGCGATGAGTTGGCTTTCGTTGGGGAGAACCGCGATCGCATGACGTTAGTCTATTGCCCACGAACGCATGCTTACTTCGGACATGATCGCTATCCGCTTGAATCGGCGTTTCACCAGGGGGTTCGGATCGCGTTGGGAACCGATAGCCTCGCATCCAACCCCGACCTGAATTTACTTGCCGAGATGGCGCAACTTTCGACCACCTTTCCCCAGGTCGATCCGTTCGACACGTTGCAAATGGGAACACTCGCGGGTGCCGAGGCACTTGGGTGCGCGGATGCCGTGGGCAGCATTTCACCAGGCAAGCTCGCCAACCTGGTTGCGGTGCCCTTGCCTGGCGGTATTGCCGCCGAGCCTAAAGAGGTGCTTCAAGCCGTGTACGCGTCGGCGTATGCCCACTTTCGCGTATGGCTGCGCGGACGCGAGGTGGACCGCGTTGCAACACGCACGTAATTTTGGTCGCCGCGGCATCAACGCATGGCGTTACCGCTAACCGCCGACTTCCGTCGGCGGCTAGCAAGGCGATGGCGGCAGGCCAGATTAGGCTTGAGTCTTATCACGATCGCCAACTACGCCGTGGCCTTGCAATAATCCTGCTTTCCGAATCTTGGGAGGCCGTCGTAGGCATAGCAACTCGAAAGATCGAGCACGTCTTGGGCTGTCAGATTCTTACCGAAGGGCGTCGGAAAAGAGATTCTCAACCAGCTATCAACCGGCAAGGTAGGCTCCGTTTCTTGAGAATCGGGGGCCTCATTCGAGGGCTGATAGTTCTGAATCCACCGCTGCCAGATTCTATCGAGATTGCACAAACTCAGGAAACACACGGGGTCGTTCGCGGCGGTGGGCAGAGCCATGTCGCCGCCAACCCATAGGTGAACCCGGTTTGCAAGCCACGGGATAATGGGAGAAGAAGAGCCGTCCATTCGCTGGCGAAAACCTGTTTCCATGAAACCGGCGTCTTGTCCATCGTATTGAAGCGACTGAAGTGCGCTACGAACATGAGCCGATTGCGGAAGCGATTGCACGATACCCCGCCCCAGGCCACGGCGAAGACCACGCTGAGTAGTTCGCAACTTACCACATGGCGAGCATTCGACAGCCACTCTCCAAGTGTTCCTGGAATTCGAACGTTTTTCGTGGCAGGAGAATGGGCCTGAAGTCACCGGAATGCCCGCACCGCCCAGCACTTCCGTGTGCCAGAGGCGAGCCCGCGACTGTTCGCCGGGTGGCAAGTCGCCATCGGACGACCAGTCCCAATACGGCAGCGCGAAATCGCTTTGGCCAAGAATCCTTCTGAGGTTTTCTTCAAACACAAGGAGCAGGATTCGGCGCCACGGAAACGATGCGGAACTTCGCAAGGGGGCCGCAACACTTGCTGAAGACGCCTCAGTTTGGCAGCAATCTTCCTCGAAACGATCGGAAAGCCAGCCTTGGTAATACCAGATAACGAAGAGGTCGTAGGTGCTGAGAGGCCGATCTCCTCCAGAAATGCCACACTCCGAGGAATTACGCCCGGAGTACTCCCCCTTGAGAGCCCGCACTCCTTCGATGAAGGAGCTACTCGCATTTTCGTCGAACAGGATGTTCCTACGCGTGAAGGTCATACTCATCTCCGTGAAGCGTAGTCAACTGATCGGGACGATTTGGAAGTGCAAAGAATCCGTCCTCGCGATCCATCGCGGAGTGTGCCCTGGGGAAGTCATCCGGATAGGCTTCCGCGAGAGCCTCTATTGCCTCGACCGCCGAGAGAAAAGCGGAGTGGGGCAACGCACTCACAACGAAGTGTCCTTTCGCGTTTGCCCGCAAGTGAGCATCTATTGGAATGCCATTGACATCGACCTGGATCGTACAACGTACTTGGACCCGGCGGCTTGGACGTGGCGTACAAAAACTGGCCCCCTCATTTCGTCGTTCGGCCAGTTCTTCTAGCGTGCTCGAAGGTGCCGTCGTGGATCCCGAATTATGGTGGACGAGGAACTCCCCGAGGGCCCACGGACTAACTGAACGCTTCAGCAAAGGTGCGTCCATAAACTAAGATTCCCTTCCGCCAGACGGGGAACGCACGGTATCCCCGTAACGTGTTGCCCCAGATGTGGAGAAGCATATCTTTTTGTCGGAAGAAGGCAATGTCCTAGAGAGGTAGTCCGGAATGACAAGTAGTTGTCATAGGAGAGTAGGAACCCCCAAGCCGCGGGAAGTTGCGGCAAGCCGGCTGGCCCGAGCTTGAATGCAAATCCATAAGGCGAGCGAAACCGAAAACAGCTAGTTCGAACATAGGGGTTGAGAGTCTTCGGCGAGGCTTCGCAAAGGCGGTATACCGAGCCGCTTGAGGGCCCCGTGGTAATCCTTGACGGCCTCTGCCGGCACGGTGTTACCGTCGGCCAACGCTCGAAGTTGTTCCACGAACGAGGGTTGGTGCTCGGCCATGTTGATCTTGCGGCCAAACAGCGCCGCACGGGCACCATACTTGCGGGCCTCCCAGAGCATGTTGAAGGCATCGAAGGTGGTTCCCGCGGAACCACCCAGTATCCCCACAACGAGGGATGAATCGTAGCTAGCAAGTTGCTCCATAGCAGCCGGGCCGAAGTAAGGTATCTTCAGAAAAAGTGGCCGAGTGCCGGAGCCTACCCCAGCGAGGAGCCTGACAAGAGCGTCACTTACGAATCGTGGGATATCCCCGATAGGGTTTACCATCGCGTTGGGGGGGAAAACCTCCAAGAAATGCCGAAAGCCTTTTCGGAACGATTCCTCACGAAACGACCGGTAGGCCGATAGGGTAAGGTGATCGTACGATACGTCGTTATTAAGCGTGACGGAATAGAGGCCAATATCCACGGAAACTTGGCCTTTGGCCGCGCAACCCGCGGAGATGGTTCCCATCGCTTCGTCTAGAAGTGCTGTGCGAAAGGGTACGGCCGGCATCTTTCCGTAGTGTGCTTGCGTGCCGTGCAGCCAGATGTCGGTGGCATCGTTCGCCCTGATTGCGGGAGTCATGGCGCTAGCATCGAAGAGGCGTTCGGTGGTCGCGATGAGGTCGCTGGTGCTCACACTCATGAGCATGATGTCCACCAGCCCCTGTTCGATGATCTCACGAATGTTGGCGCGGTAATCTTGGATCGAGCGAAAGGGAGAGCCCATTTCGGTTGGTGAGTGCTTATGGCCGGGGGCGGCAAGGCCATAGGCCATATCAGCGTCCTTGGCATCGGCCAAGATAAAATCCTTGCATGCGGAATCGGCGGCAATTCGAGACAGCTTTTCGTCGAGTGTCTTCTTCACGGTGTATCAAGGGGAGGTGAGTGAGGGGAACTGCCCAATTTGCAATTTATCGGAGAAGGCGTGCCCGGTGAACTTCGAGAGGAGTCGCCACCTTACCCGCTTTGGTAAGGTGATGGCTCGCTAATTGCACCGCTTATGCCCCCCCAGTCTACCAACCGGCGAGGGGTCTTGAAATAGCCTCAAGTTCTGCCACTTTACCCAGCCGAAATTGAAGCAGGGATGGCTGTTGCAGGAGGGGGGGACCTCGATGGGATGTTGCAATTCCACTTGTTATTGAAGTTCGCGCGATATCGGCGTCCGAGGCTCCTCCCACATTGCGAGGCACGTAGTACAGACTTCGGTCCGCACCCATCACGGACTGAAGTCCGTGCCACGAGTCGAGTCTCGCGTTGTGCGTGAGCCACGACAGGTCTTTATCGAGGTCGCACCAGGCTGGGATCGATGACCAGGGATTGGCCGATCCGGACACAATCACCGCCCTCGGTTGCTGCCGCGTGCATGGCCGATTCCGCGCTGAGGATGATGTCCATCACTCTCGAAGCAACGGTGCAATGTGAGATGCCGATGCTGGCGGTCAGGTTCCACAGTTCGGTACCCATGCGCACTTTGCATTGGCGCACTTGCTCGCAAATTCGATCGGTGATTACAAGGGCGTTGGCTTCATCGGTGCCGGGCAGCAGGATAGCGAACAGGCCATCCTCGAACTCGGTGCGTTCGTCCATCTCTCGCGTGTTGGCTTCCAGGAGACGACCGACGACTTGTCGGAGGAAGGCCTGTCCTTTCTCTCCGAAGCGGTTTGCAAGGCCGTGCATTTGGTCGATTTGCAGCACGGCAACGGAAACACCTGCTCCGCCACGTTTCCATTCAGCAAGCCGACGGTTGAGATTTGCCGCGAAGAGCGATCGCCCGGAGAGAGCTTGCTGCGAGTTTTCGGCATTGATTCGCTTCGAGACTTCCGTAAGATCGCTTGGGTTATCGTAGCCTGCCGAAGAGGCATCGGCGGCGAACTTGCTTGAATCGCTCCACAACGAGGCCAAGGAGAATGTTTCCTCGTTAGATCGTTGCGACCTTGCCTGAAAGGCAGAGGAGACGGGATGGCACTGTTCGCCGTCGTGTCGGTAGCAGGCGTTTCCCCCGGCAAGCGCGGCTGCCTTGAGGGCTTGCATGACCCGCTTGAGATCGGCGTTTCGCAGTTCCTCCGCGGTCAGTTGGGCAACTCCCAGGCTCAGAGTAAGTTTGAGCGGTTTGGCCCCATTGCTGAAAGGGGCCTCGGCAAGTGCCTTTCGAATGCGTTCTGCCGTTGGCAAGGCGTCGTGCAGCGTTGTGTGGTTGAGCAGAATGGCAAAGGTATCACCACAGTAGCGAGCAACCAAGTCGCGCCCGCGTAATTCTTTCTTCACAATGCTTGCCACTTGGCGAAGGATGACATCAGCGCCTTGGTGGCCGTACTCCTTGTTGACCAAGGCAAACCCATCGACATCGGCGAGGAGAAGCGTGGCCAGGGGGCCTTTGCCTCCGTGCGTGGCAATACGCTCCATTTCGAGTTCCAACGCTCGGCGGTTTGGCAACGAAGTGAGGAGGTCGGTGTGGGTAAGAATCGCTTGCATTTGCACGGCTTCGGCCTGGTTAGCAAGCTTCTTCTCGGCCGCCACGATATGTCCCTGGACCTCGGCCGTGGCATCGAGAATAGAGTTCACGGCAGCCGAAACATCGGCCGGGTTGTGAGCGGAGTCACCCTCTAGGCCTTGGGAGATTGATTTCAGACGTTTGTTGTGACCGGAGATGTCGGTTACAAGTTCGGCCGCCAGTACTTCCAGGGAAGCCAAGACCTGATGGTAAGCCTGCTGTTGGCGATCGAGCGTTGCGAAGGTGAACAATAGCCCCTCGGAGTTGGCCATGAAATCGCGAATCTCTCGGCGATTGCTTTCGACCGTATTTCGAATATCGTTACACTGGTGCTGCATCAGGCCGGTCGATTCCACGATCGATTCGGCAAGCCTCGTGATGATCGCGGGCTCGGTCGAAGAATGTTCGTGTAGCTCGGCCTGTATGGCCTGAATGCAGTTCGCATGCTGTTCCACGCACGAGCGAACCGAGTCGGCGGCCGATTGCAGGCTTTGCAAGATGTGCGACGTCTGTTGCTTCCGCGAATCCTCCTTGGGCTTCGAACGAAGCGGGCGCAACGATCGACCTCGCAACCACCATCCGCCCGCGGCACCGGCGAGTGCGGCGAAGGCGAAAGCGATGGAGTTGATGAGCAGTTGGGGCGGCATACACACTCCCCAAGGTTCCAAGGAACTTCAATCCGCAAGCTTACGTATCTCGCGCGTTCGGCTCAACCACAATGATTGGAGGAACTGCGAGGGCCATTTCTAACCTAGCTTATTATTGGATTTCACGTTGCCCGAAATGGGGCCGAACGCCTTGATTGCAGGCGTTGAGCCGGCCTTCATGCTCACGGGAACAACAGCTCCTTCACGACTTGGCTAGGCGAGTCGGAATTTCCGGTACAATCGCTACCCTGCCGATCTGGCACACAACCGCCGCGGCCCAAGCGGCTCGTTTCAGCTCGTCGAATCGTATCGGTGCGGGGGACCAAGACGGCTTCTAACATCAACTTCTGCACATTTCAGAACCACGGAATACACGAAATACACGAAAACCCGTACCGTAAATTGGATTTCCGCCATCCCAGGTTGTTGGAATGGTCGATGAGATTCTCGGCTCGAGAAAGCCAAACTCGAATCAGCTTGGTTTCGCGCGATTTTATGCTTTTCGTGGTTCTCCAATAAGTGCAGAAGTCGAACTAACTGTCGTCTCCATTCTTTTCGGCCTGGAGTTGTCGCTTGGCTTCTTCCAAGGCGGCTGCTTCATTCGCGGGAACCTTGGGGTATTGCAAATGGAGGCTTCGCAAACGAGAGGTGATGATATCGGCAACGCACGCGCGGGTGAACCACTTTCGATCGGCGGGGATAATGTACCATGGCGCCGCCTCGGTACTCGTGGCGGCGAGCATCTCTTCGTAGGCTTGCTGGTAGTCGTCCCACAATGCCCGCTCCTTGAGGTCCATCATCGAGAACTTCCAGTTCTTCTCGTGATTTTCCAACCGCTCGAGAAATCGTTTTCGTTGTTCCTTTCGAGAAACGTTGAGAAAGAACTTCAGGACAAGCGTGTTTTCCTCGCAGAGCATTTTCTCAAAGCATGCGATATCGGCGTAACGAGATTGCCAGATGTGACCCAACCCCTGCCCGCGCTCGGTTGTCGTAAGCGGCTGGGTCTCCAAGTAGGAAGGATGGACGCGCACGACGAGCACCTCTTCGTAGTAGGAGCGATTGAAGATGGCAATCGTGCCGGCGGCCGGTAGTACCCGCATGGGCCTCCACAGAAAATGTCTCAACCGTTCCTCTTCCGTCGGAGCCTTGAAGCTGTAGACGTTAACTCCCTGCGGGTTGACGCCACTCATTACGTGGCGGATCGTGCTATCCTTCCCTGCCGCGTCCATCGCCTGGAAGATGATGATCATCGCGTACCGCTTGCTGGCCCAGAACACATCCTGCATCGCGGCTAGCTGCGAAACATCTTCGAGCAACGATTCCTTGGCCGCCTCTTTATCCGCGATGCCCGCCGTATAACTGGGGTCGTGGTCGGCAAGATGTAGCTTCTTACCAGGTTGCACCACGAAGCGAGAATAATCGAAACGATGTGTATTCGCCATGAAGTCTCCAATTACACATGAACGGGCACCAGACGTTGTCTCAACACCTGTTCTGGATCAGGTAGCGGTTCCAAGCAAGACCAAGTAGCCAGCAGAGCCGATCCGTTATTCATGTTCGGGACCGCGAGGACTCACGAACCCGAAACGTCCGCGAGGGAATGTGCGCTTCTTCCCTCGCTGATGCTTCGGGCTGGTTTCCAATACACTCGCCCAATTTGAATAAATGATCGGCCCTGAAGAAGCCAACCATATTCGAACCCTCCCCTAACCCCTCCCTAGCAGGGAGGGGAATTCTGAGGTTAAACCTTCCGCGTTAAGCCATTTTCACCACGACGACACAACGGACACGACGGACGGAAAAAGACAGAACGGGATAACAGGATCGGCGGGAGGAGCTAGCCCGCATTTCTCACAATCAAAACCACGGAGGCACGGAGCCACGGAGAAAACCAGTAGCAAGTACCCCTACCACAAGGAACGGCGGAAACACCCTGTCTCGTAGGTACGGGCGGTTGACCTTGCTTCATACGATCTCTTGGCTTGTTCTCCGTGACCTCGGTGTGCTCCGTGGTGAGAAATCCGGGCTAGATCAACCCGTTCACGAACGAACTGAAAAACACCTTGATGATATCAGCAATCTGGCATCCTACCTCTTACGTTGTATTTCAGTTCAACCTGTAAAACCGGCCAATCCTGTTATCCTATCTATCTTCTCGACGTGTCGTCGTGGTGAAACTTAGCACTATGGTACAAGGACCTGCATACCATGCGGACTCCGGTGATGCGCGGCATCGCGGCCATCCAAGTTCTTCTATCTCTTGCTATCTCCCTGAGCCGGCGCAAGCGCCGGGTCATCCAAGTCGAGCCGATACATTAACTGATTGTAATCGTACCTTGGCGTTGGCTCTGGTTTTCGAGCAAAGAGCACCGAGTACGTTCCTTCGAACAAGAGAATGGAAGAGTCGGCGGGGGTTAGTTCGGGGTGAAGTCGCGGGTTGTAGAAGGTGTAGTTTGCATGAGAGAGGACTTTGACCGCAGGGCCCCAAGGGCCATGCGGTGAATTCGATTCGGCGTACCATACTTCGCCTAGTGCGGAGGGGGCACCGAAGGTTTGCGTGAAGACGCACACCCAACGATGCCGAAACTCGTTCCACGCGATTGATCCGAAGGAAGGCTTGATTGGTTTGCCATCAATCGCCGCAGTGAAGTGCTCTTGCGGCTTGAGCGTCTTCCACTGCTGCGGGTCTTGCCAGGCTTCAAACGTTGCCGGGCACTGGAGTTCTGGCAGCGGGTTGCCGAACAAGAGCCATTTTTTGCCAGACTCGTCGGAAAATAGGTTGGGATGACCGCCCGGTATCGGAGGTTGTTTCGGCTCCAAAGTCGATTTCTCCCAAACGGTCTTCAGGTGTTCGAAGTTCTCTGTCTTCTCGTTCCACACACAAAGGCCCATTTCATAGGTCTCCATCGGGGGCCGTATTTTCGAGTAGGTGGCGACAAGCCGAGCTTTGCCCGATCGGTCGGGTACGCTTGTGTACCCGCCAAGCCAGGTAGGCCCCGCGCCTTTCATTTTGGCAACGCCACGCACACGACCGGCGTCGTCGGTGAAGTACTTGAGTGGCAATCGCAACGGAGGCTCGAACGAAGCCAGTGGCCGCAGGGGGGTTGTCGCGCTCGACATATCGAATACACCAAGCGGATAGCGAGCCACGGTGGTATCGCCCCAGGCCCAGAACAGTTTGCCATCATGCTCGACAAGTTGAACGCTATCACTGCCGAGGACGCCGCTTTCACGCCAGTCAGTTTCCAGGCCGAGCTTTTGGCTTTCGACGAACAACCCGGCACCCGTGATGCGTCCTAACCGCTTGGCGATACAGGTGCGGTCCACCTCGATCGTAACCGTTTCGCCCGGCTTGGGCACGAACCTTGCGCCACGATAGCCGAAACCATCGGCTCTTGCTTCGTAGCCGTCGCTGCGCACGGTGACCCACGTTTCGCATCCCATGAGTTCGGGTAGATCAAAGGCCACTCGCCCCGCGTTGTCGGTCGTCAGCTTCACGCGATGCGTCGTCTCTAGCATGACCAACGGCACGGGCCACCCCGAACCCCTTTCGACAACTTCGATCCGGCAAGGCTGAACCGTTTCAGCCAGTACTTGGGAAGAAGTGGTCCAGGTCGAGATAGCCAGGGTGAAAATCACCGGGGCGTTCAACACCCGTATGGAAAGTACTGAGGAGAATAATATCTGAATGGATTTCAGCAAGTTCGGAGCCGACGAAATGCAAGCGGGAAATTTCCAAGGGCCCAACACGATTATTGTTCGACGGGGCACATGGGGCCTTGCAATCGTCAGAGCGGACGCCTGGTTCATGGCTAGTTTCCTTTGGAAAAAAACGGCAGGAACGCTTCACCTTACTCGAACACGGCCGATTGTGCATAAAGAGGGGGAGTTTAACGATTACTTCATGAGGGGAATTACGAACAGCACAACATTTTATATTGCACGAGATAGGGAATCATCTGAATCGACCCATTCAACACGGGCAGCAACCTTAACACGTGGCACGGACTCTAATCCGTGTCAATCACGGACTAAAGTCCGTGCCACGATCGGTGGGGGCACATGGGAGAACAACTTGGTTCGGCGGAAACGTTCAATCACGGCCTAGGGGTTCGATCCTTTCGTACTCTTGGGGGTCTTACATCTGCAATAGTCGAGCAGAGCTCTCTCGGGCATAAGTAATACGGTTCGAAGGGCGGATTGTCACAACTGGGGAACTACCTTATTCTGCCACTGTACCAAACCATGATCCATCGTGTCTGCTTGATTCTTGTAATGATGAGCCACATCTCCGTCAACAAATCGGCCTCGGAAACCGAACCACCGACCCAGGCTCCGTTCGGGGCTTGGCGATCTCCCATTGCCGCGGCGCACCTTGTGCAAGGTGCGGTGCGGTTTGGCGATGTCATTTCCGAAGGTAGCATAGTCTACTGGTCAGAAGGTCGCCCCCAAGAGGGAGGCCGCTACGCCATCGTTCGGCAACAGGTGGGAGGGAAGCAAGAGGACATTCTGCCGATGCCCTTGGGTGCCCGCTCGACGGTTCACGAGTATGGTGGCGGTGCCATCGCCGTTTACGAGGGCGTTGTCTACTTCACAAATTACTCCGACCAACGGCTCTGGCGGCTCCGGCCTGGAGAATCGCCAAGCCCCATAACGGCTGAGTCCATGTTGCGATTCGCCGATCTCACCATCGACTCGCGGCGAGATCGGCTGTTGGCCGTGTGCGAGGACCATTCACCGCGCGAGGAGGAGCCGGCCAATCGCCTCGTGGCGGTGCGGCTTGCCGATGGTCAGGTGACCACCTTGGCCGCGGGTGCCGACTTCTACTCGACCCCGCGCATCAGTCCCGATGGCCGATCGCTTTGCTGGCTGCAATGGAATCACCCGAACATGCCCTGGGATGGCACCGAGTTGTACGTGGCCCCAATTGCCGCCGACGGCTCGCTGGGGACTCCGCACCACGTTGCCGGTGGTGAAGAGGAATCCATTTTTCAGCCCAGTTGGTCGCCCGATGGCACATTGTACTTCGTTTCCGACCGCACCAACTGGTGGAACTTGTATGCGTTGCGAGCGGATCGGGTTAATGCGGTGTTGCCGATGGAGGCGGAGTTCGGTGTGCCACAATGGGTGTTCGGTGCCTCGACCTATGGCTTTCTTGCCGACGGATCAATCGTCGCGCGCTATGGGCAGCGCGGAACGTGGAGCGTCATGCGGATCGATCCTCGCACCGGAAATCATTCACCACTTCGCTTGCCGTACACGCATGTTTCCGGCATCGAGGTGGCGGGGCAGCATGTGTTCTTGCAAGCCAGCTCGCCGACCGAACCCGAGTCGTTGGTTGTGGTGGATACAAGCGGGAAGCACCTCGAAGTGTTGCGACGAAGTTCCTCGACCCTGGTTGATTTGG
>JADZFK010000211.1 GCA_020849945.1 Pirellulales bacterium | reverse complement strand
TGGCTGTGGGCGAGGATGATTTTTTTTTGGCCGACGGTAGCGAACTGGATGGTAGCGCGGCGGTTTTTTCCGGAGCCGGAGAGGGCGATGATTTTTCCGGGGCCATATTCGGGATGCGTGACGGTCATGCCTTGTTTGAAGGCGTCTGGTGAGATGCGAGGGAGGAGTTGGGGAGGTGGGGAGTCGGCGCGATCGAGGGCGGCGGCGGTGGTGATTGCGGTGGCGGCGATGCGGATCGCGGGCTGGGTGGCAGGGGTTTGGGGCCGCGGGTTGCCGAGCTCGGTTTCGACGGCGGCGTCTTCGAGTTGGAAATCCCAGGAGTCGTCGCCATCGTCTTCGTCGAAGTCATCGCCCCAGGGGTTGAAGGAAACGGTGTCGAAAGCGTCCTCTCCGCCGAGCCGTTCCATTTCGCCGCGAGGCATTTCCATGAGGAAGGTACTGGGGATGGTGTGTCGACGGACGCCGCGGAAGTCGCGTGTGACGGCGTAGCTGAGTTGCAATTCTTCCTTGGCGCGGGTGAGGCCGACGAAGGCGAGGCGGCGTTCTTCTTCGAGTTCGTCGGGGTGTTGGCCAACGCGTTCGTGGGGGAGAAGGCCGTCTTCCACCGCCACGATGAACACGACCGGGAACTCCAGCCCCTTGGCGGCGTGGAGGGTCATGAGCGTGACTTTATCGGTATCGGTGTCCCAGTTATCGGTTTCGTTGACGAGCCACGAGCGTTCGAGATACTCTTCGAGTTTTCCGCCGCCGGGGTTCTGTTCGTCGAATTGTCGGGCATCGGTGAGAAGTTCCTCGATATTGGCGAGGCGGTTCTGGTCTTGCTCATCGTCGCTTTGGGCAAGCGAGGCGCTGTAGCCCGAGGCTTCGAGCACGGTCCCGATGATTTCTTCAAGATCGCCATGCACGGTGGCGGTGATTTGATCGATGATTTCGACGTAGGCGGCGACCTTGGCGGCGGTGCCCTTGGAGAAGCCATCGATTTGCCAAGCGTTTCGGGCCGCTTGAAGGAGAGGCAGTGCGTGGCGATGGGCGTATTCGGAGAGCCTTTCGACCGTTTTTCGGCCGATGCCGCGGGCCGGGGTGTTGATGGTGCGATCGAAGGCCATGTCGTCGCGTGGGTTGTTGACGAGTTGGCAATAGGCGAGGACGTCCTTGATTTCCTTGCGGGCGAAGAACTCTTGGCCGCGAACCATTTGGTAGGGCACTTGTGCGGAACGGAGTGCTTTTTCGAGCGAGCGAGAAAGGGCATTCACGCGGTAGAAGATGGCGAAGTCGGCCGGGCGGCGTTGGCCGGCGGCGACCGCCGCGCGGATTTGTTCGGCGATATCGGCCGCTTCTTTGTCTTGGTCGAGATAGGCGATGAGTCGGACGGGCCTTCCTTCGTCGTTTTCGGTCCACAGTTCTTTCTTTTTTCGGCGAAGGTTGTGGCCGATAAGTTCGTCGGCAACGCGGAGGATTCGTTGAGTGCTTCGGTAGTTTCGTTCGAGTCGGACGACTTTGACGTCGGGGTAATCGCGTTCGAATTCGAGGATGTTGTTGAGGTCGGCGCCGCGCCAGCCATAGATGGATTGATCGGGATCGCCCGTGACGGCGAGGTTGGGGTGGTCGACGGACAAGGCTCGCAGGATAACGTACTGAGTGCGGTTGGTGTCTTGGTATTCGTCGACCATGACGTAGCGGTATCGGTCGTCTAGCTCGGCGCGGATTTCGGGGTTGTTGTAAAGGAGTTTGGCGACGTGGAGGAGAAGGTCATCGAAATCGACGGAGGAGGAAGCGAGGAGCTTGGCCTGGTAAGCGGGGTAGACCTCGGCGACAACGCGGCTCAACATGCTGCCGCTGCGTGGCTGGTACTCGTCGGCCGAGATCAGCCGGTTCTTCGCGGCACTGATGGCTTCGTGCAAGCGGTCGGGCGAGTAATTGAGCGTGTTAATTTCGTTCGTTTCGACCACGCGTTTGATCGTTTGGCGAGCATCGTTGGTATCGTAAATGGTGAAGTTTGGTTCGAGGCCCACCTGTTCGGCGTATCGGCGCAAGAGCATCGCGCCAAAGCGGTGGAAGGTGCTGAGCCAAACGCGGCGGCTGGGTGCCAGATCGGCCACGCGGCGTTGCATTTCGGAAGCGGCCTTGTTCGTGAAAGTGAGGGCGAGGATTTGCGAAGGTTCGACGCCGTTCTCCAAGAGGCAGGCGATGCGATGGGTGATGACTCGCGTTTTTCCGCTGCCAGGCCCAGCCAGTACGAGCAAAGGCCCCTCGCGGTGGGTTACGGCCGCGCGTTGAGGCTCGGTGAGCGATTCGAGCAGGTGTTTCATCTTCAAGCCGCCTCCTAGCGGTTTTTTTCTATTCCTCTTCCCCCGAACGAGTGCGAATTCCTGGACAAGCGATGGAGGACTTTTTCGTGGGAGAACTGGTTGTTATCTCTCGAGTTGTATCGAGGCCCTTCCGCGGTCTTAGGTGTTGTTCAGGCCCTCGTGTAATCATTCCCGATTCCTAATCGAGTGTATAGACCCTGGGAGGGAAGCCGTTCCATGCGCGGGGTATTTGCATCAAGCCCACCGGCGGCGGGGTGATGCTAGCACCGCGGGGGAAGCATTTTTTCCCCAGGGCCGATCACTAATTCAAATTGGGCGAGTGTATTGGAAACCAGCCCGAAGCGTCAGCGAGGGAAAAAGCACACATTCCCTCTGACGCTTCGGGTTCGTAAGTCCTCGTTGTCCCGAACATGAATAACTGATCGGCCCTGATTTTTTCCACGAGTAACTCGCAATGTGGCGGAAAGTTGGTATACTCCCGGGCATGCTGCTGGCCCCGCGTGTTTGCCGCGGCAAAGATTCAAGTATTTCAATCCCAATACTCGAAGGGAGGGAACCCCAATGACTCGAATTCCGATCAACCGCGCTTACGAACACTCGCAAGACATGAAGGAGAAACTAGAGATGAGCACGGCCGAGATTGGCTTGGCCGTTCGCACGACGAATTGCCTGGAAGAGCGTGGTGTGTTTACGGTGGATGATTTGCTGAACTGCACGAGCAAGGATTTGCTGAGCATTTCGAATTTTGGAGACAAGACGCTCGAGGAGGTCTATCATGCGCTCGAGAACATAGGTTTTTACCGGCCGGGTCGAGGGCCGGGGAAAACCTGAGGTTCATTTGGACG
>JADZFK010000210.1 GCA_020849945.1 Pirellulales bacterium | reverse complement strand
TCCTAGCCCGGATTATTCAAGAACAGCGGAACAAAAGTGCCTCCGCGTGGGTTTAAGGTGTTGTTGGTCAAGGACCTGAAACAACACACGGAGGCAAGGAATGGATGGGCAGCGTGTGTTTCAGTTGACGTTTGATTGTGGCACGTCGAAGCGGGTTGTGGTAGAGCCTTCGGCGGCCCAAGTTTCCAGCGATGCCGGGCTGCTGCCGTTTCGTCAACTCGATGAGCGGTTGGGGTTGACCCAGCAATTGGCGGCCTGCCTTACCGACCGGCGGCACGTCGCTTACGTGGATCACACCCTCCTGGAAATGGTCCGCATGCGTGTGTCAGGGCCGATCAGTTATCCAAGTTCGGGACAGCGAGGACTCACTAACCCGAAGCGTCAGCGAGGGAATATGTGCTTTTTCCTCGCTGACGCTTCGGGCTGATTTCCAATACACTCGCCCAATTTGAATAAAATCACAGCCTCAAAGATGGGGGCTGAGTATCCAATTCAACGGAAACAAAAAAGGTCATGGCAAGCCGATCCGTCGCCTTGCCATGACCTCTATCCTGAAGCAAAACACGGCGTGTTTTGCCCTCCCGTTATGTTATAGATATCGGCAGCCCGGCCGAACCGCTAAAAGTAGCCGACTCCGCCCCGACCACAAAAAACAATAATAACTCGCTTCTGGCGAGAAACTGTTCGGGTTGGCGCGATTGTTCGGCTCACCGAACTGGCCACGGGGCCGCTCGAATGCCTCGAACCCGCCGCGGGCTTCTCTGCATGGCCATTGCTTTGAGAAGCAGTCCCCCTTGTTCGAATTGTACCGGCCAAGACCGAACGAAGCTGCCGTCCAGTATCGGTAGCTCCGCTAGGGTTACCCTCTTCGGAAGAATAGGCCGGCGGCATTTTCGGCACCGCAGTCAGGCTGCCGCGGTGTGGTCATGGCCGGCCGCATCGAGCTTGAAGAGCGAGAAGATTTCCTCGCGGGTAAGCCCCGCACTCGGGGCGGCGACCGCGTCGCTAAAAACGGTATCAAACAATGCCCGCTTCCGCTCGAGGATATCGTGAATCCGTTGTTCGATGGTATCCACCGTAAGAAAACGTGTAATCGTTACCGAACGCTTGGCCCCAATGCGGTGAGCCCGGTTGATCGCCTGATCCTCGACCGCCGGATTCCACCAGCGGTCAAAGAGAAACACGTAACTCGCAAATTGCAGGTTCAGCCCCACGCTGCCTGCACCGTATGACATGAGAATCACATGGCAATCGCAGTCGGACCGAAATCGCTCGATCACCTCATCACGCCGACGATTCGCAATCTGGCCATGATACTCGACCGGATTGAACCGCCCCAATCGCCTCCTTAACTCGGTCAGCGTTTCCACCCATTGGCTGAACACGATCGCCTTCCGACCGCTCGCGGCACACTCTTCCAAGTCGGCTTCTAGGCGATCGAACTTGCTGCTCGAGCCGCTCGCCGGATCGAAATTGCATATCTGCTTCAGCCGCAACACCAATTCAAACACATGCTGAATTGTTAGTTGCTGTTTGATCTCTCGCAGGTGCACCACCCCCTCGTCCTCGGCCAACCGATACGACTCGGCCTGCTCGGGCGTGAGGGCAATGTTGGCGTCGCGAAACATCTTCGGCGGCAGGTCGGTAAGCACTTGGTCCTTCGTCCGCCGAAGCACAAAATCGCCTACCGCCTTCCCCACGGCGCGCGGCTTCATCTTCGGCACAAGCTGCCCAGGTGCCACAAACTCGAAGATGCCTCGCAGGTCCTCCGTACTGTTTTCAATGGGCGTGCCTGTGAGTGCCCAACTGCGCGAACGCGGTATCGAACGCGTCACTTCGTTCGTCGCGCTCGAGATGTTCTTGATCCGTTGCGATTCATCCAGCACGACAAGATCGAAATGGCTCTCTCGCTGGCACACGTCCTCGCGATCGCGGACCACCGTTTCGTAGTTCGCGATCGTCACCACATCGGTCGTCGAACGCCACAACCACTGCCGCCGCGCGGGGCCACCCTCGATGACTCCCACCGGCACCTCCGGGGCCCAGAGCGCGAACTCCCGCTGCCAATTCGTCACCAAAGGTTTCGGGCACACCAGCAACACGCGCCGCAGTTGCCCATGATGCACCAGCAACCGAATCGACGACACCGTTTGCATGGTTTTGCCAAGCCCCATCTCGTCGGCCAGCAC
The DNA here is from genome assembly GCA_020849945.1 of Pirellulales bacterium. Lineage (GTDB taxonomy): Bacteria > Planctomycetota > Planctomycetia > Pirellulales > Lacipirellulaceae > JABDGM01. Next base: position 3,252 of record JADZFK010000210.1, on the reverse strand, counting down.
GGCCCGATTGCGCGCATATAGAAATGCCATCCCATCCAATTGAAATGGAAATGGCGCATGCGGGAACCGCAATGCATAGGCCGCAAGCAACGACTCCAACGGAGGCTGAAGCAAGAATCGCAGCCGGTCCTCGAGCTTGATCAGGTCTTGCGGCGGCTTCATGCGGGTACAGGTGGTCAGCCCACCTGCGGCGGCGACGGCCGGTGACGCAACCTCCCCCGATCCACAATTCGCTCCCCCCGTTGCCACACCGCTTGACGGCAACCATCCAGGTTTGGTCGTTTCCGCCGGGGCGAACAAGCACCCTTGCGTCCGCACACGCGGCAACTCCAGCATGGAAGACACCACGCCCTCGGGCTCCAACGCAAATTCCTCGCGCTGCAAGTTGGCCACGAAGATGTGGCTCTCGTTCTGCAATTCCAAGAACATCTCAGATTGCATCATGCCACGCCCGGCCTCGCTTGCCACGGGCACGAACGCTTGCGATTCCTCCTGATCTGCCGACCAAGAGTACAGCGGCTCCGATGTGCTTTTAGGCTGCCTCGTCATGGGCGTCCGTGCCACGGCCTCCGATCCGCTGAGCTTCACGAATCGCTTCTCGTATTCGCTCGAAGGGTTCGTCGAGCACAACGTGCCGCGTCAACGTTTTCAGCAATTCCAAGAATACCGCTTCGTCCGACTCGTATCCAAGCGGCACCATCAGGCGATACGGCTCGAACGCAAACTCGGTTCCAGCCAGGTTGGCCCGTAGCGGTGCCTCCGGCTTCCGCGAACTCGCGACGGGCGCAGCCCCATCGACACACTCATCTCCCCTCGACCTGTTCGGCAAATGGCGGTTAGGCGAAAACAAGCGCGCCATCGGAATGGCGAATCGCTCACGCGCCCCCAATGTCGCGTCGCAATCCGTGAGGATCACTCGAGGCGCTAGCTTTGCAACCGATAGTAGCGCGCTGCTTATCTGTTCGCCAAGCAAATAAGGCTCCAAGGTTGGGCCGTACAAGATTTGCTGGGCCCTGCTCGGGCGGATCGGGGCCGTGCAATGAAACTCCAAGGGTCTCCCCAAGTGCGAGACGATCAGGTAACCGCCGAAATAACCAAGCTCGGCCGTTTCGACCGCCGTTAGGTAACCAAACATGCTATCGTGCTGTGCGTCGGGGCTGGGCATGGAATCGTTCGATACGGGAACAGGCTGGGCGGGGAACCTTCGAAACGGCAACTACGCGAAATGGCCGTAGTAACTGGGCAATGCGAACAACGATTACCGCAAGTTATTTGTCTCTGGCAATCTAGGTAAACAATTCCGCCGCTCTTCCGAACGCCGGAGTAATGAAACCATCGGGACCGCCCTAGGATCGACTTTAAAACCTTCCTGCAAGGTTGTAGGCCGCGTCGTAAACTCTTGCCTAACTTCCAGTTCTGAGATACACGCTTTCCCTGCGAGAAATCTCAAGTTTTTCGCAAGCCAATTTCTGGAAGCAATTTCGGGTTTCTGTTAAAGTAGTGTAAAGTTACCGCAAGGAAGTTCTTGAGGGACGGCAAGTACTCGCTCGGGGCATCGGTATGGGCTTCGCCCGCCGCACGACTGCCTCGCGGATTGCTGCTGAATCTCGGCCATCTTTCGTCCTGTTTCGCCCGTCGGTTAACGAATTTTGCTCCCCATCCCCTTTGGGGAGAAGTTTCTGGAATGTATAACTCTGGAAACGCGTCGTCGGCACGACGAACCCCCTGCGGTACCAACCCTCGCCATACCAACCACTCGCCTTACGGATCCACCTCCCCATGACCGCCACGCGCCGTCCCACGCCCCCGTTGTTCTCACAACTCGATGTAACCACGGGGGCCCCTGGCCATTCCCACATTCACCCGGGCCTTTCTTCGAACGAGGAACAAACGGAACTTCTCCGAGAAGTGCTTGCCGCTCAAGATCGGACGAATGAACTGCTCGAAGAACTGAGCAACGTGCTCGTCTCTCACCAGAAACAACGAGCGAACGAACTCAACAACTGGCGGACCGCCCACCCCGAGTTATCGCGGGCGTGCCGCGAGGCCGCTGAAGCGCTTACGCAAGTGCAGATCGAATACCTGCACCGCATGACCGACGAAATCAACGACACCAGCAACGACATGGTCGAAGGCGAATTCTTACTCAACGAATTCATCGACCGCTTCGGCCCTCGGCTTGCACATCTTAACGGCGTGATCCAGGTACTCGCACAACTCAGCAGCGTGCCGAATCCCGCCAATTCCCAGCAAGACCAAGACTAGCCGCCATTTCCCACAAATAGGGCCACGGAACATACGAGCTTCCGCTCGCCAACATGCCTCGGCTAAGTATGCCAGTCACGGAGAACTGGTAATAGAAGTGGAAGAATTTGTCATTGCAAATTGGTCATTTGGTAACACTTCAGTCATCTGAAGTGGTTTTGGGTGGTAGTGGTGGTAATTGTCCGGTGAGGTGGAATTGTTCAAGGGCGTCGAGGGTCGTGCGGGTGGGGGCCTGGCCGCGTTGTTTTGATGCGCGGAAGACGCTCATTAGGACGGCTTTGTCCGCATTTCTCTCAATCAATACTGCGGAGCGGCTGTGTTGATTCTTTATAGCCCAGCCCTCTGGGCCGGACGACCGGGTGTGGGAGCCCATGCCAGTTCGCCGAGCCGAGACGGCTCGGCTATCTACATACGAGGCACGGTGCCACCTAGACATGGAGAAAGCAGATTGGTCATTGCAAATCTGCCATTTGTCATTGACCATTTCAGAAATGACCCAATTTCAAATGACAAATGACAAATGACCAATCGACTGTTCCTCCGGGTCCCCAACTCGTGGCACGGACTTCAGTCCGTGCAGCCTGCCCTACGCAATCCACCTCACGGACTAAAGTCCGTGCCACACCCCTCTCGCCCGCCCCACGCTCCGCTCCGCGTCGCGGCTAAACACCCAACCTAAACTCAACACCCCTTCTGGCCCTCGTCCCTCGACCCTCGTCCCTTCCAGTGGCCAAAAATTCTAGTGGAATCGTGTACCGTAACCTGCTAAGATGCCCCCACGCCTCACCAGCGGCGCGCCGCTCTTTGACATATTACCCGCCCCCCACGCCCCCACATCTCCGTGGCGCATCGTGTGCAATCGTCCCATTTAGCCCCCGGTCAACGACCGGGGGCCTGGCGAAGCACCCAACCAACGGCGATCATCCACCCCACAGTTAAATGTTCGCATCCATGAGCAAAATCATCGATTATTGCAACACCCCCACC
>JADZFK010000209.1 GCA_020849945.1 Pirellulales bacterium | reverse complement strand
CGCCAGCCGATCGTGGTCGATGCCGACGGCGTAATCATCTGTGGGCACACGCGGTACAAGGCCGCGTTGCACCTCGGCCTGGAAAAGGTGCCGGTGCATGTGGCCAAGGATCTGACGCCGGAACAGATCAAGGCGTACCGCATCGCCGACAACCAGACGGCGTCTCTCGCCGAGTGGAACTACGAACTCTTGCCGATCGAGCTGGCCGATTTGCAGGCGTGCAACTACGACCTCGGCCTGCTGGGTTTCGATGCCGACGACCTGGCCAAGCTGCTCGATCCCGGCGTCAAGGATGGACTATGCGACCCCGATGAAATCCCGGCGCCCCCCGACGAAGCCGTCACACAGCCCGGCGACTTGTGGATTCTGGGCGATCACCGCTTGCTGTGCGGCGACAGTAGCAAACCCGAGAATGTCGATCGACTACTCGCTGGCGCGACGATTCACCTTGTGAATACCGATCCGCCCTATAATGTGCGGGTTGAGCCGCGCAGCAACAACGCCATCGCCGCCGGCCTCTCCTCGTTTCAGGGGACCACACATCACCAGGGTCTCGACCTGGCTCGTCACCCCGAGAAGTCGAAGCCGACGCAGAAGAAAATGCGGGCCAAGGACCGGCCGCTCGCGAACGATTTTGTTTCGGACGAGGCGTTCGACCAGTTGCTCAGCGACGGGTTCGGCAACATGGCCCGCGTCCTGGTGCCGGGGCGGGGCTTCTACATCTGGGGCGGCTACGCCAATTGCGGGAACTATCCACCCGTGCTGAAGGCGAAGGGCCTTTACTTCTCGCAGGCGATTATCTGGGTCAAGGAACATCCGGTGCTGACGCGCAAAGGCAGGAGGGGCAGCCGTGTGGAGTGGGTTGGGTTCGCGTGGGAGCGGGGAAAAGTTAGCCGCGTGTAGCAGCCACAATATGGAACGGCCGCGGCTTTCGCTGCCAAAAGCAGCTACTCACCACGGCCGCTGCGACACGTTATTCGCCTGGTGAGCCCGATGCGCACCACGCAGGACGACCGGGTAGTTCCTGAGCCTGGCACGGTCCGCGGAGCTTGAAAACCACCACGCGAAATCTGGCCGATTCAGGTTGCCGCTGATTCACGTTAGCACTGGCGGACACCCCTGTCAGGAGCTTGCCACCCGGAACCCCACGGAGTTGTTCTCGTTCGTGGGATCGTTGTTGTTGCGGTTGGATGCGTGCAGGTTGTTCGAGTTGTTGTTGAACGACCCGCCACGCACACCACGCGACGAACTGGCGTTGTTTCCCGGTCACCCGTCTCCTTACCGCCCGGCCAAGACCGAGCGGCGAACCAATTCTTAAGAACACTAATAGACGCTAATTTGCGCTAATTCTCGATCAGCGAAGATTAGCGTAGATTAGTGTTCTCCAACTTCAACCCAGGCGAGGACCGGCGATGTTCCAAGACGAGGGCTACCAACTGATGGGCGCTGCATTCGAGGTTTATAACCAGCTTGGTTACGGCATGGCGGAGGAGATCTACCAGCAGAGTTTGGAGATTGAGCTCTCGTTGCGCGGGATTCCGTTTCAATCCAAGCGCGAGCTGGTCGTCTATTACAAGGACCGGCTGCTGGACACACGCTACCGGCCGGACTTGGTTGTCTATACGGCGATCGTCGTCGAGTTGAAGGCGATCTCCGACCTGGCAGCCGACCACGAGGCACAGCTTTTCAACTACATGCGGATTGCTCGACAGCCGGTCGGATACTTGCTCAACTTTGGCAAGAAGGGGGAACTGCAATGGAAACGGTTCATCGTTTCCGATATGCATCCGAAGGGAGAAGAACACTAATCCGCGCTAATTCGCACTAATCCTGTTCACATTAGCGGAGATTAGCGGAAATTAGTGTTCTTCGACTTCCTTCCCCATCGACGGAAAGGAAAAGGATAAAAGGTACAAAGGATAAAGTGTGCTACTTCTTGCCTCTCCTCAACATCAACATCAACACACCGGCCATGCACAACGTGATGCTACCTGGCTCAGGAATAAGACTTGCCACCCGGAACCCCACGTTGTCGACCTCGTACGTGGGATCGGGGCTGCTGCGGTAGGACGCATGCAGGAAGTTCGAGAGGGCGAACGACCCGCCACGCACACCACGCGACGAACTGGCCACCTTCGTTTCATTCCACTCCCAGACGTTGCCGCCTTGATCGAACGTGCCGTAGGGACTGTCGGACAACTCGAATTCGCCGAAAACGGTGCGATAGTACGGGCTGCCGATCAAATAGCCGCCAAAATAGTAGTTCGCGTTGTTCCCCGCGTTGGTCGCTTCGCTGATATCGTTTCCCGGCACTGCGTTCGTTCCCGTCGGATAGTCGAAATACGTAGCTGCCAGGCCGGCGTTCTTGTCGTGGTACGCCGCCTTGTACCACTCGTCCTCGGTGGGGATGAAGAATTTCGCGCCCGGCTGGCGGGCGAATGTCGTTTGATTGCCGACGTTGATGTACGCGCCGTCCTCGGTCGTTCCTGGACCCTGCGCCCCAGTAGGCTGACCGTTGTGGAGCCAGTTGGCAAACCGGGCCGCGTCCCAGAAGCTCACGTAGTTCACCGGCCGGTCTGCCCAGTCGGCGGCCACGCTGTAGCTGTAGTTGGGGGAAGAACCCGATCGCTGGATTTTTGCGCCGAACGACGAACTGAACATGCTTGTGTTGTAAAGCCCGTTGGGGTCGGCGTCGGCCACGGCGTTGAGGAACTCGGTGTACTGGCCGGCGGTGACCTCGTACTTGCCAATCTGGTAGGCCGTGGCCACCGCGCCGTAGCCGGAACTTTCGTAGCGGGTATCCGGCGCGTTGCCGGCGTTGCCGACCGGAACCATGTCGATCGTGACGGCCTGGGCGGAAGAGATGAAAACGAGTGTTGCCCAGAGAATGGTAAACGATTTGATAGTCTTCATTAGCGTGCCTTTGGCCAGATGCTGCGTTTTCTTTTTCGAGAATCAAAACGACAGGCGGGACGCCTGCCGCTACGGCGGACGAACAAAAGACAATAACGCCGGCATTATGGCGACGCCCACCCCCAACAGCTAGCGCCTGACAAGATTTTTTTGAAAATGTCCGAGCCGGTCAGGGCCCCTTGCGGCTTGCCATGCAGTGATTCTCGAAAAAACCCCTGCCGCGTTTACGAATCGGCCGTCCTGCCGGAAATAAGTGAATAGAGGGGGGCATGGCGCTCGCCCTGAATTGTCGAGGTGACCAGAAAATGCGAATCGGATTGATATTCGACGAGTACGTCGAGCTGAAACTTAAGCCGCCGGCACGGGCGGATCGTGCCTTCCACCAGGCTGCCGAGCAGGAAGCGGAGCGGCCACGCCGGTGAAGCGGCGACCGAATTCTACGGTGCCAACCGCGAGGCGATGGATGCTGGCGCCGTGATCGCCTGGCCCGAGCGGTATAACCACGACGAACTTTCGGCCATCCAGCATGCGATGAACCTCAAGTTGCAGGACGAAGCTGCCTTCTTCGCCGAGTATCAAAATGAACCCTTACCAGAAGACGCGGGTACCGATGATGAACTCACGGCCGATCAGATCGCCGAGAAGGTCAATCGCCTGGCACGTGGCGACATTCCGATCGGTTGCAATCGGCTGACCATGTTCGTGGACGTCCAGGCAACGCTCTTGTTTTACGTGGTGGCGGCGTGGGAAGACGACTTCACAGGCTACGTCGTGGACTATGGCACTTATCCCGACCAGAGGCGGCCGTACTTTACGTTGCACGATGCAAGACAGACGTTGGCGGTGGTCACCAAGGCCAGTGGCCTCGAAGGTTCGATCTACCAGGGGCTCGAAGCGCTAACCAAAGGATTGCTGGCGCGCGAGTGGCGCCGCGATGATGGAGCCATGCTCCGGATCGAGCGGTGTCTAGTCGATGCCAATTGGGGATCGTCCACCGATGTCATTTACCAATTCTGCCGGCAATCGGCGCACGCCGGCATTGTCATGCCGAGCCACGGGCGATTTGTCGGCGCATCAAGCCAACCTTTTAGTGAATACAAGCGGCGGCCTGGTGATCGCATCGGTCACAACTGGCGAATCCCGAACGTCCACGGCAAGCGGGCCGTGCGGCATGCAATCTTCGACACGAACTTCTGGAAATCCTTTGTGCATGCGCGGCTTGCCGTGACGATGGGTGATCGCGGTTGCCTGTCCCTCTTCGGCGAGAGCGCCAATCAGCACCGGCTCCTAGCCGAGCACCTCACCAGCGAATACCGCGTCAAGACCGAAGGCCGCGGGCGCACGGTCGACGAGTGGAAACTCCGTCCCGAGCGGGCAGACAATCACTGGTTCGACGGCCTGGTGGGTTGTGCTGTGGCAGCGTCGATGCAGGGCTGCGCGCTGCCGGGCGCCGAAGGCGTCGTAGTCGCGCGACGTGAGCGGGTGAGCTTTTCGGAGTTGCAGCGGAGGCAGCGTCGATGAATGACATGCATCCCGCACGTCACGAACGCGGGATCGAATGCCCGCATTGTGGCTGCCGCCATTTCTTCACGACTCACACCGAGCCCTTGCGTGACGGCCGAATTCGCCGCCGTAAGTCATGCCGCCACTGTGGTCGAAAAATCGTGACCTACGAGTGCCCAGCGGGCACGACCGGAGCCACTGATTGCTACAGGTAGCAGTACTGCCTGGAATCATGGTTCTTCGCGCGCAAAGTGCGCCTTCGATGGCATAGGTAACTAAGGGACGGTCAGTCCGGCGCGCAGAAGTGAACTCTTCGCCGGGTGGCCTCTCGGCCGGACGACCGCCCTTTGAAGGTTTGCCATGTCTGATG
>JADZFK010000208.1 GCA_020849945.1 Pirellulales bacterium | reverse complement strand
CCCGGTCAATGACCGGGGGCCTGGCGAATCACCCACCCCACGACAATCCCCCACCCCCGCGGTTAAATGTTCGCAACCATGAGCAAAATCATCGATTATTGCAATACCCCTACCCCGGGAAAACGCTTGAGTTTCCGGCAGAATCGCCCGGCCTCCGTCGCAAAACTCGCCGATTATTGCATCCCAAAACACGTTTCCGCACCCGTTGCAATACGCGCAATATCCCCGGCCCGCCTTCTAGTGGGACGCCCTCCCAACTGCGACCCTTGTCGCCGGCCACCCCTCGCTCGCAAGTCGAAACGATGATCTCGTTGCTCAAACGCCACTTACAGGTTTTTCACCAGTGCATGGGTAGCACTGCTCGGGCCTTCCGGATTGGCGGTTGTTACTCTTCGGTGAACTGCTTCAAGATGAGTTCGGCCACCTGGGAATCGGCGAGTTGGCCGCCGAGGAAGATGCCGGGTTCGGAGGTGAGGAGAACGCCTCGTTGGTTCAGGTCGCGGGCCGGGGCACCGTGAGAGCCGTGGACGAGGTTGGCGTTGAGGGGGATCGTTTTCGACCGGGCGTCGAAGAAGAGTTCCACGGGGTCGTAGCCGGGCTTGCGGTGGATATCGACGGTACGGGCGTACTGGGGGGCCTTGTTGTCATCATCCCACCAGTAGTAGGCTTGCCAACTGTGCGGGTCGGAGACGAGCACCAGGTCGCCGCTGCGTTCGTGGTTTAGGTTATATTTGGCCATCCCCTCGGCATCCAACACTTCGGCGATGCCCGGATGCTTGGCGAACAATCGGGCCACCTTCTTCACCATCTTGGGGTCGGAATCTTGCACGAACACGTGCGAGAACTGGTGATCGACCATCGCCCAGGCTTTGCTGTTGGCGAAGTCGAGGTGCTCGCCGTCTTCGAGTTCGATTGTTTTGAGCAACCCGGCCTCGCGCAACACGCGGTTGGGGTACGTAACGCTGTTGACCGACGTGATGACGTACTCGCTGGCGGCGAGCCAAAGCGGCTTCTCGGAATACGCTTTTTCAAAACCGGCGATGAGTTTGCCGATCTCGGCATCGAGTTCGACCACGGCCTGGTGGGCAGCCTTGCTATCGGGCCCGCTCCGTTGGGCGGCGTAATCGAGGTGAGGTAAGTAGATGTAGAAGAAGTTCGGCTTGTAGCGCTCGGCCGTGGCGATGGCCGTTTCAACGATCCACGCGGTCGATTGCACGTCGGCGAGCGGCCCCCAAAAATGATGAAGCGGGAAGTGGCCGTGCTTCACCGTCAGCTCGTCGTACAACTGTTCGGGTCGGGTGAAGCACCACGGCGATTCGCTGCCATCGGCATTATGGACCGGGGCGGGGGTGCAGATGTAATCGGCCCCGCTGCCTTTGCTATGAAGCGGAAACCACACGGCCGAGGTGATCGCGCGATCGCGGTCGTGCAGCATGTCCCAAATCTGCGGGCGCAGGATGCAATCGTTCCACGAGGTCCACATCTCCACGCGGCGTTGATCTCGCCAATAGAAACCGTTGGCGATCACGCCATGTTCGCGTGGCGTGCAGCCGGTCGTCATGTTGGCCTGCACGGCGCAAGTAACGGCCGGGAAGCTGGGGACCAAGATCGCGTGCCCGCCGCCCACGAACAGCCGCGAAAGATTCGGCATCGACGACAAATCACGAGCGCGAAGACCGGGAACTGAGAGCAATACGACGAATCTAGACATTCAACTCCCGCATGATGCCGGGCACGACGTGCGGAGCGCCGCATTAAAAAGCCCAATTCGAACGACACCGCAAGAACGCTTTGAAATGCAACATTGGAGCCGCGATTGAACGCGGATACCAAGTCACTGAAAAAACCTCAATAGGTTTCTTGATGACTTAGTTGATCAGCGTTTATCGACGGTTGTCATGGTTTGCAACTTGCGATGTAGTCAAAATCAACCTGAAAATGCCTTGGAAGGAGCGTCTGGCGATTTGCCCAGCATTGGCCGCAGAAAATCATGCGCCTGCCGGGCCGCTGCAGGCCCCACGTGGCTATGCCTGCTGAGCTCGACGCCGAGCAGCCCATTGTACCCGATTTGGGCGAGCGCGGCGATAACCGGCCCAAAAGCAATATCCCCCTCGCCAAATTGGAGGTGTTCGTGAACGCCAGCCCGCATATCTTCCAGATGGATATTGGCCAGCCGGGCGGCCGACTGCAGGATTTTGGCCGAAATTGGCACTTCGCCCAGGCAATGCAGGTGGCCAATATCAAGTGTTACGCCCAAGGCACCCTCCTCGACACCTTGGGAAGATAGCTCGGCAAGGAGCCGATCGAATGAAGCCAGCGTATCGACAAGCATCCCCGGCTCCGGCTCGAAGGCCACTTGCACGTTGCGTCGTTCGGCGTGTTCGAGCACATGCACCAGACTTGTGACCAATCGTTGGAATGCTTCGTCCTGACTGGCGCCATCGTGTACAACACCGGACCAAAGTGAAACGCATCGAGAATTCAATTGGGCGGCAATGTCGATCGCGCGACGCAGAAAGTAGATTCGCCTCGCCCGATCCAACTCTTTGGGAGAGACCAGCGTCGGCTCGTGCTTCACGCGCGAGTCGAGCAAGTAACGCGCGCCGGTCTCGATGACACTCACCATACCGCGCCGCGACAGGGCTGCCTTCACGTTGCCTAGTTGTACGGGCAACCGTTCATCAAACGGGTTGAGTGCGCCATGATCGAGCGTGATCGCCACACCTTGGTAGCCGATCTCGGCCAACAGTTCGATCGCCTCGACCAAGTCGTGATGCGCAAGGCCGTTGGTGTTGTAGGCGAGGAGCATTTCGATGGCAGGCAATAGTTACGAATTCTGTTGTGATTCCAATTTCGCAAGAAGCGAGTGCCACGTTTCGTCTACCCCAAGTTCTTTCGAGCGGGCTTCCAGATACTCGGGGTCAATCAATGCCGAGCTAAATAGCAGGATGCCGGCAATATCTCGCAAGTGTTTCTCCGAGCCACCTTCCTGGTAATAAAGAAGCTTGCCGAGTATGACATCCTCCGGCGCAGCGACAGCGGCCGGCTGATCGGGAAACAGTTGAACGATTCGCCTGCGAGTCAATTGGCTCTGGTTCCACGCGCCAGGCCGAGCAACCATGAAGTCAATCTTATTGCCCGAGGCGGGGTGAATCACATTGAACTGATGGAACGCCCTCGAAGCATCGAGTGCGGCGGGCTCGCTCACATAAAACTCATTGGGCGGAAATGATGCGCACAGCGAGCTTACCAAATCAAGCGGCAGTTCAATGAGAATATCGATGTCTTGCGTAAAGCGTGTTTCGCCCCAGATGCCGCTCGCAAATGACCCGACAAGCGCATAGGGAAGCCCCAGTCTCTCCAGAGCCTGCACGGTGAACTTCAATAACTCAGCTTGCTCCACGACAAACTCGCCTGATGACTTCTTGTTGCACCTGCTGCTCGGTCCAGCCGGGGTGCAAATGTCGCACGCCGGCAGCTGCCAGGATTCGCGCGGTCCTATTTGCCGCACAGATCATTGCCACTTTCTCGGCAGCCGACTTCGAGCGGAGTATTTGCGCAAGTTCCCGATCCACCACTTCCAAGTTCGCAAGTTCGAGACGCTGACGCATGAGAAACCTGTGAATGCCATGCACAAGAGGAGCCTGAATTGCATTTCCCGCATCATTATAAAGGGGGCCTAGCTTACCTGAAAGTGCTTGCCGAGTGGACTGAATCGTTGCTCCTAGGGATGCCCGCACTGCCAATGAACCCTTACGGGTTGCTTAACCCGGAGCCAACGGCAACGGAATTCGCAGTTGTTCCTCGCCGTTAGCTCGGGGTTAAACGAAGGATCGGCTATTCGCTTCGCCGTTATCACGGGGTCGTGGTAGAATGGGGCGCCTTGTTTGTACTTGCTCACGAAGCACCAATGATCGCGTGGCAATCGCGTGTCAGACGTCTTCAGCAAAGCGTAGTAATAAGACGTGGTCGCGGGATAAACGACATTGTGAAGTAATTTGTCACAACGAGTTTTTCCTGCCAGGCATCGATTCCATTCATAATAGGTTTTTCCAAGCAACGATGCTCCTCGTCATCGATAACTACGACAGTTTCGTGCATAACCTGGCCCGGTATTTTGAGAACCTGGGGCCGGAGACGCACGTGGTGCGGAACGATGCGGTGGACGTGGATGGTGTGCGGCGGCTTCGACCGGGGGCGGTTGTTCTTTCGCCGGGGCCGTGTACGCCGCGCGAAGCGGGCGTTTCGCTCGAGCTCGTGCGCGAGTTTCATTCTCAACTACCGATACTTGGTGTGTGCCTGGGTCACCAAGCGATTGCCGAAGCACTGGGAGGCCGCGTGGTGCGTGGCACCGCGCCGATGCACGGACAGGCCTCCGCCATTCGCCACAACGGCACCCGCATGTTTGAAGGTGTGCCTATGCCCCTGCGAGTCGGCCGATATCATTCGCTCGTGGTCGATCCGGGCACTCTGCCCTCCTCGCTCCGCCCAACTGCTTGGACAGAAGACGGCGTGCTCATGGCATTCGAACACATGGCCTATCCGGTCTTCGGCGTTCAGTTCCATCCCGAATCGATCCTCACCGAGTGCGGGTACAAGCTGCTTGCCAATTTTCTGAACATGGCGGGACTAGGGTCGCGTGCTGAAGCGGTTCACCGCGAACCTGTCGAATGGTTGCCACCGCCCGCGACAGCAGCCGTCGTTCCCGCCGGGCCGGTAACTTTTTGAGCCTTCGATGCCCGAGGACACGAACAAGCTTGGCCCGCGTTTGCCGGACGGCATCTTGCTGGAAGGCATCGTCACGACGCTCGATGCCGATGGCACGCCCCACGTGGCCCCCATGGGGCCGATCGTTGATGCCGGCTTCACGCGGCTCTTGTTGAGGCCCTTTCGCGCCTCCACCACATTCAGCAATCTCCAGCGGTCGGGCCAGGGGGTGTTTCATATCACGGATGATGTTGACTTGTTCGCGCGCTCGGCGGTTGGCAAGCTTACCGAACTGCCATCTGTGAAATCAACCACAGCTGTTGCGGGGGTCGTGCTGGCCGATGCCTGCCGGTGGTATGCGTTTCAAATCGAGTCGGTCGACGACTGGCTCGAACGGACCGAACTCGTGGCCCGCGTCCTCGACTCCGGCTCGCTGCGTGATTTCATCGGTTTCAACCGGGCGAAACACGCGGTGATCGAGGCGGCCATCTTAGCCACTCGGCTTCCGCTGTTCGAGCCGCACCACGTTCGGCACGAATTCGAGCGGCTGAAAACCATCGTCGAGAAGACGGGCAGCCGCCGCGAACATGCGGCGTTCGAGTTTCTGCAAACGCACGTCTCACGACAAACGGAAGCCGCCCCTGTGCGGGAGGTTTGTTGGCCATGATCGAATCGGGCAAACGCGCGGCGAGGCGATCGGCTTCTTCCCACGGCGAAGCAGGCACGCGGCCATGTTGCGCAAGTGCGATGAGAGCGGTTCGCGTCTGCGCGGCGTGCCGGCTCCATTTCGGCATGTTCAGCTTTGGGCAACCTGGGCAGCCCGAGTTCGGCGGCGTGGGGGTGATGATCGAGCCGCCGAGCGTTCAAGTCGATTTTTTGCCGGCACCGCGGTTTGCCATCGAGGGCGATCTTGCCGATCGGGCGAGTCGGCTCGTTCGCAGGTTGGCCGCTCGATGGAATCTGCCCGACCATTTGCCTTGCAACATGGTGATCCGAGGACCACGCGAACATACGGGGCTGGGGGTGGGGACGCCGTTGAGCCTGGCGATTGCGGCCGGGCTGAGGCGACTGCTGCAACTTCCTCCGATTCCCATAGAACAGTTGGCACTGGATTCGGGACGGGGCACACGGTCGGCGGTCGGTACCCACGGGTTTCAGCACGGCGGGCTCATCGTGGACACTGGCAAGACCGGCGGCCAATCGCTCGGGTCGCTCGGGCATCGGTTTGAAATCCCCGCCGCATGGCGGTTCGTATTGATCTGCCCGACCGAACTTCAAGGCCTGGCGGGTAAAGAGGAAGCGAAGTCATTTGCCCTGTTGCCGAGGGTTCCAAAGGAGGTGACCGAGCGACTGCGGGAGATCGTCACCGAGGTGATGCTGCCGGCGATCCAGTCGAACGATTGCCTTTCCTTCGGCAATTCGGTGTACGACTTTGGCCGGCTTGCGGGCGAGTGCTTTGCCGCGGCACAGGGCGGCCCGTACGCATCGCCACGCATCGAGCAATTGGTCGAATGGATTCGGAGCCGCGGCATCGCCGGAGTGGGGCAGTCTTCTTGGGGCCCTACCGTGTTTGCCGCAACGGCGAATCAGGCAGCCGCCGAGCAACTGGCGGAAGAGGTGAAGCGCTATTCCGCCGCGGGCAACCTGCGGATATCAATCGGCGCCCCCTGCAACCACGGCGCAACCGTGGTTGATCGGTAATCCCGCTTTCGCAAATGAAGAACAAAGAACGGTCAGCCCGCAACGAGTCGTTCCAACTGTTCGCGGAATTCGGATTCGATCTTACCTTTGAACATCATGGCGGCAAACGGAATTTCCCCTGCCAGGCTAAGTTGATTCTCTTCCACAGAAATGCCCCCGTTGAGGGCGATGCCGAACGTTTTAAATTGGAACTTGAGCGTGTCACCTTCCCACGTTTGTTGCAGATCGCTGACTTGGTTGGCAAACTTCGCTTCGATCGCCTCGACAAATCGCTCCAATCGCGAACGCGCTTCCTCCTTTGAAAGTGTGTGGGGAACACGGAAACCAAACTTAGGCATGAAGAATCTCCCAGGGCCGGAAATCAAGAATAGAGTTCAACCCCATTCTACTGAAGCGGTTGAACTTGATGAATAGCCCCCAAGGCACGAAGAAGCTCTACAGAATTGCAACACGGTCGCGATACGGGGGGGGTGAATTCACATATCCATTGCAACAAACCAGTTGAAGTTGTCCGGGAATTGGCACCGCAGTCAGCCCCCGGCTTTGCCGGGGGGTCGCCACCGTGTCACGATGCATGGTTGGCTAAACCCCCGGCTTTGAGGCTGTGATTTTATTCTTCATGGGGAGTGGAATAATTCCTTGGGGGCCCGTTTTTTTTGATAGGTTCGGTTTGGGGTTTTGTTCCGTGTGTTGTTTTTGTCTTGGGGTTTGTTT
>JADZFK010000207.1 GCA_020849945.1 Pirellulales bacterium | reverse complement strand
TGGCGGGGACAGGATTCGAACCTGCGACCTCGAGGTTATGAGCCTCGCGAGCTACCTGGCTGCTCCACCCCGCGTCTGGTATAGGGGTTGCCCTTTGGTGGGGGCTGGCGGGCTGTATTGCCCGGGCCCTCTATTATTACCGAATTTAGTGGTCATCGGCAAGGGGCACTTTTTTCTGGGATGATTTTCCCAAGAAGCCGATAGTTGCTAGGAGCCTTTCCCAGATCCGTTCACAGAACAGGGAAGACCTGCAGGAGGGGGCTCCGACGCCGACGAACCGTCGCAGGCCAGATTATGCGAAGTTCAGGTGAAAACGGTGTTGGAGATGCCTCATCCACACCCACGCCATTTGGAAAAAGTGATCGGTTCTGGTGGAGGCGGCGTTCCGCTTGCCTGGGTTGCGGGTCACCGATAGAGTTAAGTAACTAGGCGAGGTTTGCCGGTCGTGCGGCTGGGTGCGTGCTTTGGCGGGCGGATCGCCTGGCTCGGAACAGAGTCATCCTATTATGGCCGAGATGTCGCCACGACCGCCTGCCCGTGTCGCGGGTCCGGAAAAGGGTCCGCGTTGCGCCGATGCCCCCGAAGACACGGAGGGGACGTTGGTCGATCTGGGGGCCATGGTCCGCGAGTCGCCGCCTTGGTTGGTAAGTGCTGTCATTCACATGGCGGTGATGATCTTGTTTGGTCTCGTGATTGTCCACAGCCAGGTGCAAACCAATCTGCTGCTTGATGCCGGCTACTCGGACGATGTGGGCGACCCGATTGAAGACGACCTCGACACAGTGCATAACGAGTTCGAGGTCGATAATGACGTCATCACGCCCCAGAACTTGCCGGTGGTTGAGGACCCGCTCGCGCTACCGAGCGTGGCCGAGATTGTGCCGACGCCCTCCATGCCGACCGGCCCGGCAATCGCACCGACGGCCATTGGTGTCGCGCTAACGGGCCGCGAACCGGGGATGAAGGAAGCGATGCTCCTCTCCGGCGGTGGCACCGCGAAAACCGAAGGGGCGGTAGCCATGGGGCTTAAGTGGTTAGCCACGCAGCAACGAGGTAACGGCATGTGGAGCCTGCGAGGCCCCTACGCGAACGGTGCGGGCACCGAAAACACGGAAGCGGCCACCGCGATGGCCCTGTTGGCATTTCAAGGTTCGGGGTACACGCCGGCCGGCGATCCGAACCATGTCTACACGCCGGTTGTTCGCCGCGGTTGGGCCGCGCTACTGAAACGACTTGAAGAGGATGGCCGGTTTTTCCACGATGTGCCTGAATCTCATCAACTGTATACCCAAGCGCAATGTACGATCGCACTGTGCGAACTTTATGCGATGACCGGGGACAACGCGTATTACGATCCCGCGCAGCGGGCTATCGATTATTGTGTGCGCATTCAAACACAGCAGGGCGGTTGGCGTTACAACCCGGGGACCGATAGCGATATGTCGGTCACGGGTTGGTTCGTGATGGCGTTGCAGAGCGCACGGATGGCCGGCATCGAGGTTCCCAGCCCGGTCTTCGATAAGATATCGCAGTTCCTCGATTCGGTGGCCCGCGACGAGGGTTCGCGGTACGCATACCAGATTCAAGCGGGCGCCACGCTCACCCTTTCCGCGGAAGGATTGCTGTGCCGACAGTATTTGGGCTGGCCGCACGATGACCCCCGGCTCGATCGAGGCGTGGAATATTTGCTGGCGAATCTGCCAGAGTGGAATAAACGCAACGCTTACTATTGGTATTATGCAACCCAAGTGCTTCACCACATGGAAGGCAATCGGTGGCGTAATTGGAACGGGCAGATGCGCGACTTGCTTCCCGAACATCAGGAGAAGCGTGGCAAGGAGCGTGGCAGTTGGGACCCACGTGGTGACCGCTGGGGCGATGCGGGTGGGCGACTGTACGTGACGTGCCTATCGCTTTATACCCTTGAAGTGTATTATCGGCACCTGCCACTCTATCGCGGTGGCACGTTCAGTGATGCCAGGTGAGGGTTGAGGGGCGAGGGCCAGTAGGGAAGTTTGTACGGGTTGCGTGTTTAGCCGCGACGCGAAGCGGAGCGCGGAAGCGTCGCACAGCCTTGGAGCTTATCCGAGAACCTTCTCCTGATGGGAGTGGGCAGGTTGCTTGCAGCTCGCCGCGGGGAGTTGAGGATGCCTTGTTTGCCGGAGTTGTTTACCCTCACCCCAACCCTCTCCCGATGGGCGATGGAGTATATCGGATAGCCCCTTGGTTGATAGCCCTGGTGTGTATTTCCATACCTTCGTGGTGAAGGCACTTTAATTACAATGCAATTTTCCGGCGAGGCTATCATGTGGCGATGGCAACTTAGGAACTCTAACAAAACAGTTTTCAAGGCACCCTTACCTCGCCACGGCGAGTTCCGAGCAACTTGGCCCTCTCGCAGAGGGAGAGGCGGGTTGTTGGAGTTCCTTATTAGTTCTGTGTTCCTGCTTGCGATCGTAGCAACGGTTTGCGCGGAACCAATTCCGGTCGGTGTGAGTCGCTTTACCTTCATTGATCAACGCGGCAACGCAGAACGGCCGATTACGGCCTGGACCTATCGCCCCGATGCGTTTCGCCTGGACGGACAAATTCTTTTCATCATGCACGGCAGGAATCGCAATGGCGAAACGTACCGCGATTCCTGGGTGGAGCTGGCACGGCAAGGGCGAATGCTGCTGATCGCCCCGGAGTTTTCTTTCGAGCATTACCCCTCGGAAACGATGTACCAGCTTGGGTATTTGACCGAGCCGGACGGCACATTTCGCGACCGGGAGAAGACGGCGTTCGCGGCGATTGAGCATCTCTTCGACCATGTGGTTCAGGAGAATGCGATCTCGACCAAGGGGTATTATCTCTATGGCCATTCCGCTGGGGGGCAGTTCGTGCATCGATTCGTACTTAGCTACCCCGAAGGACGATACAAACTGGCCATCGCGGCCAACCCAGGCTGGTACACCACAGTCGATCTGCAGACACAAATCCCCTACGGGCTGAAAGGTTCGCCCGTGAATTCGGAAAAGCTGGCTCAATCACTCGCCCGGCCGCTGGTCGTTCTGCTGGGTGAGGAAGATACCGACCCGAATCATCGTTGGCTGCCGCGAACGCCGGCAGCGATGCGGCAAGGTGCCCACCGGTTCGAACGCGGCAATCGATTCTTCAAGCAAGCCAAATCGTATGCCAGCGAGCATCATCTACCGTTCGCGTGGAAGCTGGCAACGGTACCGGGTGCCGACCACAACAACGCCAAGATGGCACCGGCCGCCGCGAAGTTGTTTCGCGAAGCGGCCCGCAAGGATGGCCGTGAAGTGGCTCCCGTCAGCACTCGGTGACGGCCACCGCAAGGCCGCCGCGCGAGGTTTCCTTGTACTTCGTGAGCATATCGCGTCCGGTTTCGCGCATGGTGCGGATCACGCGGTCGAGCGAAACGCGGTGGTTGCCGTCGCTCCGCAGGGCCATCCGCGAGGCATTGATGGCCTTGACCGACGCCATCGCGCACCGTTCGATGCACGGCACTTGCACCAAGCCGCCGATCGGGTCGCAGGTCAGGCCGAGGTTGTGCTCCATGCCGATTTCGGCCGCCATTTCAACCTGCGGAACGGTGCCGCCAAGCACTTCGGTCAGCGCGCCGGCGGCCATCGAGCAGGCAACCCCCACTTCCCCCTGGCACCCCACCTCGGCCCCAGAGAGCGAGGCGTTGAGTTTATAGAGAATGCCGATCGCCCCCGCCGTCAACAAGAATCGCACCACACCTTCCTCGCTGGCTCCGGGGACGAACCGCCGGTAGTAGTGCAGCACGGCGGGAATGATTCCGGCGGCACCGTTTGTCGGGGCCGTCACCACTCGCCCACCCGCCGCGTTCTCCTCGCTCACAGCCAGCGCGAACAGATCGACCCAATCGATCACGGCAAGCGGATCGCGCAGGGCCGGCGACTCGGCCAGCAACGCGGATGGACGCGCGGTTTCAAGATCGGCGGCCGAGCTTGGCGACGACCATCCCACGGATAGTTTGCGATAGAGTTCGGGGGCTCGGCGTCGCACCTTCAGACTACCCGGCAAGATACCTTCCTTTCGGCACCCCCGCTCGACGCAGGCCTGCATCACTCGCCAACGTTCGAGCAGACCGGCGCGGGTTTCCGCTTCGCTCCGCCAACTGCATTCGTTGGCAAGCGTCATCGAGCTAATCGAAAGGCCCGTCTCCAAGGCCAGCTTCAGTAGGTCGTCGCCCGAATGATAAGGGTAGGGCAGGGGGGTTTCGTCGTGAGTGATTTGATCGGCCACGGCATCCACTTCGTCCACAACAAAACCACCGCCGATCGAAAAGCACGTGTACTCGTGCAAGGTCTTGCCGGCGGCATCGTGGGCCGTAAATCGCATGCCGTTTGGATGCTGTGGTAACGATTCCTTGCGCAGGAACAACAGGTGCCCCTCCTCGGTAAAGGGAATGGTTGGACCCTCTCCAAGCGTGATCCGACCGGAAGAGCGAATCGCTTTCACACGAGCTTCAACCTGGTCGGGATCGACACTCTCGGGCGTCGCCCCTTCAAGGCCGAGCAAAATGGCTCGATCGGTTCCGTGCCCCTTGCCGGTGAGCGCGAGCGAACCGTAAAGCCTTACCTCGACCTTGGCACAGGCTTCTAGTAAGCCGGCCGCTCGAAGGCGTTCAAGAAAATGGCATGCCGCTCGCATCGGGCCGATCGAATGCGAACTGGAAGGACCGATGCCAATCGTAAACAGGTCAAAAACACTTATCGACATGCAAGTTCCGAAGTACCCTATTTCGTTGCGTTCGCGGCCACGGACGAATGACGAATGACGAATGACGAATGACTGATGGCTGATGGCTGATGGCTGATGGCTACGAGTATTGGCGGTAGATGCGGCGTTGCCGCCGCCGCTAAACCCTCGACCCTCGACCCTAACGACTAACGACTGGCAGCTAGAACCGATCTAGCGCATCGATCCAGCGGGCGAGTTCCGCCCGTTCGTCCTCGGAAAGTTCAACCGCGGGCGTGGCTTTGGTCCGTGTCGCTACATTGTAGCCGGCATCAGCTATTTTTTTTAGCCCTTCCGAGATGACCGCCGCTTGGTCCTTCTTGGGTGGGATGACGGCAAACACCGCCAGTCGTAATGCCGGGTCGTTCGGTGGAACTTGTACCTGCCGTGGTAACGGCGAGGCAACCGACAGGATACCTCGAACCTGCCGTCGGTCGGCCAGTGCCAGCGGCCAACAAATGGCTCCCGCGTTCCCACGGCCCCCCACCACTACGCGGTGTGGATCCACCTTGTACTTCGCGCTGGCAGCCTGCATCAAGCGTGATAAGTATTCCAAGTCGGTCCGCTCCCAATGATCAGAACTCTTCGGCTGGGGCACCAGCAACATGATTCCCAAACGCTCGCACTCGGGTTGCCATTGCCGGATCACCTCGGCAGGCTTGGCTTCGCCACGAGATTGGATCCACAACAACGCGGCGAGCGATTCGCCATTCGACTGGCTGCACGGCACAAAAACTTGGCAAGTGTGTGGAAACTCGGGCAGGCGCAGCTCCTCCGTTTCCCCTGGGGTGGAAGCCTCTTGTGCCTCCGCTTGGGCGGGCATTTCGTAAGCCGGCGGCAATTCACTCGGCACCGAACCAGGAAGCAGCGCGGCTTTCAGCTTGTACTCTTGGCGATTGTTCTTCCGCATCAGGTGAACCACGACTTCGGCGTCTGACGACACCTCGTTGAGCACTTGCCGCACGTCGTCGAGGGACCGAATCTTGGCCCCATTGATTTCCACGAGCCGGTCGCCCCGCCGAACGCCCGCTTGCTCGGCGGGGCTACCTGCCAACACCATTCGCACGCCAACGCCCGGCTGGCCCGCCTCCTCGGCTGGCATGTTGCCCGCATCTTTGCTCGGCTGTTCCTTGGCATTGGCTCGGTCGGCTGGATCGTCCTTGGCCTCGGCATCAGACTCTTTGGCGAGTGGCCGCAGGGGCAAGATGCCTAGCGAGGCATGCCGAAACGGCGGAAGTTCGCCCGCAAGTTCCACGGAACGCTCAAGCCGCTCTTCGCCGCGCAGGGCGACAACTCGCACCGTGTCGCCACCGTAATGTGGCCCAAGCGCGAAACGAAGGTCGGACTGATTTCGGATCGGTCGCCCATCAAGTTCAACGATCCGATCCCCCTTCTTCAACCCGGCCTTGGCTGCCGGCGAATCGGGCCGAACCAGCGCCAACTCGGCGGGCGAGGTATGCGGATCGCTCGGAAGAAACCCAATGCCGAGCACCCCCGAGCGTTGATCTTCGCCCTTCTTCATGCGTTCGAGACGCGGGGCCAGTGGCCCGAGCGGTATTGCGAAGCCAATTCCCGAATCGTACCACTCGATCCCCGCCAACTCGCTGTTCGCCTGCGGAGACATCGGCACCACCAGGCCCAACACGCGGCCCCGCAGATCCACCAGCGGCCCACCGTAATTTGCAGTGGAAACATCCGCATCCGTCTGAATCGCCCGGCCGTGCATTCGCCCCACCGCGCTTACGATCCCCACGGTTACGTTCGTCCGCTCCGCTCGAAATGTGCGACCCAACGCCACCGCCCACTGCCCAGGCCGCGTTTCTTCCACCGGTGCCAACTCGGGCACTGGTAGTTGCGATAGTCCCTTGGCCTTCAGCAGCACCAACATGCGGCTGTGGTCGGTGGCCACCAACTCGGCAGGCACTTGTTTGCCAGATTCCAACGTCACCACGATCGAGGCGGGCCGCTGGACGAAATTAAACGCACTGGAAAGGATGTCGCCCTCGGGGGAAATAATCAGGCCGGTTGTTGGCCCATCGACCACCACGGTCCCCTCGACAACCTCCAGCCCGCCGATCGTGCGAATCTGCACCACCGACGGAGCCACTCGGTCGGCCGCGGCCCGGAGCGCTGCCTCCTCGGTGCCCTCCCGCGAAACCGGCTCTTGTGCGCACACGGGCATCGCACACACCAGCAGCGTGAATCTAATCGACCAGGAAAGTTCGCGCATTCTCACCATCAAATGATGCCGGAAAAGGAAATGAAGGATGCAGGCCATTTACTTTTCGCCTGCCTGTGGTGGTGGACCGTTTACGGGCGCTGAATCAACAGCGGGAACAATTGGCGGTTCGGTGTTCGGCCGGGAGGGCATCTTGGCCGAGGCCGCCGACAACGTAAACTCCAGGAATTGGTCCTCGCGCAGCACGGCCACGCGGCAAGTCGCATCCTGATCTAACCGCTCGACGAGGCGATGAGCTTCGCGGCAGGAATTGGCCACCTGCGTTTCGATCAACAACAGCAAGTCGTCTTGCCGCAAACCAGCCGCTTCGGCAGCTGAGTTCGGAAGGACTCGATCGATATACGGTGGTGTGCGCGAGAGGACGTCGGGAACCAGCACGATGCCCAGAGCCGCCAACGACAGCGGATGCTCGGGGCGATCCGCGTCGGTGAGATCGGCCGGCGTGAATCGTCCCGCCAGCATGTCTTGAACCGTGGATTCAAAGGCATCGACAGGCAACGCATAGTTGAGCCAGGTGCCGCTCACGTTGCTCCGCAATTCCTTTCCCAACATGCCGAGCAGTCGGCCTTGGCTATCGGTCAGGGCACCGCCTCCGGCCCCTGGGTTGTTGGCGGCCGCATCCACCACGTACACATTACCGCGATAGTTCGACGCAAACGCCCCCCGACGCGCTTCGAGCGGCGCTATCGCCGAAACGACACCATGCAGCATGCTCACCGGTTCATCTCCCACCGCGATACCAAACAAATTACTGAACGCCAACACCCGCTCGCCGGGTATCGCCTTCCCCGACGCCGACAACTCGAAATGAGGCAGGTCCTCATGTTCCACGTCGAATTTGAGCACCGCCACTTCCAACAACGGATCGGAGGCCACGAGCCGAGCCATGAAATGCCGGCCGTCATCCAGTACCACCGTCACTTCGTCGGCGTCTAGCACGTAACTCCAGACCGTCAGCACGTGCCCTTTTCCAGAAATAAGGACGCCGCTCTGGTAAGCTTCCAGTCCGCGCACGCCCCCCGTGCCGTAGAGCTTTACAATCTTCGGTTGGACTTGCCGGGCAACCTCGACCAGCGAAGGCGAAGGTGTAGGTGTACCGCTTTGGGCCTGGGCGAAGGATATTGTGACCAGGAGCCAAACAATCGTGGCTGCAACTACCCGCCCCCGCAAGCTGCCGCTCGGGCTTAACAACAACCAGCCCTTCACCTTGCCGCAACACCCAAACGGCGCTCGGTGGGGCCGTTCTTCCGCACGGCAACCCTCCGAACCATCGCTTGCCGGCTTCGTGTTATAGCACTTGCTGATGTTCATGTTGTTGCCGCAGTGCAGCCGCATGGTTCTGCAACCCGACGACTACGGGGTGGTTTTCGATTTATCGTCGCTTGCCTGGCCGTTGGCGTTCGAGATTTCGAACAGTTTCACATTCATGTCGGCAAAAACCTCGTCGCCCAATCGTATCGTCCAGCGGTGAGGCAAACCACGCCCTTGAACCGTGCGAATATCGTCGAAGGTAACTTCGCAGGGGTCTTCTTCATCGGAACGATACAGTTCGAGGCCGACCAGATTCGAGTTCTCGGGATCGAAGTAGAACCGCATCTCGACGCCCGAGTGGGTCGCTTGCAGGCAGTCGGCAAGGGTGCCATCGCGTTTGAACGGCAACTGCCCAAGGTACACGACCTCGCCGAACTTGCGAGGCCCTACTAACAAGAGCCGCTGCCACAAGTGCAGGGCAGCCAGCAGGCCACCCGAGCGCGGCGGGGCCATCGCATCCACCAACGACGTGCCGAACTCCACCCCCGATTGGCCCTCGGGCATGACGATCGAGCCGCTCTTCTCGGTTAAGTCGATGACTATACTCCCTTTTCCGTCAGCACCCTCGGCGACGATCTTCCAGTTCCACCCCGTTTCGGCAAAATCGCCATGAGCCAGATACGCATTCCAGATCCGCTGTTGATGGTACCGATTGAACCAATAGTTCGCGTACCCGGGCGCCGCTTCATAGTATTGCCGCACCGCTTTCGGAATCGGGGGTTTGCGTTTCGACTTGGCAGCCCCACGAGGCGGACCATTCGGCAGCCGGGGCTCGCCTGGGCCAGGGGCATCGGGTTTAGGGATGATTGGTTTCCCCGGCTCACTGCGTGGTTTCGGCTGCTCGGGCGTTGGACGTTTGGGGTCGGGCGCTTCCCCGCCACCGCGCAAGATCGCCTCGAGTTCACCTTCGCGATGAACGCCGCCCAGCCTCACTTCGGTTTGATATTCCTTCCCATCGCGGCGATACTTGATCGGCACCCGCCAACCCGCCGGGAACGTGCCGAGCGCGTTCTTGAATGCATTTGCCGAACCGATCTCTCGGCCGGCGAATTCCACGAGTTCGTCGCCGTAACGCAAGCCGCGGCGGTACGCATCGCTGGTTTCCAGAATGTCGTCGACGAAGACCCGGCCGTCTACGTCGTTGGCCACGGTGGCCCCCAACGAACCATGGTCTACGATTCGGCCACTCTTCAGTAATCCGACAAATCGTTTGATTTGGTTCACCGAAATGGCGTAACCGACGCCTACGTTCACACGCCCGCGCTTTTCGAACGAACCACGGCCGTTGATGCCGATCAATTTGCCGGCGGCATCGAACAAAGGCCCGCCCGAGTTGCCGGGGTTAATTGCGGCATCGGTCTGCAAGCAATCTGCGTACTCCAACAGCGTGCCGGCCGGGAATTGGTAGCGTCGCACACCGGAGAGAATTCCGTAGGTCACGGTGGGCTGAAAATCCTCGGCCAACAAGAACGGGTTGCCCACGACATAAACCCACTGGCCAACGCGGCACGTATCGCTATCACCCATCTGGGCAACGGGGAAATCATCCTTCTTACCCAACAGCTTGATGAGGGCCACGTCGCCGCCGGGGTCAAGCCCGACAAGAACGGCGTCCACATACCGCCCGTCGGAAAGGCCTACCTTCATCGCCGCTCCAGACGGCGCGACCACGTGGAAGTTTGTCAGGGCATACCCATCGGCCGAAATAATGACCCCCGAACCGCCGCCATTGCCACTCGACGAAAAAATCGCAATTGTCGGCTGCGAGATCCGCTCAATCGTTTGGATGCGGGCCTTTTCGGCAGCCACAATGGCTGCGTTTGGCTCCTGCGAGTAGCCAGTTGCCGTGCTTAGCAGAACCGACAGCACCTGTCCCAGGAACATGGCGGTGCCACGCCGGGGCCGCTGCTTCTTGTGCGCGGGCATCCAGAATCGCCGATCCGGCATTGGCATTCGTTCGTTTCTCGGCAACGATTTCATTGGATCAGCTTCGCATCGCAAAGGTTGAGCCAGTCACCAGAGTCCAGATTCTGACCATAATCGACCACGATGTGCAAGCGCTTGGCCCCGGCGATCGGCAAATCGATGGATTGCGGCCGACCTTCTCGCGTGAAATCGGCCTCCAGCAGGCGCTCATCATCCGCCGAGATCGTAAGTTTCACACTGCCCCGAGCCGCCGCGATTGGGTCCACGCCGACCTCTGCAGTAAACCGGCTGAAACCAGAGGGCAGCCGATAAGCAATCTCGGTGCGGCTCCGCAAGGCCAGGCCCTTGCTGAAAGTTCGCAGCTTGTCGCGCTGCGCAGGATCGCTCGCGGCTTCCGACGAGAAGAGCATGAGCGAATCGCCAAAGCCGCTTCGATCGCGCCGTGGCTCGCCATACGTGCTTGCCAGTTCGACGCCCGATGGCAAACCAACAAAGGATGCCCACTTCGCGGAGGTCGGTTCCAAATCGCTAAGATACACAAGCTTGCCGGCGGAATAATCGGCCGATGCAAGGTCTTCCACGGGCCACACCAAGGTGTCACCGCTTAAAGTCTTGATCGCTAGATGGTCGCGTTCCATGCGTACACTGGCGGCGTTGGCCCGTAGGCCCGATTGACCTTGCAACACCACCGCGGGCTTGGCGGTTTCGGGGCGTGCTTTGCGAAAATAAAACACGCCCGCTACTTTGGCGCGATCAACTCGGTTGGATTCTCCGTCCAACTTGAAATCGATCTTGTCGTCCGCAATGTTTCCGACAACGCCTTCGACGTAATCGAGACTTTTCCCGTCGCGTTTCAGCACAACGAGCACATCACTCGGCAACGCCTGCTGACGGATTTCGTTCCACTGCTCGATCAGAGGCCCTTCCAGTTGCAGAAATCGAACCACGCCAACGTTTGCCACGGGAAGTGAAATCTCCGTGCCACCCTCGGTGCCAGCCGAGGCCAACAAGATGTTCTCACCGCTGGCCGCAAGCGATTTCCATGGCAATACCGTGCCATCGACCAGTTCGACAATGCCGCTTGTTGACGATGGCGGCGGCTGGTCGCCAACCTGGGCGTTTGGCCAGCGGAGCGAAATTAATTCCTTGACCGCGAATCGCTGATCGCCACTGGCCGTTGAGAGTACGACCCAATCGGCATCCCACGATTGTAAGATACCGCTCGCCGCCGTACCGTCCAAGCGCGTGGCGGTTACTTCGCCGGCCACAACGAACCTCGAAGCCGCGAAAAACAAGGTCGTAAGCAATAGCGTCGATCGCATGAAGCGTTTGAAGGGTAAAGCAGATACAAATCGATAAGGGGTTGCCGTCCATGCGGTACGGCCAAACGCACTTACAAGCGGCGTTGAGCGAGCGTTAAGAGTTACTCACTGCGGCTCGATTCCTCGGCAGCCAGACGCCGGAAGTATTCTTCAATGACTTCACGATAGTGAGATGGAAACTCGCGGCCGATATCTTGCAGAGCCTTTTCCCGTTCTTTATCGCTCAAGTTGCCCCAACCGACCGACTTGCCAATGTTCTTGCGATCCACTTTGCCCGGGCCTTTCAATTCGGCAATTTGGCTTTCCTGCATCGGTGTACTCGGCTGCGATTGACCGGCGGAAGCGGCCATTTGGCATTGCTTCTGCGCCTCATCTTCCAGTTGCTTGATCAACTTGTCTAACGATTCGATGACGCCTTTCTCAACGACTTGCACCCGCTCGCCCGTTCGACCCAAGTCTAGGCGGCGGCGCACGTCGTTCATCCGCCGCGCAATGTGATCCAGCGACTCATCCTTCAGCGCGGCCAAATCTCGTTGCATCAGGTCGGCTAACTTTTGGTATCGAAGGGGAATGCGGTCCTGTTGCTGCATCAACTGCGCTAAAGCCGCCTCGGCCTGTACCGGCCGCACAAGTTGATGAAACGCCACCGCCCGGTAAAATAGCAGCGACTCTGGCACCAGCACATCCTCGGTTTCCAAACCGTCCGTCCAGGTCAACGCTTCATCGTAATAACCGTGCTGCACCAGCCAACGAGCCAAGTAGATTCGCAAATTATGCCTGACAAGAATCGGCGACTCGCTGTCGGCCAACCAGTCGAACTCGGGAAGCTTTGCACCCAACTCGAATGGTTGTGAACAGAACTCGACAAGATCGGCCACGCGGTCATCCGCCTTAGCCAGGCACTGGGCTAGCCGATCGAGCGTATCGGCCTCCTCGCCCTCGGTGGCCGAGGCTTGCCACGACTCTCGCACGGCCGCTTGCTTCGCAAGCGGTAGCTGGCTTTCCCGCAGGTATTCTTCCAGCCGCAGGCGAACCGTTTCAACCGGTACAATTTGCCAACTCGGTTCCGAAAAAAACTCGCTTCCTGCAAAGGCGGCCGCCGAGGCAATCGAGCAGAATAGCACGGCGATTAACAAGCGGGGGGGGCGTCGAGCGGTCATGGGCTTCGAATCCTCGCATGGGGTGGAGCGGGCACTTCCGTCGTACCCACAGCCGCCTAATTCAGCTTACATTACTATTATCCACCTCAAAGTGATTCTGTCCAATCGAGAAATTGCCCGCCGCCCACCGGCACCACGAATTTCATCGGCACACGATGTGCTGCTCCGCGAGCCGCGGCCAAGTATGCCCTCCGGTTTGCCACCTCGGGAAAGTCGATCCACCCTTGAACCCTCTCGAATCGCTTCTTGCCGAATCCAACAAATCCCGCTTGGATCAGTAAACTCGTAGCCAACGGCAACGGTAGGCCCTTAATCGTTCTTCTCCTTCTGAAGATCCGCGGTCGCTTGGTACACACGCGCCTGCCGATCGGCTAGGTCTTGCAGCGATTTCAGCAACTCCGCATTCTCCGCCTGCTCGCCCTGGATCATCTGACCGTATCGGATCGTCCGCTGATTGATACGCAACTGTAACGCGCGAATCATCTTGAGTTCCGCGAGCGGATCGACCAGCGGCATCTCGCCCGGCTGCCCTGCCGGCGGTTGTTGACCGGGCGGGGTTCGCTTTTGTTCCAAATCTTTGGCTGCCTTGTCGAGCGCTGCGATCGTTTCCTCCAGCGCTGCAATGATGTCTTGCTCGATGGACTGCGTCAGCGAATCCACCTTCGTGGCGGCCAACCGCTCGACCACTTGTCGCATGTCGTCTCGCATCTGCTCGACCGCTTCCGGAAACGCCACCGAAGAACCTTCTTCACGCAGAAGCGCTAGTGCTTTATCCACCTCGTGGACAATCCGCGATTCCTCGCGACTCAGGCGAGCCGATTCGATCTCGTGATCGTGTGTCCGCTGCGCCGCGGGCACCTTATCGACCCGAACAGTCCCCTCGTACACCGCCACCTGCAACTCCAACATCCTGCGGAAGCGCGCGGCAAGTTGTGTCAGCGTTCGCTCTAACTCCTCCTCGCGAAGTTGTCTCAGCACCCGCTCCAGCTCGGCCTTGGCAAGTTCCAATTCCTTGATCGCCTGCCGCTGCCGATCGGCCGCGCCCTTGCGCTCCGCCTCCTCCAGCTTCTTGAGCGCCTCTTCCATTTGTTGACGGGCCTTCTTCAACTGATCCCCGGCCCGGTCGGCCGGGTCTTTTTTTTGTTCATCCCCTTGGTCACTTGGCTTCTGCCCGCCGGGCTGCTGCTCGCCGCTACCCTGGCCAGGCTGCGAGGGTGAACCCTGTTGGTCTTGCGAAGGCTGCCCTTCGCTCGATCGATCTTGCGATGGGGTAGATTGGCCTCCCGATGGTTCGCCCTGCTTCTCGCCCGCCGGCTTGTCCGGTTGTTGATTCGGTTGGTCCAAACGATGTCCTTCCTGCTTCGGCGAACTTCCCTCCTCCTTCTTCGGTTTATCCTGAGCACCGCCTGGGGGTTGGTTCGAGTCCTTGCCGGGCTGCTCGGAGCCTTTCTCGCCAGAGGGCTTCGGCTTGCCATCCTTCTTAACGCCTTCGGTTTCGGTAATGCTGCCGCCAAGTTTGCCCGTATCGGCCGATAGCCGTTGTTGGTCGGCCCCAAGTTGCTTGAGCTCGTCACCCCCTTCGGTCCGCGCTCGCACGCCCTTTTGCTCTCGGATCAAACGAGAAACTTCTTTCAAGTATTTCTTCACTCGGTCGCGCTGCGAACTGAGTTCGTTTTCGCGATCGGCCTTGAGCAGAAGTGTAAGAAGCGAATCTAGTTCCTTCTGAAGTTCGGTTTGATTCGTGGAAGCTGCCGACAGCCGCTCATCTTGCAGCAGATTCACAACCGCTTCGAAGCGCACGTTGATGTCCTGCTCGCGGCTCTGTGCGATCGCTTCACGCAGCAGCTTTGCCCTGCGAGGGTCGGTCGAGGCCGATAGCTCCGCCAGTCGGCCCACCACTTCCTCCAGCCGCTTGTAACGGTCGGCCAACCGAGCCTGCTCAACCGAAAGCTCGTCGGCCGCGGCAGGTGGTCCCGCCGTCGGAGGTTCCTCTGCAACTGCGCAAGAAAAGAGCATCACGAACACGAATAACATCCACCCGGTTTGTCGATGCGTTTTCATGATCCGCCCTTTCCTTCTGCTCTTTCACACATCCAACGAGCCTTGGCTCATTGTTAAGCAAGGTATTTGAGGTGTCCGGGAATTGGATACACAGCCCCCGGCTTTGCCGGGGGTTCGCCGCAATGTCACGATGCGTATTTGGCTTAACCCCCGGCAGAGCCGGGGGCTGGCAATTCAAGTGCCAGACACCTTCAAGTTTCTTCTTCGTGCTCTTTGGGCCCTTGTGTTGTAAACTCCCCACCGTAACCGTCGAGGCACGGAAGTCCGTCATTCCAGCAAACCCTTTAATTTCTCTTTTTGACGTTCCTTCGTGCGGCGATTGATCTCTTCCTGATCGGTGATAATGTCGCGGAGCAGCGATACGACTTCATTATACGTTTCCAGTTCGAGCATGTGATCGAGCACTTGCCGCATGGCTACCAGTAATTCGTCTGCCTGGGCGATTGCTTTTTGCAACTCGGCGGTCATGGCGGCCGGGTCATCGAGCCGATCTTCTACGAGCCTTAGCTGGGCCGAAAGAGGAGGCATTGTGTGCTCAGTAATTTGATGCAGCGGCTTGGCAATTTGTTCCCCAAGCCGGGCTTTCAAGTCCGGAATATCGATCCGATTGTTCGTAAGTTCCTCGCCCAAGTCATCGAACGATTCGGCGATGCCCTTCACTTCGTCGGCGGCCTGCAGCACGTTTTGCAGGGCACCCGCTACACGTAGCCGCCGGCGGGCCAACGCTCGCTGCCCAGTCTCACTCTCCGCCGGCTGATCACCAGCCGCAGAAGCCCCCAATTCATCTCTGGCTTCAGTACCGCCTGCCGAGGGGGGGCCCGCCTCCTTGCTGGCATCGTCGGTCTCGATCCGGCCGAGCATGTTGCGGGTATCCGTCAGCTTCTCATAAATGGATTCGAACCTCTGACGCAAAGTTAGCTCGCGCCGCTCCATCAGGGCCAACAGGTCCGCGGGCGTCACCACCTCCAACTCAAACGATTGGCTACTGCCGATTCGTTTGTCTTGGCTCAAGTCGTACTGATCGGTTGCCTTGAGCGATAACGCGAGCCGCTGCTTGGGGCGAAGCTGAAACACGCGCTGCCCCGTTTGCGGATCGGTGGCTCGCGTATCGAACATGCCAAGTTGCTCGAATGCGGGTTCGCCCTTGGGCTGCCGCGCGAGCGGTCGCTCGGCCATCGGCACGCTATCGATCTGATACTCGTACCATAAGCGGGCTAGGCCGTAGTCGTCGGTCACTCGGCCGACGAACGGCAACATCGCATCCGGCGTAATCGCGGTGCTAATCCCCGAAAGCCGGGCCGCAACCTGTGGCACCTCATCGCGGATGGCCGAGAGCGATATCCGATACGGCTCGCGCGGCCCCACACCGTCGATATCCGTCACATCGATCCGAAGCACGTCATCGGTTCCCAAAACGCCATATTCCCACTGAATGTGGCTAACGCCCGCGCCAACGTGCGAGGCAGGCCCCAGGTCGAGTTGGCTTTCTTGCTCGCTCCTCGATGCGCGGACCCGAGCGGCCACTAACGATTTCGTGGCATTCGCATGCAAGATCAAATGAGTTCCCTCGGGAATCCGCATGCCGCCGGTCACCGGCAGACGCCGTGATTCACGCCCCAAATACTTCGGATAATGGCACTCCACTTCGATATCGTGCAATTCGGGACGCTCCACAACCTCCAGGTGCAGGTCGCGCACCCGATCATCGCCGCCAACGACGTCGAATTCCATCTCGCCGGCCACGTGTTTGAACTCGTAACGGAAAAGCTGAAACTCTCCCGTGCTGGCCGACGAATCGCCCACGCGGATCATCGTATCGCGCCCGCGGCGGCCATCCGCCAGCCGGAACCGAATCTCGACCTCTTCCGGCGGCGCGAAGCCTTGCGTACTGGCGTGAACCTGCAGCTCGAAATCGTCGTCGCGCGCCAACTTGTGCGATCGCCGTCCCGTGGCATCGGGTGCGAAACCAACAATCTCCAAGTGAACCCGCCGAGGCCACGGCTCTTCGCTCATCGCCAGACGATTCAGCCAAATGCCAAACGCCTCGCGCGCCCCAAGAGCAAATACCACGATCGAAAGCATCAACAGCATGGCGGCCGCCAAAGACCGAAGAAGCGGACCACGATTGAATAGTTCGGAGACACGAACCCCGGCCACGGCTTCCTCGGCCGCCCGGGCCGTTCGAGCAAGAAGCTCAGGATGATAGTCTTTCGCAGGAGCAGCCGTGGTCGTCACCTCAACGGCCGTCAGCAAGTGCTCACCCAGTTCAGGAAAACGCCGTTCCAAAAGCAGTGCGGCCGACGAATCGGAAATGGATACGAACACCCTACGAATCAAGTAACGGTAAACAATGTAAAACGCCGCTCCGCCGATGCCAATCATAGCTGATTTGCGAACAGCAGGCGTTGGCTCGAAGTACCAATCGCCAGCCAGCCCCAGCCAAAACGCGGCACCGAACATGGCAACAAGAACCGCCAACCCCTCGACCCACACATACGCACGAATTCGCCGACGCACGGCGGCCAATGCGCCTCGAACGCTTGAGGGCAAACTCGGGTTGGCCGGGGGAGTATCCATCGTTCGGTTTATCAATCTTCGTTGTTCGTATCGGCCCACGCAAAAGCTCGGTCCTAGGCCAGCCGATTCAACCTTCTTACGATCCATTCCACAAACAGTGAACCTGCAATGAGCGCGAGCAACGCTTTCATTTGTGCTTGGGCGAATTGCTTGTCCGGCGCGCCTTTCACAACTTTCACCTCGGCTCGACTCCTGATCGCCTCGGCCAGCGACGGGAGATCGCCGCGGCCTTGAATCGCGGCCGAAGGCTCTTGGTAATAATACCCGCCGGTTTCCGACGCGACCTGGCTTAGCAACTTGTCGTTGCGTTCGGCGTGCGTTCGTTCGAGGTCTGGCACGCGTACCTGCAAATAGCGACTCAGCGGCTCTTCGCCCGACCCTGGCAATGCAAGCGCAAGCTGATGCGTCCCCTCTTGCAGGACCGTTACTTGCCCCAAGTACATCCCGGGCCGCTCGGCTTCCGCCGCCAACCTGACCGGCTCGGTTGTTCCGTCGGGGCGCAGCATTTGCGCGGTCACTTGATCTTCGGTCAAGGGCTTGTGCTGCGCATCGGAAAGCCTGGCCCGCACAATGACCGATTCCCCCAGTTCGTAACGATCGCGTTCCACCAACAGCGCACCACGCGGCGACCCACGCAGAATGCGCCCCTGGCTCACGTGCCGAACGAGTTTCGTCGTCAGCGATTCAAAGTAGCCCGATTCCACGCGACGCAATCGCCACAACTCGCCGCTGCCAAGGTAGAACACCAAACCAGCACCGTAGAACTGACCCACCAGGTACGGCGGCCGTTCGTTCGACGTGCCCGCTTCCGGGTTCGAATAACGGGCATACACCGTTGCGCCCGGCTTCGGCCCTTTTACGGCAAAGCATCCGTACACACCGGTGAATTCGTCCCACACCCGCTCGCTGTCGCCGGCCGTCTTCTCCAGCCATAAGAACTTTGCTTCTCGCCCGGCTCGTTCAAAGGCCAGCGGCCAGGGCGTATCGCCACCTGTGTGTTCCTCATCCAGCAGCGTCAAACGATTTTGAAAAACGACCGGGTACATGTCGCGAACTTTGCCAAGTTCGGCGCTGCGAATCCACTTCGGCATTTCGACAGGCCCAGCCACTGCGATCAACCCTCCCGCTTCCTGGGAAACCCATTTCTCGACCAGTTCGATCTGCGCTGCATCGAGCCGAGTCCAGTCGGGATCGAAGGCCACCAGGCAATCGTATTCGTATAGCTCGGCGGGGGTGTTTGGAAAGTGGTCCAATATCTTGTTCGCATCCTGCGAAATGCCCGCCTGGGCCGTTTGCAGCAGCACGTCCACGATCATCGTGTCGTCGCGGTGCAACTGATTACGCAAGAACTGATAATCCCGCATCGGGCCGCTCGCAAACAACAGAACTCGCGTCTTGCGATCGACGATTTCAATCTCGGCATCTCGCTGGTTATCACGCGGGTTGCCGTCTTCAGGGGGCGGGGTAAGCCGCAGTTGGAATACAAACGTCCCCGCTTGGCCAGGATCAACCTCAAACGAAACGGGCGTCAACTCCCCATCGGTCGCCAGGGCAACTCGCTCCGTGGCAATCACCGATCCGCTTCCCTCGGGGTCCTTTGCGCCCCGACGCACCAACTCAACTTCAACCGTGCGATTCGCAAAACCATTGGCCTGCAAATACCCAACTACGTTAAGCGTATCGTTGGGAAACGCACGCGTCGGGGCCATCAGGTCGCGGATGGCAACGTTCCGTTGCATCGCCGCCGAACCGACGCCAATCGTGAACACGGGAACTTTCGCCCCCTTGGCTGCTTCCACGGCCGCGCGCGGATCGATCCCCGCATTCTGCGCACCATCGCTGATCACCACGACACCTGCCAACGGCGCTTCTCGATAAAAGCGCAATTGGTCGGCTACCGCCTGCCCCAACCGCGTTTGCGCGCCACGGGGCTGAAGTTCCGCCGCCCAATCCGGTGGGGCCTTCACTCCCGCTACTTCACGGCTCGCCCCTTCCGGCTTCCGCTCGCCACTCCTATCGTCTTCTTGCTGTGGGCTCTTCGGTAGCGATGCGATCGGTTGCACGTCCTTGTCGAACCGGGCGATGTTCACGTCGTGCTTCTTACTCAGTTCGCCAAGCAGCGGGCTTTCCACCAGCAACTTGGCCGCCACATCCAATCGAGTTCGGCCTTCGCCACTTTCGCTTTCCGCAAGCCCCATGCTCTGGCTCACATCCACGAGCACCGCCACCTGCGAGTTGTTCACGATCTCGCGCGCCGTTCGTCGTTCGATCCCCAAGAAGAACACAACGAGGCCTACCAGTGCGAGAATACGCAAACCTATCACGCATAGCCGCGTGCCCCGGCCCAATTCAACGGCATCGCGTCGATAGAGTTGCCACACAATCGCAACGAAAGCAATCGCACCCGCCGCAAACAGAACGGCCGGCCACCGTTCGTCATCGTACGATTGGAATCGCGATACCTCGTAGATCACATGCTCGTTGGCAGGCCCTTCGCCCGATGGCTCGGCCGACCACGCCACCCGCACCCCCGCACCAAAGACTACACTCGCCAAGAGTACCCACAACCCGAACCCCAGTTCTGTCGGGCGCAGGCACGAAGCTAGTCTTCTCGTAATGAACGCGCGGCCACCCCACTTCGCGCCCTGGGCCGGAAGTCTGTTTCGAGCGTTCATCGCCGACTTCCTCCCGCGGGCTTCACGTGGTAACTCGCAACGTAACCCAGCACTTGCTCGGCCAAGAGCAATAGGATGAGCACAGCGAGCAGGGCATCGCTCAGTTGGAAGCCGGCGATCTGTTGAGCGTCGAGCGCCATGTCGGCGACATCGTGTAATTCGTAGCGGATGCCGGCCAACTGATGCGAGAGCTCCGCACCCTCCGCCAGCGCAAGATCGCCTTCTCCCGCGGGAGGGTTCACGGCGTAGGCATGCCGCTCGGGCGGACCATTCAGCGGCTGCAGATAGGTTTCGTAGATTCCGCTCGTCGAAAGATGATCGAGTTTCGCGGAGAGCCGTTTGTTGGACGACGTGCCTTCGAGCGTCAACTCCGGTCGATACAACGAGTTTCGATTTTGCCGGGCCTCTGCCGCGGCTGCGTTTTCGGCGGGAACCGATCGCTCTTCGGCAGTTCGCGGCGAGTTGCCCGCGAGGGTTGCCGAAGCTCGCGCCGGTAACACCACGCGAAACCGCGGATCGTATTTTCCTTCTTCGACCGAGATCGAAAGATCGTCGCCGATGGCAAGCAACGGGTCGGCGTGCCTCCCGCTCGCCAAGTAACTTGCCAGCTCGTTCGCAAGCACCGGAAACGCGGGGTTCAGGCTCCAGTTGGTCCAGCGGCCAAGTGGCGTCTCTCCCGTCGAAAGCTTGGTAAGTTGGGCCACGACCCGCCCCTTGCCATATGTCTTCTCCAACACCAGTGGAGCCGTGTTTCGCAACTTGGCAATGATTTGGGGGTTCCCCTCCTTGGGCAACTGCCAATCGTCTTGCAAGGCGTAGAAATAGTCCACCATCAACAGGGGCAGATAACTATTTCGCCGCCCCGCTAGTATTCGAAACAGCGGATGATCGGCAACCTCGACATCCGGTGTGGACTCGCCCGCCCGATCCATCAACTGCGTCGGCAGTTTCAAGGGTGCCGGAAAGAGCCCCTCTCCGTTGTTCACCAGCCGATCGTTGTAAAATCCGCGGTCGATGTTCGCGCCAACAAAGAACGCCACTCCGCCGCCACCATGAACGTACGCCTCCAGCGAGGCCATCTCGAGGTCGCTAAGCCTCGGAACATCGAGCAAGCACACCGCTGCCTGTTCAGCCAGCCGTTCTGGGTCGGCGAGAAAGGAAGCCGGTTCCACGCGCGGCTGCCAACCGGTGCGCGTGTTGCCGCCCGGCGCGAGCGCAAGCGAGAGCTGCCGCCCACCTAAGCCGTCGGGCGAACCATCCACGATCAGTACCGGTAATGCGGCAGGCAATTCGCAGGCGTAGTACCGGCGGTTATCGGTGCTGACGGCATCCGCCGGCAACTGGGCGGTCAACGCATGCGAGCCGACCCCCCCAAACTGCACGCGAAATCGGTGCGTGATTCGATCGCGGGGGGCAATGTCATCGAGCACGATGGCCGGCAAGGCGTCTCCATCCTGTTCCAACTGCACGGCAACGCCATGTGCCGGTGCATCGCCATAATTCGCGATCGTCAACCCCATCCACATCTCGACGCCGGCGGCCCGAACACCCGAAATCGGCTCCAGCGATTCGATCGCCAGGTTCGCATGCGATTCCCGCACACAGCGAACCAGGTGCAGTTGGGCAACCTTCTCCTTCTCGATCAAGTCGTTCAGCAGCTCGCGAATCTCGACAGCATGGTGGTACTCGCGCGCTCGGTAATCGCCCACGACGTACACAATCAGCGTTTGTTCATCGCTGGCCAGCGGCAACCGCGGCACCGCCTTCAGGGCCGCCGCGGGGCCAACGTCCGATTCCGAGGCCTCCCACGAAGCCAGCAGCGATTCCAAGCGGCCGCGAAACCTATCGTTGATCGCCTCGGCAAACACGGCCGGCTGCGAGCCGGCCGAGAGCCGCGACGCTTCCGAAAACCTTAGGATCGTCAGCAGTTGACGATCCGAAAGTTGCGACGATTGATCCACAATGCCCTGCACAGCACGCTTCGCTTCTTGGAACGCGGCGGATTCGCTCCAACGATCGCTCATCGAATAGCTGTCGTCCAGAAGCACGAGGTGATGCGTCGTTCCACGCCCAAACAAGCTTAACCACTCGTTTCTAAGCACGAGATGAGCCAGCATCAATACCAACAACGAAATAACGCTCATCCGGGCGGCCAACAGTAAGAACTGCTTCAGCAGAATCCAACGCCGATTCCGCCGCTGGCTCTCCAGCAAGAACTGCATCGCCGCCCACCGCACCCGCTGCTGTCGCCGCAGATTGATTAGATGAATCAAGATCGGCACCGCCACCAGCGGCAAACCAATCGTCAACAACGTGGGAAATAAAAACGACAAGGAACTGTTCTAATGCTAATGCTAGAGACCTGAAACCATAAACCAATTCATTGCAGGTGCCCAGGTATCGATTTGTCAGCCCTCGGCAAAGAGCTTGTGATGAAGTTTTGATTCGAGTTAGCGGCGGCCGCCAGGCCGCTATTTTCACCAGTTATTTCCACCACTAGTACCGAAACCGCCTGCCCACTTTCCAACAAAATCAAAGCCTCAAAGCCGGGCCTGAATGCGATTCCAATTCCCGGACATCCAAAAACATTCCAACGCCCCGAAAACGTAATCGCCCAACCACCACCCAAAAAACAACTGCCACAAAACTAACGACCAACGACTACAACTGCCGCTCACGCAATCGATGCCTCAGGAACGCGGTCAGCGCGGCATCGAGCGGCATGCTTGTGCGGATGAGCGTGTAATCGACGTTGTCGTGTGCACAGTTGCGGCGGACCGTGGACAAAAACTTCTCCAAGGCCTCCAAGTATCCTTCCCGTAAAGCCCGCGGGTTGCACGTCAGGTGTTCGTCAGTTTCCAGCCCTTCAAAACGGGCCGGCCTCGCAAACGGGAAGTCCAATTCGTCATCATCCAACACGTGCAACACGAGCACGTCGTGCCCGCGCTGACGCAATAGCCGCAAACCGCGCTGGATATCCGCCGCTTCCACCAACAGATCGGAAATGAGCACCATCATGCCCCGGCGCGGATACGTTTCAGCCGCCCGGGCCAGCACCTCGTATAGCCGCGTCTTTTCCTTCGGCTGACGCTGCTCGAGCGCCCGCACGATCGTCGCCAAATGGTTGGTGCTCGTCCGCAGCGGTATTGTTTGCCGAATCGATTGATCGAACACGGCACAACCCACCGCATCTTGCTGGCGGAGCAACAAATACGCCAGCGCCGAAGCCGCCGTGATGGCATAATCGCACTTCGTAAGCGCCCCGGAACCGTACTCCATGCTGGCCGACGTATCCACCAGCAAGCAGCAGCGCAAATTCGTATCCTCTTCGTACTGTTTGACGTAAAGCCGATCTTGCTTGGCCCACACCTTCCAATCCACGCGCCGCAGGTCGTCGCCCGGCGCGTACTCGCGGTGCTGCAAGAACTCGATCGATTGGCCAAAGTACGGACTGCGATGCGTGCCGCTCAGGAGCCCTTCGACAATGTGACGCGCGCGAATCTCCAGACGGCCGATCCGCTTGATCACCTCAGGATGCAAAGATCTTTTGGAAGCGGTCGTCATGGATCAGGTCATTTTCGTGCGTGGGGGTTGATTCAAGGAGCTTATCCACAATGTGGTCGGTGGTGACGCCGTCGCTCTCGGCCGCAAAGTTCACCACCAACCGATGCCGCAGCACCGGCTTCGCCAGGGCGGCAATATCCGCCAGCGCCACATGCGGCCGGCCATGAACAAGCGCTCGTGCCTTCGCGCCCAAGATTAAAAACTGCGTCGCCCGCGGACCCGCTCCCCAGGCCAACTGCTCTCGCGTAAACTCCGGCACTCCCTGCTCGCGTACTCGAGTCTGACGCACCAACGCCAGCGTGTAGCGAATCAAGTGATCGCTGATCGGCACACTCCGCACCAGGTCTTGTAGCTGACGAATCTCTTCCGGAGAAAGGACCGGCTCCACCTGCTCAACGGCTCCTCCCGTCGTCCGCCGGGCCACCTCGAATTCCTCGTCAAAACTCGGATACGATACCAACACCTTAAACATGAACCGATCTTGCTGCGCCTCGGGTAGCGGGTACGTGCCCTCCTGCTCGATCGGGTTCTGCGTCGCCAGCACAAGGAACGGGTCCGACATCGGATGCCGCACTCGCCCCACGGTTACTTGCCGCTCCTGCATGGCTTCAAGCAGGGCGGCCTGAGTCTTGGGCGGCGTTCGATTGATCTCATCCGCCAAGATGACGTGCGAAAAAATCGGCCCCGCCAGGAACCGTATTTCACGCTGGCCCGTCGCTCGATTCTCTTCAATGATGTCGGTGCCCGTAATGTCGGCCGGCATCAAGTCGGGCGTAAACTGGATGCGGCTAAACGTCAGGTTCAATGACCGCGCGAGCGTACTCACAAGCAACGTCTTCGCCAACCCCGGCACGCCTTCCAATAAACAATGCCCCCGGGCAAACAACGCAATGAGCATCTGCTCGATCACATCGTCCTGCCCTACAATCACCCGCGAAAGTTGTGCTTTGATCTGCGAAAGCGCGGCGCCCAAGCGGGCAATGGATCCATCGTGTATATCGTGCATCGTTTCAGACATATTGCTTATTCTTCGTGGTAAACCAGGGCAGGGGGTGAAAGGCTGGAGTTGGGGAGTGGGGAGTAGGGGAGTAGGGCCAAGCCGGTAACGTTAGCACCCGTAGTGCCCAACCCACGCATCCTCATCGCTGGTAAATCGGCAGACAGGCATTATCCAATTGCAGGATGACCAAATTCAGAGCGGCCGTGTAGATCGGACCCACCATTCCTTGCTTCCACTTGATGCCCGTCTTATCTCCAAGCTTCACTTCCTCCGCTTCCCGGACGAGTTTTGACTGCACTTCATTACGATATCGCTCCCATCGCTCCCCCCCTTCTCGATATTGTACTTGGGAATAATAGAAATGGGCGTAATGCCAATGACCGTAACTGCTTCGGCTGTCGGCGGTCAGGTTCTCTTCGCAGTATTTCATCATGCGGGGCACAACATCGTTGTCGTACTGCCCGGCGTTGAACAGGCACGCAATGGCCGCGGCCGTAATCGCGGGACGCGGGCCGCCTCCTTTCGAGCTATACTGCACTCCGCCCTCGGGCAACGTACAATCCTTGATGTACTGCACGGCCCGATCGATCACTTCCTTCGGCACAGGAATCCCCGCGTTGCGGCAACCTCGCAGGCCCTGCACTTGCGTTATGGTCGTGGAACCTTCATCAAAACCGCCGCCGTCCTTGGCGCTAACGTACCCCCAGCCGCCCGCCTGCGTTTGAGCATTGCCCGTAAACTCAACCGCCCGCGTCAATACGTCCACCAGCTCGGCGCGGCGATCCTCATCCTCCTCGTCTCCCAACACTTGCGAGAGGAACAACATCGAAAAACCGTGCCCATACGTGTAGCGGTCGTCGCGCACCGGGTCGCCAATCAGGCCGTTCGGCCGGCTCTGCCGAAGGATGTAATCCACGGCCCGGCGAATGTTCTCGGAATACTTGCCCTGCGTGGAAGTCGAGCCTTCGCTCAAGAAAGCCATGCCCGCCAACGCGGT
The DNA here is from genome assembly GCA_020849945.1 of Pirellulales bacterium. Lineage (GTDB taxonomy): Bacteria > Planctomycetota > Planctomycetia > Pirellulales > Lacipirellulaceae > JABDGM01. The sequence continues at coordinate 19,449 of JADZFK010000207.1, read as the reverse complement.
CATCGCCGTGGGGTAACGCCCATCAGCAGTCCAGTGACCGAGCTTGTGCTGGTTGTACGCCAGATAATCGAGCCCGCCCGAAACCACCTTGCGCACGCGAGGATCCTCGACCGCGGCCCGCGACTCCGGCTCAAATAACCAATACAAGCCACCGAGAATCACCACACTCGGCAGGAACCCGCGAATTCGCAAGCCGGCCATCGACACCCAACATGACGAATGCGCATCAGTCGCCGAACGACTTTTCACATCGACGCGCGCACGGCAGCAACGCTCGTCACTTCCTTGCACGGTATCGGTGTGGTTCGCCATCATGAGTTCCTACAAGGTAAGTGGAAGCGCACGCGAATGGAAGGAGCTTTCGTCAGACCGCTAATCATCGTCGAACAAGTCCTTCTCCGTAGGTTGCGGCACCGGCGGAGCGGCCGGCGGGGCGGCCGCGGGCTTGCCGGCTTCTAGCCCGCCTTGCCCAAACGGCACTCGTTGTGGCCCAGGGGCCGCGTTCGGATTCTCCACGGCACCACGCAGTGCGTTGCCAAGCCGTTCGCCCAAGCCTCGTAGCCCACGCTCCGACACTTGCCGTGTTGCTTCCAAGTCGTCGTTCGAGGGAGGCTGCGGGGGCCGCGGCCGATCCGTCACCAACAATTCCAGGGTACCACTCGTCACATCCACGGCAACCTTCGGTTGCGCATCCCATTCCCCACGGATACGAAATCGGGTGATCGATGTGCCAGGAAGATTGTTTTCGCGATAAACAGTCTGGCCCGTCCGCCGATCCAAACACAATAAACGAAGTTGGGCTCCACCGCCGTTGGTGGCGTCTCGAACCAGACAATGCTCGGCGAACACAAGCAGCGGGATGCCGTTCGGCTGCTGCAGGACGATGCCTCGATTTCGCACCAAGGCGGGCCCTGGCCATATGGGCTTGCCCGTCTCCAAGCTAAACGCGTAAACCAACCCGTTGATGATCGGAAACTCTGTCGGTTGCCCAATCGGCCGATACTGCGCTAGGGGCTGCCCCGTAATAAACAAGTAAAGCGATTCGCCAGCACGGAGCGTGTAGATCGACTGCATATCGGCGGCGGGCAACAGTTGTTGATCGGCCACGGCCTTCCCTGTCACCACATCGATCAATCGAAATACGCCCGTGGCTTCCACGATCGCAATCAAGTTCGGCTCGATGACCGAAAATCGTGCCGTCGTGGGAAGTTGTTCTTCAAACAACGTCGCTTGCGCCCATAAATCGGTAATCCGAACGGTCGCCGATCGGCTGCTTCCCACGTTGTTGATCTGAAGTTGAGCCAGGTTTCTGCCAGCGGTGATCAACCACTCTCCTGGCGGCAATTCTCGCTTCCCCAGCAGCCGGCCATCATTTTGGCTAACCACGTACACCTCGTGGTTCCCAACATCGGCTGCCAACACGATCTCGTCATCGCCAAAAACCTCGCAACCGATGGGAATATCACTTCGAGACCAAAGCACCACCCCGGTAAGCGGATCGACGCATTTCAGTTCGTCCTGGTCTTGAAAAACTACCCCGCGAGGCGAGACCGGGCCCAACGAACCGCCTAGGCTAACTGCCGTTCCCGAGAATCGCTTTCGCCCCGAGTAAGCATGATAAACGGGCGGACGATTTGCTCGCTGCACGCGTGTGGAAAGTTTTCGCCGGAGTCGAGCCGTATCGGCGGCAAAGTCCTCGGTCGAACTCGTTGGCCACAACTGGTTTCCCTCCAGTTGGGCCATCTTCAACCGCGTATCCAAAGCAACAACGCGGCCCCCCATCGCAAAGAACTGAAGATGCCCCAGCTGCGCACAGTACATCCAGCCCGGGTCGCTCATCATTTGACGCGATAGATGCCGCTGATCGATTGCGAAGTGGATCAAGTCTTCGCCAAGCCCATTGCGACAAATGATCTCGGTATTGTCCGAGGAAAGGAACCACTGGTTCTCTTCGCCAAGCCCCAAGTAATTCTGCTCGACACGTATCTGGCGGTAGCCATTCCCTCGCTGATACACGCGCGATGTCGCCTGGAATCGTTCCTCCTGCCGATTCCTTTCATCATTGCCTTCAATCATCGGTAGTACGCGAGTTTCAACCTGCCCACGAGGCCACGCCACACGCGCGCCTTGCCCCCCGACAAATGGACGCGTTTCCATCCCACTTTTCTCTAATATTTCCCGCGCCGTAGCCTGCACGGCCGGCTCCAAGGAAGAAGCCAAACGTAGCAGTTCGATCTCGGCCTCGGCCGAGCGGTTTCGCTCGATAAGCTCCTTCGCCAGAACCATTCGCAACTCCTCCACGCCTGGCAGAAGCTCGAAGTGGGCCAAGAAGTAACGCATATCCGCCACCGTGGGCGAAGGACCTAACCGGCTCCGACGATCCTCCAACTGCCGATTGAATTCTCGTCGCTCCTCGGCCGAGGCTTCTCGCCACAGCTCGCTCAACCGGCTGGAAATCCATCGGTCGCTTCGCACCGAGTAGGAATCCTTCAAACGTAATAGCTCCGGCTGCTCTCGCGAAAAATCAGCCAGACGCAAATACGCTTCCCATGCAGCCAGTCGTTCCCCCCGAATCTCTCGCCCCTCAGCTTGTATCCGCAATAACTCCACTTGTTGCTCGCGCGACCTCGTCAGCCGCGATAATACCGATATCTCGGATTGATACGCATCGAAGTCCGACGCCATCGCTTCGAGCACCACTTGCACATACATCTCCTGCGTGGCCGCATCCTCCGGCGATCGCGCGAGCGCCTGCTTCAACAAACGAATCGCGGTCACCCGATCTCCCGACGATTCCTTGATCTCCGCCAACTCGCGCAGCGCATCCACGTTGTTTGGGTTGTTCGCCAGGTTCGTTTCGGCACGCTTTTCCAGGAACGCCAATTGCTCAAACTTACCCAGCGAAAGCGGCGATTGCGAAACGACGCTGCCCCGAAAGCAAATCAAATTGCCGAGCGAAAGATTGCCCGTCAACGGCTTCTCGATCTCCAACTCGCCCGTCGCCAGATCGACCGACGCTACTTGCCCCGAGGTTAGTGGCAAGTAATACCGTCCCTCGCTCGCATAACCCAGCCCGCTCGGGTGAATGCCCTCGGGAAGCGGAATGCTTTCCTGTTTCCAGGCCGGCGCGCCACTCGTGAGTGATACCGACTCGAACGATCGCGTCCCCACGAGCAATACCACATCCCCTTCCACGAACCCCAAGAAAATCATCTCTCCCCGGCGACGCTTCCAGTGTTCCTTCCCAGTCTCGAGGTCGATGCAGTGCAACTCGCTCGACTCGGGGGGCGTGATCAGCACGCGGCCATCCGCAATCAATGCCGTGTTTTCCAGCCAGCGGTCGTTCGGCTTCAGAAGTGATTCTTGGAGTTGTTGCTGCTGGAACTGGTTTCTTGCCTCATACGGCGATTGCGTTTCACGCGGGTAGCGATACACCCACGCAAGCTCGCGACGCACAACATCCACCCCAATGGCGGCACTTGCCCCCGTCGGGCAAACGAGAATCCCCCCAGAGTACGATGGCATGGCACCCGCTCGCCGTCGCCCAAGGTCAAAGCCAATTCCTTGCTCCAGCCCCAACAGCTGCTGCTGCCACAACATTTTCCCCGTCGTCGGCTCGATGGCCACCAAATAGACCGAACTGTTGACCTCGGTCAGCGCGTAAAGCGTTCCGTCGATGGCCAGCGGCGCCCCCAGAAAAAAGGCACCCGCAATTGCGCCTCCCCCACGTTCGCCATCGAGTTCCCACGCCAGTTTGCCCTCGCTGGCAACCTCGTAAGCGGTAAGACGATTGGTAACCGTAGCTTGCATCATCCCGCCTTGCCGACCCATCACACGCCGACCTAACACGATATTCGCCTGCTGCCACTGAAAATCCGAATCATCCTCCCACGAATCGCCACCGCGAACAGCATAAACGCGATTTCCGTCGCTTGAAAGCGATGCCGAAAGGGCATCGAACCATACTCGGTCCTCTAGCGGACGCCCCTGCGCGGCGAGTTGATCCTCATCACGATCCATCGGCAACTCGCTCAGCGTATCTTCTTCGCTCAGCTCTTGTTCATCGCGGGTCTCCCACAACCGCTTCCCCGTGCTCCAGTCAATCGCCACAAGATTCGTCGGCGTCCGCATGACAATCAGGTTCCCTAGCGCGATTGGCCTCGCACTCGGAACGGCGGCAACGCCACGTTGCTGAAAATCACTCGCTCGCCCCACAAGAAACGCTTCCACGCTTGGGTCATTCACCACGCGAGCTTCCCACCGGGGCCGCAGGTGAGGCCGCCCGCCCGACAAATCCACCTGCCGCGATGGCCCCCCTCGAAACATAAGCCATTCTTCCGTGGAAGCAGCTACCTTCGTCGATGCCCGCAATTCAGTAACAAGCTCGGAAAACGTCTTCTCCGCCGCCTCCTTCAGGCTTACCTCTTCACCGCGTATCCGCACCTTCGCATCGGGGCGGGTGCGGGCGATGGCCTGCACGGTGCGGTTGGCTTCGTCCGCCTTTCCCGCCATCAACAAATTCACGGCCGCCGCTACCGAAAGCTGCGGCTCAAACCGCCCGGCCGCCTGAGGCGTATTCATCAAATCTTGATACAGTTGCGCCGCGCCAAGGTAATGCCCTAGATCCGATTCCATCTGCGCCAACATCCAGGTCGCTTCGTAGCCAGCCGTGGTGTGGTAGTACTGCCGCACAACACCTGCCAGTTCGCGATAGTTGCCCTGTCGCAACGCCGTCTGCAACTGCCGTCGCGCCATCGGACCAAACAGCACTTCATACGCCTGCCGGCCTTCGGAAGGAAGCGAACCGATCAGCCGCCGGGCGGTTATCTTCAGCCCCGGCTGATCTTTCTCGCTGCCTTCACGATCCAAGAAGGAGTCTTCGTTGCGACTCATGATCTCGTGCAAGAATTGCAGCGCTTCGTGGTACTCGCGGTTCGCCAGCCGCTCCTTCGCGCGACCCATCGCTCGAGACAACGCCCGATCGGACGGCAAGTAAACCCCGCTCACCATTTCCTGCGCGTCGGGTGCTGCCTTCGGCGGATTGATCGGCTGTGCAACGAGCTGTGCAACCGCGGGCGAAGCAACGAGCACAACGGTCGCGAAGGCCGTCAAGAGGAAAATCCTACTTCCCGCCATCCGCCACGGCTCTCTGGCGGTACTAGTTGGGGACAGTTTTCCCGAGCTAAGTCTCGCCGTCCGGTCGATCCTTCGTCCGATGTGCATGATAGCCCCTACGGGGTGTAAAGCCTGCCAGGCAGCGGGCCGATGCCACTTTTGCTACTCGGGCGTTGAAATCCCTAAACCAATGCTACATCTAATCTTACAGCGTGCCTTTCCCGGATCAAGCGTCCCGCCCGTGGCAATTCCGGGCACCGCGAATCCGCCTTCTCGAACGGCTTCCGGGGCCTCCATTGGGCCGGAAGACTCGCCGTTTTTCGGCACCTCGGCCAATTTATCCCATTTTTCTCGGCATTTTCGGCATTTTCCGACTTGCCACCAAGCCCCAATCGGCTTTAATTTGCACCATCGCAACGCACAAACCTAGGTACGTTGTACGGTTTTCTAAGGCCCGTTTTCTGCACCAAATTATCTGGAGGATTCAGTTCTATGGCGAAGGCCACCACCAAGCCCCCCTCGAAGACCGAGATTTATGCCGGCATTGCCGAAACCACTGGCTTGTCGAAACGCGACGTTAGCGCCGTGTTCGACGCCCTGAACGACCAAATCAAGAAGGCCCTCAGCCGCGGCGGTCCAAAAACCTTCGCGCTGCCAAGCCTCTGCAAGATCGTCGTTCAGCACAAACCCGCCACCAAGGAACGCAAGGGGATCAACCCCTTCACGAAGGAAGAGCAAATCTTCAAGGCCAAGCCGGCCCGTAATGTCGTGAAGATCCGCCCCCTCAAGAAGCTCAAGGACATGGTTTCCTAGGCTTCTAGCCAGCGCCTTCATTCTCACGAAAAAGGGCGCGGGCGGCCAACCATTATCGCTGGGTGCAACTGGCATCGCCCTTTGCACCCAGCGTTTTTTTGCGCCTTCCATCCGCAGCGAACGCTCTCTGTAAGCTCTGTAAGCGTTATGCCCTTCATTGCGAGGTCGTGAACCTGTGAAGCAAGGTGGATTCAACTTAGCGGCGGACTCCTAGCCGCCGTTTGAACCAAACATCTTCGCCTCTTGTACCGAAACCGATTGCCCTCTTTCCAATCGATCGCAGTCACTACGTGTGGTAATCGGCATTCAGCCGCACGTATTCGGCGGTGAGGTCGGTCGTCCAGAAGCGGGCCGCCGCTTTGCCTTCCTCAAAGATCACTACGACGCTCGTATCGCGGTCCGCCGCGATAGACTTGGAAACGGCTTCCGCATCGAAATCCACCGGCGCGCCCCGCTCGTACAGCAGCAGGCCGTTAATGTACAGAGTGACCTTGGCCGGATCGAAGGGCACGCCCGCGTAACCCGCGGCGGAAACAACCCGGCCCCAATTCGGGTCGGCACCCGCAATGGCCGTCTTCACGAGCGGGCTATCGGCAATCGTCTTACCGATGCGCACCGCCTCCTGCTTCGTGCGGCAACCATGCACTTCCACCGTAATCAGGTGCGATGCGCCTTCGCCATCGGCCGGGATCGATTGGGCCAAATCCTCGCATACCTCGAACAGTGTCGTGCGGAAGTCCTCCAAGGCCTTGCCCGAAAGCGGTGCCGAGGGCGCTTCACCGGCCGCCGATTCGCCCGCCGCCGCCCCGTTTGCCAACAGCAGCACCGTATCGTTCGTGCTCATGTGGCCATCCACGCTGATGCAGTGGAACGACTCGTCCATCGCATTTAGCAGGGCCGCTTGGGCATCCTCCTTCCGCAGGCAGGCGTCGGTCATGATCACCGCAAGCATCGTGGCCATGTTAGGCCCTATCATCGCGGCACCCTTGGCCATTCCCGTCACACGAGTCGGGATGCCCCCAATCATCACGTCGCGGCCACGCACCTTCGGCACCGTATCGGTTGTCATGATGCCCCGGGCAGCATTGATGAGCGATTCCTCGTCGCTACCCAGCACCTTGGCCGCCGCCTGGATGCCGGCCTGAATCTTCTCCATCGGCATCATCGCACCGATGACGCCCGTCGACATCACGAGCGCCTCCTCGCCCCGCGCGCCAATCGCCTCGGCCGCCCACGCCGCCATTTGCCGGGCATCGGCATCGCCTTGCTCGCCCGTGCATGCGTTCGCGCAACCCGAGTTGATCGCCACCACCCGGATCGAATCGCTCGGCGTTCGCTGCCGATCAAGCTTCACCGGCGCGGCACACACCAAATTGGTCGTGTACACGCCCGCCGCCACTGCCGGCCGCTCGCTCACCACGAGCGAAAAATCCAGCTTCGACGTGTTCCGCTTCACGCCCGAATAAACGCCTGCCGCCCGAAAACCTTGGGGAAGTCGAATCGTCATGGGTCAACCGATCGAACGGGATGCGGTCCTTATATCAAAGGTGCTTGTATCAGTAACGCTTACTTGCTTAACCGTTTAGCCGCGACGCGAAGCGGAGCGCGGACTACCGAAAAAATCTACAATGCAACGAGGCTCCAACACACGTATCCAACCAATCGGTGCCATCCTGGGTCTCCTTCAGGCGATGAAACACTCTACAACAACGCCATCGTCTCCTCAAACCCGTGCATCAGGTTGAAGTTCTGAACGGCAGCGCCGCTGGCTCCCTTGATCAAATTATCAATGGCACTTATTACCACGACCCGCCCGCGAACGCCGCGAACCGTGATATCGCAAAAGTTCGTATTCGCCACGTGTTTCGTGGCGGGCAACGCTTTGCCAACACGCACAAACGGCTCGTTGGCATAGAACTCTTCCAGCATGCCCAGCAGCGATTCCTCCTTGAATTCGCCCGTCGGCTCGGCGTATATCGTCGAAAGGATGCCCCGATCCATCGGAATAAGGTGCGGCGTAAAAACCACTTTCACCTCGGCATCGGCCACGTCGGAAAGAACCTGGTCGATCTCCGGCATGTGCCGATGGGTGCCAACCCCATAAGCCGATACGCTCTCGTTACATTCCGGGTAGTGAAACGCGGGCTTCGGCTCGCGCCCGCCGCCGCTCACGCCGCTCTTGCTATCGATGATGATCCCACGCGGCAGAACGGCACGGGCCCGCAACAACGGCGCAAGCGCCAAGATCGCCGAGGTCGGGTAGCACCCCGGGTTCGCAACCAACTCCGCGCGCCGAATCCGCTCGCGGTATATTTCAGGAAGGCCGTACACGGTGGTCGGCATCCGCGCGGGGTCGGGATGCTCGACCGCGTACCACCGCTTGTACTCGGCCGCGTCGTTCAATCGATAATCGGCGCTCAGGTCGATCACCTTCTTACCCCGCGGCAACAGCTCGGCAACGGCCGACGCGCTCGCCCCGTGCGGAAGACAACAAAATACGCAATCGGCCCGCTCGGCCACCTGATCGAGCGAAAGATTCTCCAACACAAGATCAAGCCGACCCGCAAGCGAGGGATGAACTTCGCCCACGGGCCGCGACTCTGCCTGACGTGTCGTGAGTGCGGTGATTCGCGCCTCGGCGTGGCGCAGCAAGAGCTTCATCAGCTCCAGGGCCGAATAGCCAGATGCACCGAGAATGCCAACGCGAATCATGGGGAGGGGGGAATCAAAGGGGAGGGTTTGGAGGCCGCTATTCGCCGGCGGTCGAGCCTTGTATTGTAGCGTTGGGGCCGTTGGGCCGCCATGCCCAACGCGGCTTGCAAGAATGGACAAACCTCGCTCTCATGGGGTTCGCAATGCTCGAAATCCTCTACGATAACGGCCCTTGCCTCGTCATCAACAAGCCGGCGGGGCTGCTTACCCAAGCCCCTGCAGGCATCGATAGCCTCGAAGTGCAGGTGAAAACCTTCTATCGCCAACGCGAAGCCAAGGAGGGAAACATCTACCTCGGCCTGCCCCACCGGCTCGATCGGCCCGTCTCGGGAGCAATTGTCTTCGCCCGGCACGTGCGGGCGGCCCAGCGGATCAGCACACAATTTGAAAACCGCTCCGTCTCCAAAATCTACTGGGCGCTTGTCGAAGGCGATGTGCAACCTGACGAAGGCACCTGGACCGATCATCTGCACAAACGCCACGGCATGGCCCAAGCCATTGTCCTTCCGGCCGATGACCCTCGCGGTAAAATCGCCATCCTGCATTACCGCGTACTTGGGCGTGGTCAACTCGTCGGGCCGAAACGGCCCGGCTATATAGCCGAGCCTTCTAGGCTCGGCGAACAACCACGCAGGCCAAACGATCCAACCAGGTATACCTGGCTCGAAATCGAACTCGAAACGGGCCGCACCCACCAGATCCGTGTGCAATGTGCCTCGCGCGGTCGCGCCGTGCTGGGTGATTTCCAGTACGGCTCGACGACCCCTTTCGGCGAGCAACTCGAAGATGAACGCCTACGAGCGATCGCGCTCCACGCACGGCAACTCGGATTCAATCACCCCATGACGGGCGAACCCGTCGATATCATCGCCCCACTGCCGCCCGCGTGGCAGCCGCTCAATCTGAGGGCTTCGTGAGCACTTCCGCCAATATCGGTGACGGCTCGGACGACTCCTCCTCCGGCCGCTTCGCATTCCGCTTCCGTTCACGCACATGTAAACCAAGATCAACGATCGTCTTCCCAACCACGAGAATCGCCAACATGCCCACGTTGCTTCCCAACGCCAAGGAAATGAACGCCCCAAATACAATCGCAAGGTGCAAAACGACAATCCTTGCGTAGGGCTGAAACATCAGAATCGGCGTAGCCGTCCGCTGGTACTCGCCTCGACCAAGATAATTCGTAAAGAAAGAATACAAATGACTGGCCGCCAACGCCCCTGCGGCCCACAACAAATGCTCTTGCTCGGCAACTTGCCACCACTTTTTGACCATGACTCCCAAGCGGTCGGGCATCATTCGATTGCCGATGAGCCCGAACACAAACACCCCGTGAACGAAACAAAACAGCCCGTAATGAAGGACAAAAAATGGAACAAAGACAAACTTTGTAAAGAAATGGGTCCACTGTAGTTGGGCAAGTGCCTCGCCTCGTGGAGACTGTTTTATCCGTGCCTCCAACGACATAAGCCGATCGAGCGATTCGTGCTGTTCAGGAGAGATTGTCTCCGGCCACTCGATCGCGCCGGGTTGCGGGCTGCACGTGATCATCTTGAGCACGTTGATCGCGCCTAAAACCACATTCTCGAACCAATACAGCGCAACGACTGCAAACGTATCCCAATCAAGAAACAATACGCCGAACAGCGGTACCATGTTGGCCGCCACGAGCGCCCATGCCGATGGTTGGTACTTCCACAACTCCTTCAGCGACTCAGGCGGTAAACTACTTACCAGGCTTATTCGAAGGCTTTGCAGCGGGCTTCGACTCGGAGGCACTGGAACTGGAACCCGATTCCGTTTTCTTTTCGGCTTTCGTTTCACTTTTCGCCTCGCTGGCCGGCTTGTCCTTCTCCGCGCTTTTCTTGTACGACTCGCTGCGGTAGTCGGTCTGGTAAAAGCCCGAACCCTTAAACACCACCGCCGCCCCGGTGCCAAACAACCGGCGCAGCTTCAACTTGCCGCAATCGGGGCACTTCTTCTTCACCGGCTCCGAGATCGATTGAAAAAGCTCGAACGTGTGGCCACAGCCGTCGCACTCGTAATCGTAGGTTGGCATGGGAGGAAGGATGCAGGATGGGGGATGCAGGAAGCAGGGATATTATTCGCAACGATTAGCGTCGGCGGCAACGCCGAATTGACTGCCATTCAACGTTAAGTTCACATGTTGTTGAGATACACGTTTAAGACCACCTACGATGGCGGCCCGCTCGATACAATCACCTGCGCCGGCCGAACCACGCGATCGTGCAGCTTGTAGCCCGTTTGGGCAATCAGCACAATGTTGCCCGCCGGAACCTCGGCCGACGGCTGCTGCAAAATCGCCTGATGAAAATTCGGGTCGAACACCTGGCCCTCGGCCGCAATAACTTCGCACTGGTGGGAAGCCAACAACGTGTGGAGCTGTTGCTTTACGAGCCGAAAACCGGCCAGCAGGTTTTCCGCTTCGCCGACCTTTTCGGCCGCCTCAATCGCCCGGTCGATATTATCGACGACCGGCAACAGATCTCGCACCACGGGCAGCACCGCGTACTTCCGCTCATCGGCAATTTCGCGTGATGTGCGATTCCGCAAGTTCTGCATCTCGGCCTGCAACCGCAACAAACGATCGTTCAACTCCGCCACGGCCGCCGAGGATTTCTCGTCCCGATTCTCCAAACAGGTTTCGTCCAACGCCCGATCGACCGCGACGTCTGCCGAATCCGATTGATCATCTGTACCGTTCATAGAACCCTATTCCTTCTCGTCGGTCATCCACAATAGTGTCTCTCGTAAAGCCGCGAAACCGCAAAGCTGCCGAGGTTTTTCACCACAACGACACGGAGAGCACGACGGACAAGGCAGGAGCGTGAATATCTGTTATTCGTGGTTTAATCCGTCGTGTTCTTCGTGTCGCTGCAATGAATAAGTGATTGCTTCGCGCCTTTGCGAGAGACTCTTTTCGTTCCCATCAATGGTCAGTTCCGTGCCTGAGCCGTGTCGTCATCCGCTGTGAAGTAATCCTTCAGCTTCGTAAAGAAGCTCTTGCGTTCGGGAGCCACGTGCTTGTGTTCCAGTTCCGCAAGTTCGCGCAGAAGAACTTCCTCATCCTTGCTCAGCTTCTTCGGCACCTCGATCACCACCTGCACGAGCAGGTCTCCTAGCCCCCGCCGCCGCGGATCCGGCATCCCCTTGCCGCCCAATTTGAACACGGTACCCGATTGCGTTCCCGCCGGAATTTCAACTTCGCCTCGCCCTTCCAGCGTCGGCACTTCCAAACTGGCCCCCAACGCCGCCTGCGCGTAAGTAATCGGCACCCGGCACACCAGGTGCTGCCCATCTCGCTCGAACAGCGGATGTGGCAACACCGAAATAAAACAGTAGCAATCGCCCGGCGGTCCGCCGTTGGGGCTGGGTTCGCCCTGGCCCGTGATGCGAACTCGCATCTCATCATCCACACCCGCCGGTATCTGCACCTCTGTCGTGACCTTCTTCAATACCTGGCCGCTGCCCCGGCAACCCGTGCACGGCTGTTTGATCGTCGAGCCTTCGCCGTGGCACGCGGGGCACGTCGTTTGAATGCGAACGATGCCGGCCGCCTGAATCACGCGCCCTTGGCCTCGGCAGTAGTTGCACAACTCGCGCCGGCTTCCCTCGGCCGCACCACTTCCCGAACACTTCTCGCAGGTGTCGTGCCGCTGGAACTCAACCGTCTTCGTTACGCCCGCCGCCGCTTCCTTCAGCGTGAGCGTGACATCGCTCCGCACATCACGCCCTTTTTGCGGCCGATTCCGCTGGCGACCGCCGCCGAACAGGTCGCCAAAGATATCGCCAAACGCCGAGAAAATATCTTCGACATCCGTAAAATGGTGAGCACCTTGTTGGCCATTCACCCCCGCATGACCGAACCGGTCGTAGCTCGCACGCTTCTCGGGGTCGTTCAGCACCTCGAACGCCTCGGCCGCCTCCTTGAACCGATCGATCGCCTCGTCATCATCCGGGTTGCGATCTGGGTGATACTTCACCGCCAACTTGCGATACGCCCCCGCGATCTCGCTTCCAGAAGCGGACCGTGCGATGCCGAGAACCTCGTAATAATCGCGCTGGGCCATGTGTATGCAAAGCCGTCAGCCGTCAGCTTTCAGCCATCAGCCAATCCAATACTTTGCTGACTGACTACTGACGGCTGACAACTGGCGGCTGACAGCTAAAGTATCGCACTACCGAACACTGCCAATGACGGCCTTCTTGCCTTCGTCCTTCTTATCGAAGTTCGTCACGAGGGCCTCGGTCGTCAGCATCAGGCTGGCGATACTCGCGGCATTCGTCAGCGCGGCCTTCACGACCTTCGTCGGGTCGAGGATGCCGGCCTTCATCATGTCGGTGTACTCGCCAGCGTTGGCGTCATAGCCAATGTTGGTCGATTTCTGAGCCACTTCATCCGCCACCACGCTGCCCGAAAGGCCACAGTTATCGGCAATTTGCTTGAGCGGCGATTGAAGCACACCCAAAATAATATCCACGCCGATCCGCTCGTCCCCCTTCGCGCTGGAACGGGCCTTTTCCACTGCGTCTTCGCAACGCACAAGCGCGACCCCGCCGCCAGGAAGAATGCCTTCCTCCACGGCCGCTCGGGTGGCATGAAGCGCGTCTTCCACGCGGGCCTTCTTCTGCTTCATGTCCGCCTCGCTCGAGGCACCGACCGAAATAATCGCCACGCCGCCCGTCAGCTTCGCCAGCCGCTCTTGCAGCTTCTCGCGGTCGTAATCGCTCGTCGAGCTTTCGATCGCCTTGCGAATCTGCTCGATCCGCTTCTGTACGTCTTCCCTGCGGCCAGCGCCTTGAACGATCGTCGTGTTGTCCTTTGTCACGGTGATCCGCTTCGCGCGGCCAAGCTCTTCCAGCGTGATGTTCTCGAGCTTCTTGCCCAAGTCTTCGCTCATCACTGTGCCGCCGGTTAGCGTGGCGATATCGGCCAACATCGCCTTGCGGCGATCGCCGAAACCGGGCGCCTTCACGGCACACACATTCAAAATGCCACGCAGCTTGTTCACCACCAACGCCGCCAACGCTTCGCCTTCCACATCTTCCGCAATAATGAGCAGCGGCTTAGCCTTCTGGCTCACCTGCTCCAAAATCGGCAGCAACTCGCGCAGATTGCCGATCTTCTTCTCGTGGATCAGGATGAGCGCGTCTTCCAGCACGCACTCCATCGTCGCCGGGTGGTTGATGAAGTAGGGCGACTGGTAACCCTTATCGAACTGCATGCCCTCGACTAGTTCGAGCGTCGTCTCGGTCGTCTTGCCTTCTTCCACCGTAATCACGCCATCTTTGCCGACCTTCTCCATCGCATCGGCCAGCAAGTCGCCAATCACGCGGTCGTTGTTCGCGCTGATCGCGCCAACATGGGCAATTTCCTCTTTGCTAGTGACCTTTTTGGCCATCTTGTCAAGATGCTCGGTCGCGGCGGCCACCGCCTTCTCGATCCCGCGGCGAACGGCCATCGGGTTGCTCCCCGCCACAATGTTCCGTGTCCCTTCCCGCAAGATCGCGCGAGCCAGCACCGTGGCCGTCGTCGTGCCGTCGCCCGCCAGTGTCGAGGTCTTATCGGCCACCTCGTGTACCAGCTTAGCGCCCATGTTCTCGAACGGGTCTTCCAGCTCGATTTCCTTGCTGACGGTTACGCCGTCTTTCGTCACGGTCGGGCCGCCGAACGACTTGTTGATTATCACATTGCGGCCGCGCGGGCCGAGCGTAACGGCCACGGCGTCGGCCAACTTATCGACACCCGCCAGCATCTTGGCTCGGGCGGCGTCGTCGAACATCAATTGCTTTGCCACGATTTAGGTTCCTCAATAAAGTTTCTCACGCAGAGTCGCAAAGGGCGCGGAGAAATGTTTCTTCTAACTTCTTGAACACTAATTTCCACTAATCAACACGAATGATTCGAGAATGCAATTAGCGTGAATCAGCGGAGATTAGTGTTCTTCTCCTCCGCGAACTCTGCGCCTCTGCGTGAAACCGTTTTCTGATCCTTGGTTATTAGCTAACGACCTTCGCCAAAATATCGCTCTCGCGGAGAATCTTGTATTCCTCGCCGTTCACTTCCACTTCCGAACCGCCGTACTTGCCGTAGATCACCTCGTCGCCAACTTTCACCGAAAGCTCGCCACGGCTGCCCGAATCGAGAAGCTTGCCCGGCCCACAGGCAACCACCTTGCCACGCTGCGGTTTCTCTTGAGCCGCATCCGGCAGCACGATCCCACCCGCCGTCATCTCTTCGGCTTCCAACGGTTCCACCACCACTCGATCATCCAGCGGACGAAGTTTAATCTTGGCCATTCTTGATTTCCTTATGTATTTGATTTGGTTTGAATTGTTACTGTTGGTTTATCGCAAGTTCCCTGGCCCGGCTAAGCCGCAGGCGAGAGCTCGAGTCCTCAGCCATCTTCTGGCCCGAGGCCTTAGTCCCTCGACCCCCACGCCCTTACATCATGCCACCCATGCCGCCCATGCCACCCATTCCGCCCATGCCTCCCATGCCGTGGTCGTGGTGATGGCCGCCGGCCGGCTCTTCTTCATCCTTCGGGATTTCGGTGATCAGCGATTCGGTCGTGAGCAGCAAGGCCGCCACGCTGGCCGCGTTTTGCAACGCCGTCCGCACGACCTTGGCCGGATCAACCACGCCAGCGGCTACCAGGTCGCCGTACTCATCCTTATCCGCGTTGTAACCTTCGTTCTTGCCTTTCAGCTGGCGAACACGGTTGACGACCACGTCGCCATCCACGCCCGCGTTTTCGGCAATGTAACGCAGCGGGTAGTGCAGCACGTTGCTGACGATCTCGGCGCCGTGCTTCTCATCGCCCGCCAGGTCGAGCTTCTTCAGTGTCTTCTCGCAGCGAAGCAATGCCACGCCGCCGCCCACGACGATGCCCTCGGCCAGCGCCGCGGCCACCGCCGACTTGGCGTCATCGAACAACGCCTTCTTCTCCTTCATCTCCGATTCTGTCGCCGCGCCGACCTTGATCTGTGCAACGCCGCCGGCCAGTTTCGCCAGCCGTTCTTGCAGCTTCTCGCGGTCGTAGTCGCTATCGGTCGTTTCGATCTCGCGACGAATCTGTTCGGCACGCCCGACAATCGCCTGCTTGTCTCCCGCGCCGCTGATGATCGTCGTGTTCTCCGATGAAATCGTCACCTTCTTGGCCCGACCAAGATCGGAAAGCTTGAGGCCGTCGAGCTTGATGCCCAGGTCTTTGAAGATCGCGGTCGCGCCGGTAAGTGTGGCGATATCGCCAAGCATGGCCTTGCGGCGATCGCCGTAGCCCGGCGCCTTCACGGCACACACTTGCAGAATGCCGCGCAGCTTGTTCACCACCAGCGTGGCCAGCGCTTCGCCTTCCACGTCCTCGGCGATAATCAGCAGCGGCTTGCCCGCCTTTGAAACGGCTTCCAAAATCGGAACCAGGTTCTTTGCGCTCGAAATCTTTTCTTCGTAAACCAGGATGTAGCATCCTTCCAACTCGACTTCTTGCTCATCTTGGTTCGTAACGAAATGCGGCGAAAGGAAACCGCGATCGAACTGCATCCCCTCGACAACCTCGACGGTCGTTTCGCTGCCGCGGCCTTCATCCACCGTGATCACGCCGTCCTTGCCGACCTTCGTGAAGGCATCGGCCAGCACCGTGCCGATCGAGGGGTCGTTGTTGCCCGCGATCGTGGCGACTTGCTGCAGGCTCTTCTTATCCTTGATATCGACCGCCTCGGCCTGCTTTGCAATCGCTTCATCAACCGCCGCCACCGCCTTGTGGATGCCCCGGCTCAACGCCATCGCATCGGCACCCGCGGCTATCATCTTCAGCCCTTCGCGGAAAATCCCCTCGGCCAACACGGTGGCCGTCGTCGTGCCGTCGCCCGCCACGTCGCCCGTCTTGCTCGCCGCTTCCTTCACAAGCTGGGCACCCAAGTTCTCGAACGGGTCGTCGAGATCAATATCTTGGGCAACCGTCACGCCGTCCTTCGTTACCTTGGGCGAACCCCAACCTTTATCGAGCACCGCGTTCCGGCCACGTGGGCCAAGCGTGCTGCGAACGGCCCGGGCCAACTTATCGACACCGGCCGCCAACGGCGCTCGGGCCTCATCATCAAATACCATCTGTTTTGCTGCCACGCGACAATCCCTCCGTTCAAATTTCGTGGTGGATGTGATTCCGTCTTCGATTGCAGAAAGAAAGCAGGCAAACTCTCGGCCGACAGCCCGGCCACTTGCCTCGCCATATTTGCGGGTCTCCGGCAAACGCCGCCAAAAATGGCAGCGCACCGCGAAGTGACCCTAGTATTACGCAACCCGCGTGCCACCGCCAGGGTGTGTGTCACAAATCATTGAAATGAAATGACTTGCGCGATTACAGCCACACACAATCCCCCCCCTCTCCATTCCCCCGCAGTAATGCCATTATGGCAGGCCCCAACTCTCAACTCATCCATACCTCCTCAGCAGCCACTCCACCAACCCCGGCGCGCAGCGATCTAGCATCAACCACAGCCGACTCCGCAGCCCCACGACCAGCAGCTTTCGCTTCCGTGCGATGGCCCGCACGATGAGCTTGCCGACCGTTTCGGCCGATGTGCGATGCGGGTCGCCCCACGGCAACTCGCCCGTTCCTTCCAGCAGCGCATCAAAATGTTCGCTCTCGGTGGGGCCGGGGGCTACGACCAGCACATCGATCCCCAGCCTCGCAAGCTCGGGCCTCACGGCTTGGCTGAACCCATGAAGCGCAAACTTGCTGGCACAATACTCGCTCTTGTGGGGGCATGCCCGCTCGCCCAAGATCGAACCTACATTCACAATGAGTGGTTGCCGACCTTCTCGCAACAGTGGCAACGCCTCGCGGATCAATTCCACCGGCGCGAAGAAATTCAACTCGAAGATCGGCCGCAGCCTTCCCGGCGATGCCTCGGAGAATCGCCCATGCGCGGCAACTCCCGCATTGTTGATGAGCACATCCAACCCACCGAGATCATCTCGGGCGGCGGCAATCGCCCGGCGCCGCGTTTCCTCCTCCGTCGCATCCCCCACAACGCACACGGCCCGCCGACCAAGCCGGGCAATCTCATCCGCAACCTCCCCCAGCCGATCCGCTCGCCTCGCCACTAACACTAACTCCGCGCCATGCCGCGCAAGCTCGACCGCCAGTGCCCGACCAATCCCACTCGAAGCACCGGTCACCAACACTCGCCGATCACGTAGCGACCTTCTACTCATCCCGCAATCATACCCGACCTCGCGGCCACAATCACCAACTCCTCCTCCCAACGCCAACGACTCCGGCTCCCCTCGCAAACGGATGAGGGTGTCAGAATGCAGTTCCAATTCCCCGCCACCCTCAAACAGATAGCCGAGCCGTCTCGGCTCGGTCCCCCTCGCCCCCTCGCCCCATTGCCTCGCCCCGCCTGCTGTGGCAAGCCGGCTGCCGAGCATCATGTTCGGGCAAGTTGCCCCGCGAAGCCGGCTGAGATAAAAGCTTCTTCGCGAAGCGGGTCGATGAGTTTGACCATGTGAATCGCGTCGAACCCGAGGAGAACGAACCTGGCCCCGAGCGGGTCGGGGTTCGTGCGTTCCAGCAGCAACATCTCCTCGCGAATCAGGAAACCTTTGAACGGCGTCGCTTCGTTGAGCGAACTAACGAGCACACCGCGCTTCGGGATACTTGCGGGCCACTTCGAGAAGTAATCTCGCCACATCATGCGCGGATCGGTCGTCATGGTCATCCTCGGTATTGAACGCAATGGCGGTTGGCTCTTCGAGTCATGCTACGAACGCATTTCCTCGGGCCGGCTGCCCGCTTTGATGTTCAGCATTTCCACAAATATGCTGAACCCCATCGCAAAATAAATGTACCCACGCGGAATGTGCGTTCCGAAGCCATCGGCCACCAGCACGACGCCGATGAGCAACAGAAACGCCAAGGCCAACATCTTCACCGTCGGATGGCGCTCGATGAAGTTTGAGACGGGCGTAACGAACCAAAGCATCACGGCCACGGCGGCCAGAACGGCGGCACTCATAATGGCCATTGCCGGCCAAGGTATGGAAGTAAACGGGATGGGAGCCGAGGTGTACTTCGCCGTGTTGCCCGGTTCCACCATCGCCACGGCAGTGAGCACCGAGTCGATCGAAAACACAAGGTCGAGCAGCAGGATTTGGCCGATCACGTTGGCCGCGGTCGCGGTGGGAGAATCCCCTTTCGCATGTCGGCTGGCATGGCCCTCCATAGACTCGTGAATCTCCCAGGTTGCTTTCGCCAGTAGAAACACGCCGCCCGCAACCAGGATGGCATCGCGTGCTGAGAGTTTGATCCCCGCGAGGGAGATGAGGTTCTGAGATTCGAGCGTGACGACCCACGAAGCGGCCAGCAAGAGTGCGATCCGCCCGAAGGCAGCCATGCCCAGCCCCAACCGCCGCGCCGAGGCACGCTCTTCCGGCGGAAGCCGCCCGGTGAGAATGGCAATGAACACCAAATTATCAACGCCCAACACAACCTCCAAAGTCGTCAGGGCGACCAATGCCATCAGCGAGGCAGGGGCGAGTAGCTCATTCATGCCCAACAGTTTGGCGAACTCTTGCAAGCGGCACAAGTTCGATTCCCGGGCTAATCGGGGATGATTTGTAGGAGGGGTCTCCGACCCCGAAGGAACATCGCACTACCAGCTGTTTTTTCTATTTCTCGCGTTATCGGCGTCTTTTGATCCATGCGCAGCGAAGGACCCATCGTTCGTTAAACCCCGAGCCAGCGGCGAGGGAGAACCTCGAATCCCGTCGCCGTTGGCTCC
>JADZFK010000206.1 GCA_020849945.1 Pirellulales bacterium | reverse complement strand
CGCTCTAGCCAGGCTGAGCTACGCCCCGCGACCAAAAAGACAACGAACGCAATTTAGCGGTTCGCGGCCATGTACCCTATCGTAGCCGCTAAGCGGGTACCAAGCAACGACGGTTGCCGTAGAGACAGGGCCGATCAGTTTTCGCTTTGGCACGCAAAATCAAGGCCGTCACTTACCGATGGCACGTCGGAAACCTCGATATTCGCACTGCTACCGCGTTCACCCGAAAATGCAGGTTAATGGTCCAAGTTGAATAACTGATCGGCCCTGGTTGAGTGTTCCCCAGCGCTAACTTCTTCGATGGAAATCGAATATAATAGATTTGGCGGTAGGCTCGGCTTGACCTGGCATGGGTGGCCCCAATGAATCATCCTGTTCCAAGATTGTCTTTTCCACGCGGCAGAACGATTGCGTGCCCGTGGGCCTGGCGCCAGGGGCAGGCCTTGCTAATTGTAGCGGGCCTCATCGCCACACTTGCAGCCACCCTTGCTGCTCTTTGGTGGTGGAAATCGCGTGGCACTTCTTCGCCCGATGCCTCGATCCTACTCCACACGGTGGCCCGCGAGGATTTCGAGCTTTCGATCACCGAGCGCGGCGAGATCGAGGCCTTCGACGTAACCGAAGTGCGCTCGCTCGTCAAATCGAACAACACGAGCGGAAACGCCATCCTGCGGATCGTACCCGAAGGAACTCAGGTTAAGAAAGGCGATTTCCTCGTCGAGCTTGATTCCTCGGCGCTCGAATCGCAGCGCACGAGCCAACAGATCTTGGTGAACGACTCGAAGGCCGTCGAGGTCGAAGCACGCAACACGTACGACGTGGCCGTCATCGCCAAACGCGAATACCTCGAAGGCACCTATCTGCAAGATCGCCAACTGATCGAAAGCGAACTGTTCGTGGCCGAGGAGAACCTCAATCGCGCCAAGGAATATTACGCCTACAGCCAGAAGTTGGCCTCGAAGGGCTATGTGAACGAAAACCAACTGGAAGCCGATCGCTTCGCGGTAGAGAAAGCCAAGAAGGACGTCGATGCGGCCAAGACGAAACTCAACGTGCTCGATGAGTTCACCAAACCCAAACAAGTTTCCACGCTCGAAAGCGCGATCCTCATCGCCAAGGCCAAGTGGGATGCCGCCCAAAACAGCCACAAACTGGAACTCGAAAAACTGGCCGACCTCGACGACCAAATCGCAAAATGCACGATCACGGCCCCGCAAGATGGCGTCGTTAAGTACGCCCACGTCACCGATAACCGCGGCGATCAGCAGTTCATCGTCGAGGAAGGGGCCATCGTCCGCGAGCGGCAGGTGATCATCAAGCTACCCAATGCCGAATCGATGCGCGTCAACCTCACGGTCAACGAATCGCTCGTCCAATACGTGCAGCCAGGGTTCGAGGCCGATATCCGCCCCGTGGGCTACGACGGCCGAATGCTCCACGGCGTCGTCGAACGTGTGAACCAATACGCCGAACCCACCGGCTGGCGCCAGGCCAACGTCAAGGAATACAAAGCCTTCATTCACATCCAGGATGCGGCACCCGACCTGCGATCTGGCATGACGGCCAGCGTCACCATCCGTTGCGCGGACGTTCCCAACGCCCTTCAAGTGCCCGTCCAGGCAATCTACGCCCACGGGCCAAAGTACTACTGCTTCGTGTATCGCGAGGGAAGCTGGAACCCCCGCGAAGTGAAGGCCGGCCCCACCAACGACAAGTTCTTCGTCATCGAAAGCGGCCTGGAAGTGGGCGAACGCATCGCGCTCAACGCGCGGGCCCATGCGGGCGACGTCGCGCTGCCCAAGCTGCCGCCCGAGGAAATTCAACGCGCCGTCCCCCAACCTTCCAAGGCTGAACGCACCGCACGCAATGCACAAAACGTTGCGAAACCCGCCACGCCACCGGCCACCGCCCAGGATCAAGCCAATCCCGCTCCCCACCCCGCCAAGCCAGTTCCCCAAGGGGCGGCCGAATGAAACTGGCCGTCCAAATCCAAGACCTCCGCAAGGAATATGTCCTCGGCGGAGAGACCGTCCACGCCCTTCGTGGCGTCTCGTTCGATGTGCCCGAGGGAGACTTCATCTCCATCATGGGGCCTAGCGGGTCGGGAAAAAGCACGCTTCTCAACCTCCTCGGCTGCCTCGATCGACCGACCGGCGGCCGTTATCTCCTCAGCGGTGTCGATGTCTCCCAAATGAGCGACGACCGCCTCGCCGACATCCGTGCTACCCGTATCGGCTTCATCTTCCAATCGTACAATCTGATCCCCGCGCTCACCGTGGTCGAAAACATCGAAGTACCACTTTACTACAGCCGACGGATCAACCCAGCCTCCAAGGCCCGATCGCTCGAACTCGCCGAGATGGTCGGCCTCGGCCAGCGGCTCGGACACCGACCCACCCA
Organism: Pirellulales bacterium; assembly: GCA_020849945.1. GTDB lineage: Bacteria > Planctomycetota > Planctomycetia > Pirellulales > Lacipirellulaceae > JABDGM01. Next base: position 17,337 of record JADZFK010000206.1, on the reverse strand, counting down.
ACTCTCGGGCGGTCAACAACAACGCGTCGCCATTGCCCGCAGCCTCGTGAACGACCCCGAGTTCATTCTCGCCGACGAACCGACCGGCAACCTCGACTCGGTCACCACAAGCGAAATCCTCGATCTACTCCAACGGCTCAACGGCGAAGGACGCACCATCATCATGGTCACCCACGAACCCGATGTCGCACAACGCACTAAACGCTCCATCGTCCTCCGCGACGGCAACATCGTCAGCGACCTCCGCCATTGAGAGGGGAGTAGTGGAGTAGGGGAGTAGGATGTTCTGGCTCTTGACTCTTGACTCACTCCCGCGCTCCGCTCCGCGTCGCGGCTAAACCCTCGCCCCACTTCCGCCCCTCGACCTTCGACCAACTTCTGGCTCTTGACTCTTGACCAATACGTTTAGCCGCGACGCGAAGCGGAGCACGAACTTCACCCCGTTTCCCTCCAATAATTGCAGGCCAACAGCGAATTACACCCATTGAGGAATCGACCACCTTCGCGTTGCAGGCGCGTTCCACCACCCTGTAATCCTAGCTGAAGAAGGGAGATGTATGCCATCCAATCACTTGGTGCGAAGCCGCACCGACCGCATGCTAGCTGGCGTTTGCGGCGGACTGGCGCAATGGCTCGGCTGGGACCCGACTGCGGTGCGCGTACTCTATGTGCTGCTCTCGTTCTTCTCGGTCGCGTTTCCAGGGATCATCGTCTACCTGATCCTGGCGATGGTCATGCCGCTTGAGGATGAGTAACCCTTCCCGATAACGCGGCGGCAAGTTAGAGGGGACGCCGCCGTCGCAGCAGCCATACCCCCGCGCACACGGCAAGGAAGCCCGCCGCGGTCGGTTCGGGCACGGCCAGCGAAACTACGCTGCCCGAGCCTACGCCGTACACGCTTTGAATGCCCGCGATGTCGTCGGGAAACAGTTGGGCCGTGCCCAACCCTTGAAACCGGTGGAATATCCAATACATGTTGACGCCTTCGATATCGGAATGTCCTAGCCCGATCGCATGGCCAATTTCATGGATCGCAGCCCCAAGAATATCGGGCGTCGAAAGCGTGCCGCTCGCCTGCCACGGATCGCTGTGATCGAACTCCACGTCGCCTGGGTAGTTGTCACCGGATGGGTAGTAAGCCTGCGCCTTCGCAACCGGGCTGGCGGGCGGCGGCGGATCCGGCCCGTTGATGTAAATGTGGCGAAACCGAATCTGACCGTACTGCGTTGAAGAACCATACGATAACCCATCGTCGGGCACTTCCACAAACGTGATCGGTACCACACTGCTCCACAACCCCAACGCCTCTTCAATCGAACCGCGAATCAACGAAGCGGGCAACGGCACGTTATCGGGGCCTTTCATCCCGCCATCGAACATGTTTTGAAAACTATACGTCAGCGTCAGCGGCGTGCCCAAACAGTTCGATCCACACAGCCCCGGCTGCGGCCACTTCGACCCAGCAAGTGAGTAACCATACGTGTTCTCGCAGCCAGCTAGCGCAAGGCCGAAACCAAGCAAGACGACGGTCGCCCGAAAGATCAACAAATTCGACGGGTTCAAAGTTAGTCGGAAGTTCACGGAAATAACCAGCGCGCAACGGGAAAGCGGGACGGCAACACAACAAAAACGACTCAATCAGCCTAATGGCCAAACTCGAAGAACCAAGTCGGCCGGGCACCAAGAAGGGTGCCAAAGAAGTGTGTTTACATTAGGCAGTGAGAAGCAATAGACACAGACAACAAAAGGCCCGCGGCCCCGCTCTCTCCATTGTATCCTCGAACCCACCCGCCGCAAGTAATCCGCCGACAAAGTCAGGGCTGATCGGTATTTCACTTTGGGCCAAGAAGTAGGTCCCGCGAGCCGATCGGGACCTTCCTGGAAGCCTTCGCTATTAGATAACGGATTTGCCCTGCCGACAAAGGGCGCCCCCCTCTTAGCGGCGGCCTTGTAGCCGCCGTTCAAACTAATAACCGCCACCACCGGCCATCACTCGGCCCCGGAAACCCCCTCCGCCTTCCCACGCCACTCGCGGGCCTGCCAAATGATCGCCGTGCCGTCGCGGCTGGCGGTTAGCACGTTCAGCCCATCGGGCGAGAAGCTCACCGAAGTGACTTCCTGTGTGTGGCCGGGCAGCGATAGAATTTCTTTTCCCGTGGCGGCATCCCACAGCTTGGCCGAGTTATCTTGGCTGCCCGTGACGATCCGCGAACCATCGGGCGAGAACGCGGCCGACGCAATCGCGGCCGTATGGCCCGCCAGCACCGCTTGTTTGGTGCCGGTGGCGGCATCCCACACAATGGCCGACTTATCTTGGCTGCCCGTGACGATCCGCCGCCCATCGGCCGAAAGCGCGCCGCATAGCACGGCCCAATCGTGTCCTGCAAGAACCGCCCCCGACGGCTTGCCGCTTGCGCGATCCCACAGCCGCGCCGTCTTATCGCCGCTCGTCGTCAGCACTTGCGAACCATCGGGCGAGAACGTGGCACTCAGGATTCGCGCCTTGTGCCCTTGGAAGACCACGCCCGTCGGCTTGCCGGTGGCCACGTCCCACAGCCGCGCGGTGCCGTCGTCGCTGGCGGTGAGCAGCTCGCGCCCATCTGGCGAAAACTCAACCGCGTTGATGTAACCCAAATGCCCGCCAACCAGCTTGCGAATCGCGTGGCCCGTGGCGGCATCCCAAATCTTGGCCGAGTGATCCCAACTGCCCGTCGCCACCAGTTTGCCATCAGGCGAAAGCGCCGCCGAAGCCACGGCCCCATGCGGGCTGTACCGCATCACCGGCCGATGCGTACCCACTTCCCACAGTTGAGCGTCGTTGCCGCCGATCGTTACCACATGTTGGCCGCCGGGCGCGAACATCGCCGCCCATACTTCGCCACCCAGCTTGCTGAAATCGAAAAACTCCTCGGTCACACCCGCGGGAACCCCCGAGACGCTCCACAAACTCACTCGCTTGTCGACGGAAGAACTCAACACGGCTGTGCTGCCTTCTGGCGAAAAGTTGGCCGAATTGAACGGCGCCCCGCCCGATTTCATCGTGGCCACCACGGTCGCGTCGGCCAATCGCCACAGCCGGGCGATGCCATCTTCGCACGTCGTAATCGCCAGCTTTCCGTCGGGCGAAACATCGATCGACGACACCCAGTCATCGTGCTTGAGTACGCGCGCCCGATTCTCTTCGCCCCTGGCCAAATCCCACTGGGCACACGTATGATCGCCACTGGCCGAAATCAGCCATCCACCCTCCGGCGAAAACCGCAACGCTGTAATCGCACCATTGTGCCCCGTGAGCTCGTTGAGCAGAGAAGGTCGAGGGTCGAGGGTCGCGTTTGGCTCTTGGCTCTTGACTCTCGACTCTTGACTCACTCCCACGCTCCGCTCCGCGTCGTGGCTAAACACCCGACCCGCTTCTGGCCCTCGACTCTCGACGCTCGTCCCTCGACCTTCCTCCGACTCTCGACCCTCACCCACGCTCCACACCCGAATCCGTCCGCGGCTATCGCCGCTGGCCAGTTGTTTCCCATCGGGTGAGAATCGCAATGCCGAAACTTCGGCCGAGTGACCTTGGAGAGTCGCGCCCAGGGTGCCGTCGGCCGCGTTCCAAAGTTGAACATCGAAACCCATGCTGCCCGTGGCCAGCCAACGCCCATCGGGCGATGCAGCCAGCGTGCCAACGGGGCCGGTGTTCGGCAGTACGGCGAGTTGAGTGCCGGCCGTGGCATCCCAAAGCCGAACCGTGTTATCGCCCGCGCCGGTGGCCAGTCGGCGGCCATCGGGGAAGAACGCCACGCTCGAAACCAAGAAATCGTGCCCTTCCTGGAACCGCCGCACGGGTTTCCCGGTGGCGGCATCCCACATACTGGCCGTCCGATCGCGGCTTGCCGTGACAATCTGCCGACCATCGCGCGAGAATCGTGCCCCCAACACCGCGTCCTCGTGCCCGGCAAACACGGTGGCGTGCAACACGCGCACTTCTTGGTAGCCCTGCACGTTCCACAGCCGCACGCTTTCATCATCGCCGCCGGAAAGTGCCCAATGGCCATCGGGCGAAAACGCGCACGACCGCACCATGCTGCCGTGCCCGCGAAGCGTCTTCACGCCTTCGGCGGCCGCCACGTCCCACACCCGCAGCGAATTATCTTCGCTGCCGCTCAACAGAAGCTGACCGTTCGGCGAGAACACCACCGAACGCACTGGGCCGCCATGCCCGGCAAGCCGCGTGTAGTTCGGCTCGGCATCGGCAATGCCATCGAGCCTCCGGCCAATATCAACTGACCTCGCTACCGACGGGTTCCACACCAATACCAACTTGTCGTAGCCACCCGTCGCCACAAGTTTGCCATCGGGCGAGAACCTCGCACTGTACACAGCCCCATTGTGACCCGTAAATTCATGAATCGGAACAAAACCCGCGCTCCGCTCCGCGTCGCGGCTAAACGCTTCTCGCCTCACTTCTGGCTCTTGACTCTTGTCTCTTGTCTCTCGACTCCCCCCCCACACAATCGCCTTGCCATCTTGCCCGGCCGTGACGATTCGCTTGCCATCCGGCGCGAAATCGGCGGCCCACACCCACCACGAATGCCCCTTGAGCGTTTGCAATTCCTGGCCGCTGCCCACATCCCACACGCGGGCCGTGTTGTCGTAGGATCCGCTCACCAATCGTTGACCATCCGGCGAAAACCGCACGCACAACACGCCATCGGTGTGGCCACGCAGTGTGCGTTCCACTGCGCCGGTCGTGGCAGTTAAAATGTGAATCGTCTTGTCGCTGCTACCGGTGGCCAACCGCTCGCCGTCGGGCGAATAGGCTACTGCCAGCACGTACTGGCCGTGCGGCACTTGGTATCGCACCGTGCCCTTGGCGGCATCGCGCACCGTGAGCTTGCCCTTCATATCGCCCGCCGCGATCGTTTTGCCGTCGGGCGAGTAGGCCACGTTCGTCACGGGCCCTTCCGCCTTGTACGAAGCGGCACCCAACTGGCACAAGTGTTCCAGTCGGCCCCACTCCCAATTCCGAAGCTCGGGCTTGCTTGTGCCCAATAGCTCGCGGGCGTAGTCGTAGGCGTTGTCGTTGATCTTGGCATTCGCCAGACCGATCTGCGCCACGTACGATTCATATTCCTCGGCCCGCTTGGCGGCCTCGGCCCGCGCGCGCTGCATGTCGGCTTCGTTCTTTTGTTCGACCGCAATGCCTCGCTGCCGATCTGCTTCGTTCTTCTGCTCGACTGCAAGACCCCGCTGCACGTCGGCTTCATTCTTCTGCTCGATCGCAATCCCCCGCTGCCGATCTGCTTCGTTCTTCTGCTTGACTGCGATCCCCCGCTGCACGTCGGCTTCATTCCTCGCTTCGACGGCCTTATCACGCTCCATCCGGAAAAACACCGAAAACGCGCTCACCAGTACGACCACCGTGGCGACGAGCACGCCCACGGCTCGCTTGGCCATTTTTAGCCGCCGTTGCCGCGCGTTCCGCTCGGCTCGCGCCCGCTCGATCCGCTCCAGCAACGGCGCATGCTCGGCCTCGTGCGGGTCTAGCAGCGAAGCCGCAAGGTCCAGGTCGCCTTTCTCCAGCGCGCAGGTCGAGTAGTCTCGCTGCGTCTCGGTGAGCAGCAACTTCGCCCGGTGGTTCTCACGCCACAGCGTCAACGATTCCTGGAAACCGTACAGCGCGCGGGCATAAAGCGGGTAATCGTTCGATTCTCGCGCCTTGTGCAGGTTCTGGTTCGCGTGCGCCGTCAGCACCAGGCTCTCGGAGTGCGATTGAAACAACCGCACAGCCTCTTGAAACTCTTTGACCGTGTGGTAACGATCCTCCTGCCGCGTCGCCATCGCCTTCAGCGCGATCTCCTTGAGCTCGCCTTCGTAGCGGATCGCATCGATCCGGTTCTGCGAGGCCGCCATCAGGCAGTGCATCACGTCGCGGCCCGAGTGGGGCGGAATCCCGCCGATGATCTCGTACAGGATCGCGCCGAGCAGGTACACGTCGCTCGTCTTGTTGATCGATTCAACGGGCCCCTTCGCCATCTCGGGTGCCATGTAGGCGGGCGTTCCGCCCAGGCTATCGGGCTGATACACGGTATCGGCATGCGCAAACTCCGGCGTGATCCGCGCCAGGCCCCAGTCCATCAGCAGCACTTCGCCGAAATCGCCTAGCATCACGTTTTCTGGCTTCAAATCGCGGTGAACCACCCCGCCCGCATGGGCAAACGCCACCGCGTCGGCCACCCGCAGCAAAATACTCAGGTTCTCATCGAGCTTCTTTTTCCGAAGCACTTTGTCCCACGGCGTGCCTTTCACCCGCTTCATCGAGTAGAAGAGCGCGCCCTGATCGTTCGCTCCCAGGTCGTAAATCGGCACGATGTTCGGATGATCCAGCTCACCCGTCACCACCGCTTCCGAGATGAACTTATCGCGCTGCTCATCACGCACCTTCGCGCTCGGCTTGAGCATCTTCACCGCCACGGTGCGGGCTATCGACGACTGATGCGCCGCGTACACCACGCCCATGCCCCCCTCGCCGATGATATCGAGGAGCTCGTAGTCGGGCACCTCGGCCAGCGATTTCGGCGGCGGTCCCCCATTCTTAAGCTTCTCACGCACAAACCGCGACTTCACCGGCAACGACGACCGAAACCCCGTCACCGTTTCGCGCGCGCGAATCGTTTGTCCTTGCTTCGCGTCGGGGTCGATCGTCGCTCGCCACTGCGAATCGAGATGCCGCACTTCCGAGGGAGACATCTCCAGATCGATCGTCTTATCGCTTTCGAGCGAATGCGTCGAACGACGTGTCGGCTTCGGCGGCAGTGGCGGATCTCCAAGCTGGCCGGCACCCGGCGTCGTGCTAAACTCCATCGTCATGTCCGAACGATCCGCAATCGTCGGCGTCTTCGGCGAGAGGTCGGCCAGCGTCGGCAACTTCGGCAGCACCGGCGGCGTCGGCCGACTCGTCGAAGGCAACTCTTCCGCCGATGCCTCCGGCTCCGCCGACGTGTCGTCAACCTCTAACTCAATCTCCACCACGGGCGGCTCTTCGCCGCTCGGCGGCTTGTTCTTCATGTATTCATCAAGGTCGAAGAAGTTGCTCAACTCGACCGTCGCGCCGCCGGGATCGGCGCCGGAATCGGTCGGCCCGGTCTCGTGCGACTCCCCTGCCACAGAGGACGCTTCGTCCGCATCGCCCGTTTCGTCGCGCACGCGCGTATCGCTGATCGTCCGCGGCGCAATCTTGCGCAGCACCGCGCCGCAGTGCGGGCACTTGCCAGACATCACCGCCAAGGCTTCGAGTTCACGTTGACAAGCGTGACAAGTTCGCATCGGGTCTGAATCGTTCAGGGAAGAAAAGCTGGGCGACGAGCGACGGGATTGATGGAGAGGGCTATCGTGGCACGTCGCCGCCGATGGTATCCATTCTAACTACCCCCCGGGGAAGTACGCCAAATTGGCCACAAAGAGGCACAAAAAACCACAAAACAAGGCCGAATATTCGAAGATTTCCGTTCAACCCCACCACAACCGGTTTGTCTCGCCACGCCCAGCCTAGCGTTTAGCCGCGATGCGGAGCGCGGGAGTGAGTCAAGAGTCAGAAGTGGGTCGAAGGTCGAGGGGCAAGGGCCAGAAATGGGGCAGGGGTTTAGCCGCAACGCGGAGCGGAGCGCGGGAGTAGGTCAAGAGTCAAGAGTCAAGAGCCAGAACATCCTACTCCACTACTCCCCTCCCGCTTCTCCTGCCGCGAACTCGGCCTGCCCGGCGTAGGCGTTGCCACGCGCGGCGGTCGGCCTGGTCGAAAGCTTCTTCAACTTCCCGCGACCAGTTGCCACGTGCCGCCACCAAGCCCAGCCCCGCCAGTGGCACGGCCCAACGCCACGCTTCCGTCCTCGGAACTTCCCGCTTCATGTCGTCCGCCGATGCACGGGCCACGTCAACGGCCACGTCCGCCGCAGGCATAGGGCCCGCCTCCGTCGAGGAAGTTTCTTCCTGCGGCCCATCGGCCCGCTTTTCCGCGGGCTGCTGTTCCAGGAGCGGATTCGCATTCAAGGGCTGAACGTCTCGCTTCTCGCCCGACTCCATCGGAGGCCGATCGCGCGTGCCTTCCGTGTCGTCGTTCGGGTCGATCACGCGGCCGTTGCGAACAACCACATCGACCACCAGCCGCCGCGAGTTGTCGGCCGTGCGAACGAGGTAAATCTTGTAGTGATTTTCGGGCAGCGTGGCGAACAGCCCGCGCAGGTTGCTGATCGCCTCATCCTTGAGCCGGTATCGCAGCACTTCCTTCCCCTCGGGCGAAATCACGACCAGCTCCAGGTATCGCTCCGAGGTAATACTCATCTCGCTGTTGGCTACCCGCGCGCTCTGCGATTGTTGCCCAAGCATCGAACCGCTCTGCCGGTCGAGCAGTCGATGCACAAGCTGTTGCGGAACATATTCCAGTCGAGCAACGTCGGGGGTCGTGTCGATCGCCACGTTGATCTCCTGGATGCCGGGGTTGCCCACCAACACCGTTTGCGTGAACGAGCCGCCGTTGTCGTCGGCCAGCGTTACGGTGATCGGAATGTCGGCCGTCGGATGCAGCGGGTCGGGCGGACCAAAATAGCGGTGCTCCACCTCGAACGAACCGGTGGACATCACGCCTTCATCGCCCGTTACGCGTGTAGAGGCCAGCACGGTCGTTTGCCCGTTGATGATGATCGTATTGCCGGGAGCCAACGGCGTCACCGTGATCGTATCCACCGTGCCGTCGCCCCAATCGACCGTGTAGGTGAACGATTCGGCGAATTGCTCGCCTGTCGGCGGCGGCGTGGGGTTGAGCGGGTTATCGAAACCCCAATCGCTGAAGCTGAGTCGAATCCGCGTCGTTCCGCCCGAGGTCACATCGTCCCCTTCGAGCGGAAGCACCGGAATCGGGTCCGTATTCTGCACCGTGACTTGGAGCGTGCGAACGTCCGAGCCGCCGTCGTCGTCGTACACAGTGATAGTCACCGTGTACACGCCGTCGTCGGCATACACGTGGTTTTCGCCGAACGAGCCGGTCGTCAACACGCCGGGGCTGCCAGTGGCCGAAGCGGCCGACGCGCCGCTGACCGTCTGCCGGCCATCGCCCCAATCGACATCGTACGTAAACGTCTCCGCCTTTTCGCCGCCATTGGGCGGCACGTTGTCGTTGAGCGGGTTATCGAAGCCCGGATCGCTGAACGACGCCGTGAAACTGACCGACCCATTTTCGCTGATCAAGGCCGCCGTGGGCACCGGTGCCACCATCGTTGGCGCGACGTTCGTCACCGTGATTTGAAACGTCAGGTCGATGAAATCGACGCCGTTCGTCCCGCCCGCAAAATCGCCCGTCATATTGTCGTCGGCCACCCGAACGCGAACCGTGTACACGCCGTCGTCGGCATACGTGTGGGCCGCGTGATCGAACAGCGCCGTCGTCGGCACGCCGGGGCCTCCGCTCGTCCGCATCACAACCGTTACCGGCGTATCGGTCGTGCCGTCGCCCCAATCGATCGTGTAACCGGTGAACGTTTCGGCGAGCGGATCACCAACCGCGGGCGGTGAAAACGGATTCGTGTTCGCCGCGTTATCGAAGCCGGGATCCGACAAGCCGATCCCCAAGTTGGGCGTCGCGCCGCCAAGGTTCGAAAGCACAAACGCCCGCCCCTCCGCCACCGTATTGCCCGGGGCCGTATCGGTGAGCGATGGCGCCACATTGTTCACCGTGACAAAGAAGCTTTTCGTGCCGATGCCGCCGTTGTCGTCGTACACGGTGACGGTCACCTGATACACGCCGTCGTCGGCATAGGTGTGGCTGCCTGCAATCGTGCCGCTCGAGGGGACGCCGGGGCCGCCGTTCGTATCGGCGAGGGTCATGCCAGTGATCGCCCCGGTGCCGTCGCCCCAATCAATATCGTATGTAAACGACTCGGCCAGCGGATCGCCCACCGCGGGGGGCTGGAAAGGATTCGTGTTGTTCGCGTTATCGAACCCGGCGTCGGTGAACGTGGCGAGATCGCCGAAGCTGATCGTGTCGCCCTCAACCATGTTCTGGTCGCCGCGCGGCGTCAACACCACCGGGTTCTTGTTGGCCACGGTGACGAGGAACGACTTGGAATCGCTGCCGCCGTTGTTATCGGTTACGGTAACCGTTACTTGATACACGCCGTCGTCGGCATACACGTGGGTGCCGCCCAGTGCGCCCGCACCGATGCCTTGGATGATCGTTGCATTTTCCGTGGCCGAACCATCGCCCCAGTAGACGGTGGCAATGTGGGTATCGAGCAAGCCGGGGTCGATAAACAGGCCGAGCGGCGGCGCGCCGTTCGTGCCGCTCAGATCGAGCAGATCGCCTTCAAAAACGTTCTGCGCGAGTGGCACCACTAGCGAGGGTGGCACGTTCTTCACCATGACATTCAGCGAATCGACGGCCAGAAACGAACCGTCTTCATCCACCAGGTCGATGGTGATTGTGCGATTTGCATCGCCATCGGCGTAGAGGTGGCTGACCATGCCGCCTTGGCCAGCCAGTTGCAACGGTGTGAAAGAATCGGTATTGCCGTCGCCCCAGTGAACGACGACCTGGCTGACCGTATCCGCGCCCGGGTCAATCACGGGGCCGATCATCCAGGAATTGAGGCTGCCTTCGTTCACCATGCTTGGGCCAGTGAGGTCGGCGAACGGAGCCACGTTTCCAACCGCAACGTGAAAGGTCTTGGTATCCGAACCGCCGTCGCCATCGGCGACCGACACGGTGACCGTGTAGATGCCGTCGTCGGCATACGTATGCGAACCGCCCAGGGCACCTGCCCCCAGGCCTTGAAAAATGGTCGCGTTTTCCGTGGCCGAGCCATCGCCCCAATTCACGGTGGCCGTGTGGGTATCGAGCAAGCCGGGGTCGATGAACAGGCCGAGCGGCGGCGCGCCGTTCGTGCCGCTCAGGTCGAGCAATTGGCCTTCATCAATCGTTTGATCGAGCTGCACAACCAGCGACGGTGCCACATTGGCCACGTCCACGAGAAACGAGTCGGTGTCGCTGCCGCCGTTGTTGTCCATCACGCTGATCGTGACGGTGAACGTGCCCTCGACAGCATACACGTGGCTGGCACCCAACGCGCCCGCGCCGATACCTTGAAATAGTGTTGGGCTTTCCACGGGGCTGCCGTCGCCCCAATCAACCGTGGCCGTGTGGGTATCGGCCAGGTCGAGGTCGATAAACAAACCGATGGGCGGCGCGCCGTTCGTGCCGCTCAAGTCGAGAAGTTGCCCTTCGTTCGCGCTCTGGTCGAGCGGCACAACAAGAAACGGCGGTACGTTGACCACCGCGCCTTGCGCAAGCTGCGAGGCATCCTCACCGGGCACCGCGGCATCGCCCGCCATCGGTGCCCAATTGAAACCGAACGGTTGCTGGGGCACGTAGTTCGTTGTTTCCGAGCTATCGCTCGCTGGCGAGGCTGTTGCCGTGTCGGTCGATTCCTTCGCAATCACGACGCTGGTAACGAGCGATTGCACCGCCCCATCCAACACGCGACGACGCTCGAGTTGGCGAACTCGCAAACGATTCGCGGCAGAATGCCGACGGCCTCGCACGCGCCGGCCAAACACGTGCGATCCAGAGAACCAAGTCATGCGCATGGCGGCAATCCCCAGTAGAATGGTGAACGAGCGCGGCCAACGCCCTGCCAAGTTCCGGTGATGGCGGGCAAAGATCTGTGCAGTGGCAGCACCTCTTATTATCACGAGCGAGGTGGGGGGATGTCAAACTTTTGGCATCGTCGCAAACCCTTGTGGGCGAACAGGTTGGGGAATACCCAGCCTCGTTCCGCCCCCCCGTTTTCCCCGTGTTTTCGCCCGGCGCCCGCCCCGGACGCCCCTGCGGCACCTCGAGAACCTCGGCCCGTCTCGCACACTTTTTCCGGTTCTCTTCAACCCCCAGGCCCGAACTGCCGAAACAATCGAGCGCCAGATTCTCTTCGCACCTCTTCTCTGCTAGCGGTGAGTTTATGTGTACATCCTCTCTATTGCATCGCTTGTACGTGGCCCGCTCCCTAGTGCTTGCAGTCGCGGCCTCGTGGGTGTTTTTCACCACGGCCACGGCAACGAGGCCGGCCACGGCAACGGAACTTGCCACCGGCAAGCCACCACGAAATGCCGCGTTCGATCCTTTCGAACCACGCGAGGATCAAACCGCAACGTCCGATACGAGCACCACGACCGCCGCGAATGAGAAACCAACTCCGCCCGCGCGCGATCCTTTCGATACCGTGCCAGATCAAACAAGGGTAGCGCCGCCGCTCGCCCCCGAGAACTATGTGGCCACGCCAATACGTTGGCTGGCGAGCCAGACAAGCCATCAGGAATCCCCCAGCAATGCAAACGCAACGAGTGCGGCCACGCCCCAACCAGCCCCCGTGCTGCGCATCGCATCGCCCTCGGGTGGCCCCGCAGGCGCATCAAACAGCAACGCCCCCACGACGGCAAGCGACCCCTGTGCCGCGTCGCAATTCAAACCGCTTGGCGAACTCGGCATCAACATCGCGCTGCCCGAAGGACAAATGCCGACCGACCTCGCCGGCGCATGTTGGGAACAAATCAACGCGGGACCTAACGCCGCCAACCGCTGTTGGTCGATCCTCAACTACCACTGGGACGCCACCTGCTTATGTTACCGACCGCTCTACTTCGAAGAGATCAACGCCGAACGTTACGGCTACGTGTGCGGTTGCTGTTTGCAGCCGGCCGTTTCGGCCGCCCACTTCTTCGGCACCGTGCCCTTGATGCCGTATTACATGGCCGCCGATTGCCCGTGCGAATGCAACTATGCCCTGGGCCACTACCGCCCCGGCAGTTGCCCGCCCCGCCGCGGCCACTGGCCACCCTGCGACCCCGTCGCCGCCGCCTCCGCCGGCGGCGTTTATACGGGCCTCATCTTCGCAATCCCGTGATGTTGCTGTGAAATAACTAGAATGGCCAACCGCATGTTCATGGAAATCCGTCGGTGCGGTCTTCTCGTACTTTTCAATAAACACCAATTCCTCAAGCCCAGGCTCGCAGCTGTGGAAAACGGAGCCGGGTAATCCCAGACACCCGCCATTAACAAATCTGCATGGCTTTCACTAAGCTTAGTTCATATAATCGACTTCGTTGGAAATCGCGGATCGTCGTGCCGTGCAACGCATGGAAACAGAGTTGACCCCTGCAATAAGTTCGGCGGGATGTCGTAAGACATTGGATACGATGGTTGCAAACACTGCAAACTCAATGCCGCCTTTCGATACGAGTTTATTGAAGGAGTGTGCGGCAACGCTGCATCGGGTTGCCAACTACCGATTGCCCCAGGCGTTGGATCAACGACTGTTGTGGCTCTCGGAGAATAAGGAATCGCTTAACGGCACCCAACGCCAAGAGCTCGCGGCCTTGGCCGATCTGGCCGATGATCGCTCCTTGGATAAAGTGCAAGCTCGTGCCGTTCTCGAACGCCTCACAAGAGTTTATCCAGAACTATCCGGCAAATAGTTATGGCGTTCATCTCTCCTGAACTGCGTCACTCGGTGATCAACCGAGCGGGTGGTTCATGCGAGTATTGTGGCCTGGCCCAAGAAACTCAGGTGGCCACTTTTCCCGTCGATCATATCATCCCAATTTGTGCCGGCGGATTGACCCAATCGGATAATCTTGCCCTGGCTTGCCCGCGCTGCAATGCCTCCAAGTGGATTCATGACTCTGCTCTTGATCCGGAGTCCGGCGAACAAGTCCCACTCTTCCATCCGCGGCGAGATGACTGGCTTGAACATTTCTCGTGGTCTTCGGTCGATGAAACGATCCTCCTCGCTCGCTCACCAAGCGCTCGTGCTACTCTCGCGCTACTCGATTTGAATTCGATCCAACGTCGACAAGTTCGACTCTGGCTCCAAACCATCGGGCTTCATCTACTCCGAGGTCGAGCTCCTCACACCGACGGTCCACAGTGAAATCGAATCGTGACGATCAACCACCTCACTCCCTCTTCTTCCAAAGCGTGATTCGCCACTTCCACAAAGCGGCCTTCCAACACACCGCCCGGCAACGCATCGAGCTTTAATCGCGCTCGTTAGCCCGGCCGGATGAACCGCGAGTCCGAGTCGCTCGCCAACATCACGGCGGATACCCCGTCGCGGCCGCCTCCGCCGGCGGCGTTTACACAGGCCGCATCTTCGCAATCCCGTAAGGGCTGCTGGTTAGTGTTTCGGCAACCATGTTTCACCGACCTTGATTAGTGCTTGCGCAATGACGTTGTCGTCTACTCGGAAGCCAGCACTCACCAACGCCCGAATAATCTCTGAGGCACTGTTCACCAGCTTTCTTCGCTTGGCACGAAGAATGATGCCTAATGTTTCAATCAAGCGTATCCCCAAGGTCTTAGGTCGACAGTTGGGGAAGTTGGGTTAGCGCAGCCACGTGCCGCCGAATCATCGAGTACAGCCACGGAAGAACCGAGTTCCGCCGCCAGGACAATCACCGATGTTTCACCAGGACCAAGGCCCCATTCAAGCAATTCCGGAGCGATCGTTGCAGGGTTCTGTCGAGCGCCCCAGCCATCCGCAACGGCCTACCGCGCGAGGTCTTCGATCGGCCCCACTTCGATTTCTTCAGCCACAGCCGAAGTCAGAATGACCTTTCGGCAAAGCTGGGTGCAGAGGTCGAGTTTCGCCACCTTGGCGAGAGCGATGACAGGCGAAGCATTGATGATCCAGATATCATCCACGAGTCGCCTCTTCGATGATCTCGTCGGCATCGGCTTGGAAAGGGCTAACGCCAAACCGGCCTAGCGAGGTGATGAATTCGGCCCGTGACAATCCGGCAATTCCGGCCGCACGCTCCTGCGATACGCGGCGCAATTCATACCACTTGATGGCCGCTGCCAATCGCAACTCACGCGCAAAATCTTCAGGCGACGCCTTCATCGCCGCAAGCGCTAGCTCGGGAACTTCAATCGTCATCCGAACCATTCGACGCCCCTTTCTCAATCGAGCATGAGTTCATTCGATTTCGAGACACTATCATTCTATAGCCGAGCGAACTCGGGAAAAAGCCTTGCCCTTTCACATCGGCAACCGAAAAGTCTGCGAAACGATGCGAAGAATGAGCCTCGCCACGCACACGCGCTCGGTTTGCACTTTCGCGGTGCCGCGGTTGCCGAGGATCAGTTCCGGTGCATCCTCGGCGCGTTCGAATTCGATTCGCACTTCGTAGCAAGGCCCTTCTTGGCCTGGCGGCACAAGGCCGGCACGCAGCACGGAAAGATCGATCGGCACACGCGTCGGCAATTTCTCTTCCTCTAATGCGTGGTTCGCCACTTCCACAACGTGGCCTTCCAACACACCGCCCGGCAACGCATCGAGCTTCAACCGTGCTCGTTGGCCCGGCCGAATGAACCGCGCGTCGGCGTCGCTCGCCAACATCACGGCGGATACCCGTCGCGGATCGCCCACCAGGCACACGAGCGTGCGCGGCTCCACGAACGCGCCACACGCCGATGAATCGAACAGCGAACCCGACCACGAGGCCAATCGCAAGGCGTGGGGCGAATCCTCCGCATCGGTCGTTCTTGGCGCGGCAATCACAACGCCGTCCGTCGGTGCCACAAGCACGAGCCGACCCGCTTCGCGCCGACGCTCGGCTAGCCGACGCTCGCTATCGGCCAGCGCGGTCCGCGCCGTCGGCAACCCGTCGTTCGCCTTGCGATCCAGACCACGCAGTTTTTCCAAGTGCTCCACGCGCAGCGCACGCAACTTGCATTCGCCTTCCAGCTTCGCAAGTTCCAACTCGGTTGCCACATTCGTTAGCGTGGCGATGGCATCGCCTTTGGCGACACGCGAACCGGTGGGAACGATGGATTCCAGCGTCCCTTCCACCGTCGCGCACACCCGCTCGGCATCGGTGGGCATCAACACAAGTGGTGCCGTCACCTCGTACTCTACCGGAAAAGCCAGCACGATCACCACGAACGCGGCGCCAAGCGCCGTCAACAATCCCACGCGGCCCGGCCGCAACTCGCCCCGACGGATCGGATTCCGCGCCAGTTCCACCATGCCGCGCACAGGTGCTGCCAGCGCACTGCCAAGCACGATGAACCCGGCACCATACGCCAGGTTCTGCAAATGATGCGGCGCGAGCGCTCGCGCAAGTCCCCACACAATGAGCACGCTCACCACGAGCAAGTACGCTTTCGATGCCACCGCGTAGAGCGCGAGCCAAGGCCATCGGCTCCGTGGCAACAGCGGGTCATCGTTCGCAGGCTCGCCACAAATCCATCTCGACCACGCGAGTCGTAATACCTCGCGCGAGCGCTGCCACAAGTTCGGCACACCCACGAGGTCGGAAAGAATATAGTAGCCGTCGTACCGCAGGAGCGGGTTCGCGTTGACGACGAGCGTATGCAGCGTACAGATGAGCATGAGGTTGAGCGCTACCAACTGCACGATGCCGGGCCGAGCGTGCCACCACACGATCGTTGCGATGGCCGCCAACACAAGCTCCACGATCACCCCCGCCGCCGAAACGGCGATGCGCTGCCATCGGCCGCGCAATCGCCAGGCGTCGGACACATCGCAATACAAACACGGCGCGAACACGAGCAGCATGAAACCAAGCTCGCGCACTTCGCCGCCAAAATGTTTGCACACGAGCGCGTGACCGAGTTCGTGCAGCACTTTGGCAAAGCCGATCGCCGCCAGAAGCCACGGCAAATTCCGCCAATCTACGAGTGCCGAAAGTTCGGGCAGCCGCGCGCGAAACTCGTCGAGATGCCCCACCACAATCGCAAGTGCGTAAAGCACAACCACCACCGACGCAACGAACGCGGCCGACGAAAAGAGCCAACGACAACGATCATGCAGGGCGTTGAGAAATCGGTCTGGATCAACGCCGCGAAACCGGATGCCGAGCAGGCCCGTCCAAGCCATCGACCAACGGCGAAACCGATCGCGTTCGCGGCGCTCCAGCAGTTCATGCCCTTG
This sequence comes from Pirellulales bacterium, assembly GCA_020849945.1. Lineage (GTDB taxonomy): Bacteria > Planctomycetota > Planctomycetia > Pirellulales > Lacipirellulaceae > JABDGM01. The sequence continues at coordinate 349 of JADZFK010000206.1, read as the reverse complement.
CCCGGCCGAGGTCGCCATCAACAGCCCAGCCGCGTGCAGCCGACTCATAAACTCCCACACTGCCTGCGGCGAAATCGTACGCGGCGCAAACTCGCGCGCGTATCGACGCGATAACTCGGCCAGCGTCACCGGCTCGCGCAACCAGTCCATCAACGCGTACTCTTCCGCCGAAAACTGAAAGTGCTCAAGCGTCAACGGGTCTTTCACAATCCACCGCGTTGCCCCGCCGCTCTCCATGCGCGACGCCACCAGATCGGCACGCAGCCGTAGGTTCGTGGGGCGATCGGTCGTGCGAAGAGGTGAAGGCATGGGGATGTGCGTTGTCAGTGGTCAGTGGTCAGTGGTCAGT
>JADZFK010000205.1 GCA_020849945.1 Pirellulales bacterium | reverse complement strand
GCGTGCCGACAGCATTCGCCGGAAGCCGTGTTCATTCTCATGAGCACCAATAAAGTTTATGGTGACGGGCCTAACCACATCCCGCTCAAGGAACTTGAAACCCGCTGGGAGTACGCCGACCCCAAATTCGCGAGGGGGATTGCGGAGGCTTTTCCCGTCGATCATACGCTGCATTCACTTTTTGGCGTATCAAAATTATCGGGCGATCTCTTGGCTCAGGAGTATGGTCGCTATTTCGGCATGAAGACGGGTATCTTTCGCGGAGGCTGCTTGACCGGTCCCCATCATGCTGGCGTCGAGTTGCATGGGTTCCTGAGCTACCTCGTCTTGAAAGCGGTAACACAAGGGCAGTACACGATTTTTGGCTATAAGGGAAAACAAGTCCGCGACCAGATTCATAGCTTCGACGTAATCAATGCGTTTTGGCAGTTCGCCCAGGCGCCGCGGCCAGGAGAAGTGTACAACCTGGGCGGCGGGAAAGATAACTCGGCCAGCCTTCTGGAGTGTGTCGACCTCATCGAACAAGCTTGCGGTTCGCGGCCTCAACTAACCTACAACGAGCAGAATCGCATCGGCGATCACATTTGTTACTATTCCGATCTGACAAAGCTCCGCTCGCATTTTCCCGAGTGGAAGCTCACACGTACTTTGCCTCAGATCATCGAAGAGATGGTGTCTCTCGTGAAATCCCGCTCCTAGAGAAGTAGCAGGGGCGTTGGTTCAGCAACCTTCGAGCACCCACTGCCACGGCCGATAGCAAGGATCGGCCGTCAGGCCTAACCGCTTTCGGATGCCCGCGCCCCAGTGCGATTGGAAGTTCGCGGCGGAATGGAACTGCACGAAGCGCTCGGCTCGTGGCGATCCTGCAATCGTGGGTGCCTGCTCCATCGCCTCAACCATCGAGCGGGCAAATGCGCCGATGTTCGTGACATCCACCTTCCACCCCAGTTGAAATGTTTCAATTGCCCAGCCCGTCCAACCAAAATCGTCGGCCAGCACGGGGCGGCCGGCTGTTGCCGCTCGAATCAAGAAACTCGACGAACCTACGCGATGCTTGGCCGGGATGCACACAACATTGCTGCCCAACACACCAAGTTTGACCTCTTCCAAGCTCAAGTGCCGATTAATTTGGACGACTCGACCTCCGCGGAGCGTTCTGCCAAAATCGTGTTCGAGGCAATGCTGAACCTCATTGGTGGTTGGGCCCGCTAGCAAGAGCTTGCAATCGGGCGGCAGATTTGCCTGCTCAAAGGCCGAGAACAACCGTACCACGTTGTCGCGGTCTGCCATCAGGCCCAAATAGCTTAGATAGCGCCCTTCCGGCGGGATACCCAGCCGCCCTCTTGCCAATTCAGGCTGCATGGGTTCGACGGGCTCAACGGGATCGGGCATGACACGAAAACGACCTGCCATTTTCGGATGCCGACGGCAAATCTCTTCGTAAACAAGCGGATCGAGGAAATGCAAGACATCCCAATTAGCGCGATGCAACAGCAACCTCGATCGGAGCTTACTGGGCACCTTACGCCAATTCGGGGCCGGATACGCAAACGTGCAGCGAAATTGTAGTCCTTCCAACCATACGTCCTTGGGCCAACTCGCCTTGCGGCCCACCAGCGCGCGGGCTCCTAAATAGAGCGAGAAGAAATCGGCATAGGGCACCCATACATGGTCCGCACTATGACGCTCGACCGCCTTGAGAAGCTCCGAAAACAGAAAACCAACTCGTCTCGGCGCCTTACTGGAAGAAGGCAGGCAATCGTCCCATGTGACACCCGCCGCTACATCACGCAAATGCAATCCGAATTGAGGGCTCTCAGCCGAATTGTTGTAAGTAAGAACGGTGGCCTCTTGTTGGAGCTCGGCTAGAGATTGCAGGAGGTGGCGCAAGTACGGTGCATGATGCCCGCTCAGGTCTGGTTCAACGATCAATACACGCATCATTAACTCGCATTCTCAATTCGCTGCGCAGCCATTCATAATACGAAAAGCCGCACTCCGAGGGGACTTCCCACTTGTCGTTCATGATTATCGTTACGCATCATCAAAAAAGTTGCCTTTGAATACAGTTGAGACTGCCAAATTCGACTTCGTCATCCTACTCTACTGGAGTGAGCGATGCCCAAACCATTGCGGAAACATCCAAACCGGCCCTTTGGGCCTTACCCAGGCCATTCATCCCCCAGGTCGCATAATCGATCCAGGCGTCACCTTTCTCCCTGGAATCAGGCCCTAAGTTGCATGATAGCAACGCTTTGTTGACACCCGCGGACCGCAACCGTTACCATTGAACTAGCAGTTTCGTTGTCGTGGGGGCCGATCCTCGAACTCCCCTGGCTTCGGCTAGCTACTCATCCGGGGTTCGCTTTCAACGCGAATTTTTTTGAAAATTCACCTGGCTTTTCAATCCCTTTGGTAGTTGGCTTCGTAGAAGACCATGATAGGGTGGCCGCTTCTGTGGCTCCTGTTGCCGGAATCGAATTCTTCGCGATTTGCAATGACAAGCGCCCCGTGGAAACTCACCGCGTTTCCGACGATTTTCAGACCAACAAGAATAGCAAGTGAAGGCATGACAACTCGCAGGAAGGTCTCGATGACCCAATCACCGAGTGAACCTTTCGAGCGGTTGGGTTCGTAAGGATTATTCGCGGATGGCGTGGTGAAGCTACTTATTGTTGCTGGTGTTTGTCGATGAAGGCGGCGGCTCAAGAAAGGTTGGCAACTGTGAAGGACGAATCCGTGGCCGCAAAAAAGCGGATGATGCGACCGTACAGCGCGAAGCCGATTTGCCTGCCAGGTGGGAACGGGCGCGGGACGCTGGCACGTACAAGGCCCACTTCGCCAAGGATAATAACCTGACGGTAAGCAAGCTGGACGCCCTGTTGGACCGCGTGGCAAAACGAAAACGCAATTCCGAATAATGGCCGGGCAAGTCGAATCCAATTATTCGGAAAGAAAAACCTCTGGCCGCTTTCTGCGGCAACCTGGTGTTCTTCGCCGCAAATCGTTCCGAATAATGGCTCCGAAATAATCGGATCGTCGGAACCTCGCAGATAGTTGTTCGTGGGTGAACCTCTTCGCACCGTCACGCAGATGGTCGGCGTGTCGCCAACGAAACAAGGGAACGCACGATGAACGATTCTGGAACGATGCCCGCGCTGCTCGTGGCCCCCCGCGACGCGGCCCGGATGCTGGCCGTTTCGCCCCGCAAACTGTGGGCGATGACTTTCGAGCAAACGCCGGGCCTGCCCCACGTCCGATGCGGGCGGCTGGTCCGGTACTCGCCTTTCGACCCGCAACGCTGGATCGATTCGCGGCGGGAAGGAGCCAGCCATGCCAACTAACCACCCCTTACGCACCGAACCCGAAGCCGAACGCACGATCATCGGCGGGTTGCTGCTGTCGGCCATCAACGGCGACGACCAATGCTCGGAAACCGTTTTCGCCAACCTGGTTGCGGCCGACTTCGCCGAACCCGAGTGCCGCACCATGTTCGCCGCCATGCAGCGGTTGCACGCGGCGGGTCGGCCACTGGAACATGGCCTGCTCGTCAGTACCCTCAAGGCCGACGGCATGGAGAACCCGGCCGGCAACTTGCTGGAAGCGGCTCAACGCGTCGCCACAACCGCCAGCATCGGCCACTACGTTCGCGTCGTCGCCGATGCCGCTCGGCAACGCAAGGCCTTCTGCGTGGTGAACGATACCCTGCACGGCCTGCGAAACTGCAAGGGGGAGGTGGGCAACGTGCTCGCCAAACTCCTCGCACAGTTGCCAACCACCCCAACTGCAAGCTCGCACGGCCCGATCCTGACGTGCCTGGCCGACGTGGAACCCCGCCCCGTTTCGTGGTTGTGGCCCGAGCGCATTCCGGCGGGCCGAATCACGCTATTGGTCGGCCGACCCGGTGAAGGAAAATCATTCTTGACCACCGACGCAACAGCGCGCGTAACCACGGGGACGCCGTGGCCCGATGGCAGCGATTGCCCGCAAGGATCGGTCCTGCTGCTGACGGCCGAAGACGATCCGGCCGATACGATCCGCCCGCGACTCGATGCACACCACGCCGACGTGCGGCGGGTGCATCTGCTGTCGGCCGTGCGGCGCGTCGATGACGATGGGCCGCATGACCGGATGATCACGCTGGCCGACGTGGACGCCATCGAAGCCACGCTGAAGCGGTTGCCAGATTGTCGGTTGATCGTGGTCGATCCCATCGGCAGTTTTCTTGGCGGGCGAACCGACGCCCATCGTGACAACGAAGTGCGCGGCGTGCTGGCCCCCATCGCGGCGCTGGCCGAAAAACATGGGCCGGCCGTGCTGGTTGTCGCCCATCGCCGCAAAAGCGCGGGCAGCATCGCCGATGACCTGGCCCTTGGAAGCCGCGCGTTCACGGGCATCGCACGGGCCGTGTGGCACCTCACACGCGACGCCGAAGACAAGGCGCGTCGATTGCTGCTGCCGGGGAAAAACAATCTGGCCCGCGAAGGCGACGGCCTGGCGTTTTCGATCATCGGCGAACCGCCCCGCATCGCATGGGAACGCGAACCCGTGGCCATGAGTGCCGACGATGCCTTGGCCGTCGAATGCCAGAGCCGCGAACAAAAGCCCGGCCCCGACGCCGAAGCCTTCGACGCGGCATCCGACTGGTTGCGGTTGGCGCTTGCCGACGGCCCGCGACTGGCGAAAGAACTCAAGGACGAATGGCGCGATGGGCAGGACGGAAGCGAACGCACACTGCGACGCGCACGGCAATCGTTGTCGGTCGAAGTCTTCCGCCCTGAAGTGCCTGGTTCGTGGTGGTGGCGGCTGCCGGACAAGGTGGCCAACGATCCCGAAGACAAACAACTTGGCCATCTTGGCCACCTTGCAGAAAACTCGAAGAATATGCCCATTTTCGACCCCGTCGAATGCAAGGTGGCCAAGTTCCAACAACTTGGCCACCTTGGCCCCCTTGGTCCCAACCGCGTGCGGGTGACGATATGAACGGCACGCCTTCACCCCTCGCCGACCTGCTGGCGGAATGCGACGCCCAAGGCATCCGGCTATTGCTGGCCGATGACGGCGGGCTAACCATCGACGCCCCGCAAGACGGCGTTGGGACCGGCGGGATGGATGAATGCGAATTTGAGAACCACTTTCGAGAAGATCGTCAAACGCGCTGGCCTGACGGTTTGGCCCCGGTTGTTCCACAACTTGCGAAGTTCACGGCAAACGGAACTGGCCGAAAGCTTCCCATCCCACGTTGTGTGCGATTGGTTGGGCAACAGCGAAGACATTGCCCGCAAGCACTACTTCCAAACGACCGATGACCACTTCGCCCGCGCCGCAAGTGACGATTCCAAGGCGAAGCAGAATCCGAAGCAGTCAGCGGCCGTTTCGACTCGCGGGGCCTCGCGGCCCAAATTAACAAACCCTGAAAATGCCGATAAAAGCGAAGCCCCGCGATACTGTTCGCAACGAAAAGTAGTCCGGGAGGGATTCGAACCCCCGACCAAGGGATTATGAGTCCCCTGCTCTAACCGCTGAGCTACCGGACCGATGGGTGGATACCTTCTGCCTTGGCACGGCGTTGGCACGGCGTTGGCAAACAAGGCGTGGGCCTTCAGTTTACATGAGCGAGTGCCCG
>JADZFK010000204.1 GCA_020849945.1 Pirellulales bacterium | reverse complement strand
CCTCCCGCCTCTACCAGGTCGTCCCAAGGGTTGTCGGCGTCGGCGGCGGTTCTCTTGTCAATCTGCCTTAAGCCGCCTAGCGGCTCGGCCCCAAAAGGCTCGGCCGTTTGCAGGGAAAGCCAATGATGATCCACTCGTGCGTCTTGCCACTCAAGGATTCTCAACGCATTCAACGGAAGTAGTTCACTGCCGGGCAGTTGGTTCAAGCGTCCGGCCAGCGTTACCGTAATATCACGTTCTGGGGTTGCCCCTTCCGTTAATGCGATTTCGATCAAGCGGCGGTCGCCGTTCCGAACGACATACCACTCCGCCAAAGCGTTGGACGGCGTTGTTTCGACGGCATCCAGGGTCCATCCAGGGCCGAGCGCTCCACAAAGCTTGAACAGGGAGCCATTCGAGACCTTCCACTTCGATACTAGTTTCCCCGTCGCTTCCGATTCGGTGAGGGCTAACGTTGTGTAAGATTGAACAACGCTTTGTGCCGAACGCCGAGAAACGAGCACATCCAAAGCAGCCGATGGCGAGTACTCGATCAGCGATAACGATTCACGACCGGGCCGCGCTGCGGTGGGGCCTTCGATGCCCGATTGCTGACAATCTGTTGGAACGAGGCTGCGCAGTTCAAATTCCTTCGGCAATTCGAGCATGAAGTCTCCTCCACTCCATACCACGTGGTCAGGGCGAAGCACCGGCAACTTCCAAGCGCTGTCCAACTGTAATGCCTGCCACGTCGTGAGTTCGATTTCCACACCCTCCGAATGTTGCTGGGGGGAAATCGAAATGATCACGCGGTCGGGTGCGGGAGCGATTCCACGCACGACTCGCCAAGATTGTTCATCTCCGCCACGGGTGACTTCCACCAACTGCATGCCCGGCACCAGCGTTGCCGAAAGTTCTCGTGGCAGTTCTTCGTTCGATTCCAACCGCCACCGATAGCGAGTTTGCAGGCCGCGAGACTGGAACTCATATTCCACCGATTCGCGATACTTCACCGATTCCTGGATACTCGGAGGCGCGGGTGGATTCAGCGATTCTGCATTCGACGTGGGTTGCCCATTCGTTAGGTCTTTGCCGGCGCGGGCGAAGCGAAGAACATCATTGCCCGCCGAGGCCAAGCTTAGTACCCAACGTCGCGTGGCAGGTTTCTCTGTATCCCCACGACTCGGCAATGTCTCCATTCGCAGCACGCTAGCCCCATCGATGCGTGGTTCCTTATCCGCGGGAAGGTCGATCGTTAGTCGAATCCTGGTGGCAGGCGGAGTCTTCCAAATGAATTGGGGGTCTTGGCCTGTGGTTTGGGCACGGAGCGACCACTCAAATTCGAGGACACCTGCTTTCGGCACCTGCAAACCTGGGCTTACGGCTTGTTTTCCGCTGGTGCCCCAATGACCTAGCCGGGCCAACTGGGAATGGTCTTCTTGCCAACGAGGGTCATTCATTACGAATGAAAGAGGGACCATCGGCATTAACGCGGGGGTGGTCGCGGTCATTGAAATTTTCCACGACCCGCGACCTTGCAATTGATCGTCCTCGCCTAGCCATGCCTGATACTCGGCAGAATCGATGATTGGCGTTGTGAGCAACTCGTTGACGGAGCGATTCGCCTCAGCCATCCAAGCCTCGAAATCGGTCCTTTCCAGTGGGATGTATTTCGCCTCGCCGCGCGGCCAACTGTCGGGATGATCGGCCGGCACGTAAACGCGGCGATACTCCAGAGGCGATTCCTGTAGACGTTGCGACGCCGGTTCCGCGGCGAATAACCCATCCCATTTCAGCAACGAGGCCGAGCAGCAAGCCGATACCCCCAGCGCGACCAGGAGCAGCTTCCGCGCAACTGTAGCGATTCTCGATTCATTCGCCATGTTGTGCTCGTTCATTTGCCAGCGACTATTGATAACTGTGTAGCTAAAGACCCGTCGGTCGTTTAACCCCGAGCCAGCGGCGAGGAATAACTTCGCATACCGTCGCCGTTGGCTCCGGGATAAACGATTCGTAAGGGTTCATTTGCAGCGCAAACATCTATAATCCGGATTTCTCACCCCCGAAGTACGGAGAGTCGGAGCGGGGCATTCCACCAAGTGAAATTCGATGATTCGTTATTAGCAACCTATAGACGAAGTGTTTCCAACAGGTTCCTTTGCCACGTAATGTTCTCTTGATCTCTCCGTGTCTCCGTGTCTCCGTGATTGTGTCCATGAGAAACGGTTAAGGGTCCGTTGTACGCAGGGGGGCGGTCGGGGCCGTGCTGGCGGAGGTTACAAGCGGCGTAAACACGACGGATTCGGAACGGGGTTGAACGATCCGCTGCGAACTCGCCGACAACACCGGTATCACGCCAGGTCGAAGGGTTGGGTTCACAAGTTTGTAGATCGCCAATGCAAGTAGGCTCAGCACGGCTCCAACGATCGAGGCTTGAGCGGCCAGCAAGGACGGTTCTGGGTAGACGATCGAGCCAGCAATTGCAGCCGCAACGAGCGGCCAAATAATCCATCGCCGCCTTACGGCCGGCACGTACAACCAGGCCACCACGAGCCCCAACGCAGCCGTTGAAGCCCCCAACACGATGAGCCACCGCGGGCCTGTCACCACTTCAATCGTGGCGACTGGCAATAACCCGGTGAAGAGATACTGGTTCTGCGAATCGGTCGGAGCGAGCTGTTCGGAGGCACCGACCCATTCTTCCAATTTCGGTTGCGAAAGAAGCGGCTCACGTCCCCAAAAGGTGCCGAACCACTGCCACTTGCTGGCCGACACCAATTGGTGTGGCGCTTTCACCACGTGCATATCCGCTGGCAGCACGATCTGCCAGTAGACATGCGACAATGCCGTTGCCCCTTCCATTTGAGGGGGCGTGAAGCGGTAACGCGTCAGCACGTGCGGTTGATACGAACGGCGGGTCCTAAGCTCAAGCGTATGCGAACGTTCGATGGGCTGCCGCGGTTTGTGAGTTGGTTCTGGCTCGCTGATGCGCACCACCAAGCGCCCCTGAGTCCGCCCGAGAATTTCGGCCGGCTTGCGATCGACAAGCACCTCGAATTCATGGGCCGATGCCTGGGGCGGCAATTCCACGGCGGCCCGATCGGACGTGGAGCGGAACAGAAATGCGGCTCGAGTTTGTTCCACGCCACTTGCCAGCCATGTCTGCAACCACGCTCGATCGATGATCGTTGTCGAAGGCACATCGTTTCGGCCAGTTCTTACCACGAGAGGCAAGTACGATTCGGGGCTCGAAGAAACAAACTCATAGAGAGCAAACGCATCGGTATCCGGTTGATCGAGCTCGGCTTCGCGAGTCGGCGACGGATTCCACGATGCGCGGTCCGCCGCGCCGTCGATTGCGACGATCCTGTTCCGCGCCGAACGCACCGTTGCCCGATACGGGCCGCTGCCATTCTCTATTGTTGGATAGACGAGCGGCACTGCCAGCGAACCTTCCTCGCTGTGTGTAGTTTGGAAGCGTGATCGATAGCGAACTCGAACCGAGAAGTTGCCCAGTAGCTGCCGGGGTAACTCCGCACGAATGACAACCGTTGTATCCAGAACCTCCTCCGCCGATTTGCCCTTCACCGGCACAAGCTTCAGTAGTGCCCCCTGATCTTCCGCGATACCCTTGCTTGCCGCGCTTCCGTAGAGCTGCACCTCCAATGGCTCGGACTGTAAAGCCAAGTCGCTCGGAACCTGGAATGTCAGCTCGGCAATCGGCTCGTACTTCACCGAGTAATCAATCTGCTCCTCAACCTCGGCTCCTTCCGCGGTCAACGAAATCGTTGCCGACGTGCGAGCAACGACTTCACGCGGTCGTGTCGCCCGGTCGGTTACCAATTTCACCCCTGGAAGAAGAGTGCGAAAATGCAGGCGGTTCGCTCCCCGCCCCGCCTTGCCATCCTCGTAAGGCGAGAGACTCGCGGCTCCCACTCCCACGGAACTTGTTAGGTCTGGCAACAGTTCCAATTCGGGGGAACTGCTTAATACCAAGTCTCCTGTTCCCACCGAATCGGCAATCGGCATCGGCAGAGGCAGTTCGAGCCTGGAAGCGTCGCGGCTCAGGCTTCGCCGTAAGGTGATGGAAACCTCGGCCCTTCTTGACGACGCTTGCAGAAGCGGCAGGATCAGCGTCCCCTCGTCCCTCACTTCCACGCGGTCACGGTCGACAAGGGATCCCGATTCGATCGGATCGCCTGTAATTTCCCATCCGTTTAAGGCAACGCGGAATTCGTAGGCCCGTGCACCGAACGCCTGGTACGAAAGTCGCATCTCCAGCCGAACCTCTTCAGGAAGACACTCCATTTCATACTGGGGCGTAACATGAACGCGAAGCAATCGGCGGGCCACATGCACATCGAGCGACCAAGTTGCGCGATCGTACTGAAACGCGGCGGTAGGCCTAGGCGTTTGCAGGGATTTATCGAGTTCACTAGGATCCACTTGCCGCATGTATTCGCTCGCCTTCCATTGCGTTTGCCAGTCGTCGGCAACGTTCAAGGCGATATCGCCGTACTGCCGAACCGCCCCCAGTACTTCGAACCCAGCAATTTTCACGTGGCCCTCGTTCGCTTCCACGCCAAGTGTTTGCTCGGTGGCCAAGTCGATGACGACCGGCCCACGCTGCTTCTCCGGCAACTCGACAACAATGATTTGGCCATCGGCGATCTCGCTGCCCTGCTCCGAATCGTTCGCCCCGGCCACTCGATCTTCTTCGCGAGTTGGCCGACGATCTTTTTCGTGGCCTGTCTTGGTTGAAACCCCTCGTGTGGATGCCGATGGGCCTTCAAGCCGTATACGATAAGCTGGTTCTGGAACGCTTGAGGATTCTGGGCGGGCATCCACGAGCTGCGCGCCCGCGGGCAAACGAATACGGAACTGGTCGAACGTTCCGCCATAACTGCGCACCGTAATACGCGCATGACTTCGTATGCCGCGGCCATCGATGGTGGTCCGAACTGTGCTGACAGCACTGAGCGCGGACGCCAACGTTGGAGTATCGCCGCGAACGTTTCGCCACGTTAAGCGAAACAGCCCCACGGGACCAACCACTTTCACCAACGTTCCTGATTGAGAAGAAGTGCCCTGCGATACAACGGTGCCCGTCGTCGCTCGGACTTCGGAAACCCCGGTGCCAATTTGGAGCGCCAGATCGGAGGCTACCGCCCGAGGACAATTCAGCGGGAATGTCGTTTCAGGGCCATCATGCAGCAGAGGCACAACGAGCCGCAGTTCCAGTGTCCGCCGTGTACCCGCTTTTCCGTCGAAATGCGCTACCAATCCACCTTGTTCGACGTCGTAACTCAAACGATCTCGTACAACTTTCGATGGCGAACTCGTGCGGCGACCCACGGCACGGTCTTGCGGTGCTCCGGTCGCTCGCTGCTCGTCTGCATTCTTGCTCTCGTCGCCTTCCTTTCCGTCGCCCTTCTTTTCGTTGTCTATCTTTTCGTTATTCTTCTTCTCCTCACCCTTCACGCCGAAAACCGGTTCATCGAGAACCATTGCCCCAACCAGGCCCAGGGGTACTTTGGTCACGCCATCTTCCATGAGCAGTACCGTGGCTCGACAAACCAATTCGGCCCTCTGGTCGATGACTTCACCTTCGAACTCGATTCGTTCGAGCGAGTAGCCAGGGCGTGTATCGGCTGCTTCTATCTGATTGAGTTGCTTCCACGCTTTGAGGAAGTCTTCATAGGTCATACCCGGCATTAGCTGGGGGTGCCCGTTGGCATCGAGCAGAATGTAGGTATCTGGGCCCACGTAAGGAGATCGGAGCGACTCGCGTTCGGACGATGGCGGACCCTGTTGCAGAGCCTGCGGTTCTGGCTCGCGGGGCGATGGTGCAGGTGCCGCTTCTCGAACTTCACCCGTGGTTTGCGAACTTGCTTCACCCGTCAAGAAACCTCCCACGATCAGGCCCAAGGTGAGCAGTGTGCGCATCCCCAGCCAGGCAACTTGCTTCGCGCTCATCTTGCCGTCAATCTTCATTGTTCCGTGGGGGAGGAATGCAACAATTCGGCCCTGCTGCGTTGGCTAGATCGCGCAGATGGATGCGGGAAGAAAAGATTCAAGAAAAGAGGACCTTGCCGGAAGAACCCGAGTTGGACAACGGCCAACGGCTCGGGCAATCCGCCGGATGCTGCATTGCTTCTATTTTACTCACCGGCAGCTACGAGCGAAACTGCGAGCCGAACACCCCACATAATGCTTAATTTGTGCGGTTATTTGTGTGCGAATGCCCCGTTCGACCTCAAGGTAATCGACTGAGAGCCATCCCCAAACGTTTGCAGGCTGGCCCATCTTGCGGGGTCTTCGGAATTGGGTGCCTGCCCGCCGCTCGGAAGACTGCGGCCAGTAGGCCCCGCGAGCCGAGCGGGACAGTAGTCGCAATAAGCCCCGCGAGCCGAACTAGGCACAGCCCCATGCCATGATGCCACACCCACCACCGCGGATTGTTCCGCCTGACTCCCGGCACCCACGATGCCTCGCCTCCTTCAAGAAACAAATCGACCGTGGGCGATGCCAACAATATCTTCACCGAGGGTCAACCGATGGTATACACAAGGGCGCGAGCGACCCCGCGAAGCCAGCCCCGTTTGCCATCCGTAAACAATGCAATTTTTTCCGATAGGCTCTTGCAATCGCCCCCTCCCGTGGTGTAAGTTGCGGCCACCACTGGTGATTTTCATGGCTTGATGATTTTCGTGGATTCTCCTTCCCCCGTGCATGCGGATTGTTCGGAGACTGCGGATGGCCTCTCTCCTCCCTAGCGTTGCCCTTTCCGGCTGCTTGGCCTGGTTCATCGCCAGCAGCTTGTGGATTTATCCACACAGCTTGAGCTACTTCAACGAATTGACGAGAGGGCCACGCAAAGGTTGCCGGTATTTGATCAGTAGCAATTTGGATTGGGGCCAAGATTTTCGGTACCTCTGTGCGTGGTCCAACCAACAACATTTGCCTATTCACCTTGCATACTTTGGCGGGTTTCGGCCCGCAAGCATTTCTCATTTTTCCGAATGCAATCGCGATTACATCGCTAAGCATCCAGGTCTTGATGCATCGCAATCATCATCTCCGCCGACGGAAGACTGGCTTGTGGTGAGTGCTAGCTTGAGGGAAGGGTACTTTTGGTGGGCACACGACGAGTGCGGTTCAAAGTTTGTTCTTTCCGCTGAAACTGTTCAACGACTTCGCGAACAGAGGCCAGACGTCTTCATTGGTTATTCACTCGTTGGATTTAGAGTGCGCTAATTTCACTCGATTTGAAACCCCGTAATTAGATAAGGCGAGCAATTGCGTGCCAAGATATTCCAGCGAATGCTATTGGCGGGTTCGGGCTTGTCCTCGCTGTGCTGCATAGGTTTTTTGCTGCAAGGTCGTGTGGCTGATGCTCCATTACTCGAAGCAAGTGAGGCGTCAATTTCCGTTGGCGACGTTGAGCCAAATACTCAAGTTGACGTTTCCTATTGGCTTACGGCCAATGGTCCAATCAAAATCCTTAAAGTTGTTACATCATGTACCTGCACTGTAGGCGAGGCAGGAAAGCAGGTGCTAGAAACCGGCGAACGGACTCAATTGAAGTTGAAGTGGCAAGTACCTGATTCCTATGGTCACGCAGAAACAACGGCATTGGTGTCGTATCAAGATATGTCGTCTTCCGGTAGGGAATTCGGACTTAGTACTACAGCGCTAGGTTGATGAACCACCAAGAGCACGAAGAACAGCAAGCAAGCCAGGAAACTGGGTATTCAGGCCTCAACGGGCCGGAGCAAAGTGTTCGTATCTTCCATGAACCAACTTATT
>JADZFK010000203.1 GCA_020849945.1 Pirellulales bacterium | reverse complement strand
TACTCGCTACTCGCAACTCACAACGCCCCTCACCCCTCCCCCGCAAACACCATCCGCCACAGTGCAACCATCGAGTAGGCGTTGAACACCGCGTGGGCCACCATGCACGGCACGACCCGATGCGTTCGTTGATACAAGTAGCCCAGCACCAGCCCCAGCCCAAACAGCGGGATCGGGTCCGGCCCGTAACCAAAGTGGGCCAGGCCAAACAGCACCGCACTTACCGCGATGGGGAACAATCCATACGGCCATCCAAAAACACCTAACACCGGCGGCGGCCGCTCTTCGCTCGGCGGCCGTTCTTCCACCCAGGCCATCACCAACCCACCCTCGATGTTCGCGCCACCTTCCCCGGCACCCACCGGCCTATCGCTCGCCGCCATCTCGACCGGCACACCCGCGACCCCCGCCAAACACGCCGCCGTTTTCCGCACTACGCCCGCTTCCCATCGTTCCAGCCAGCCTTGCAGCATCACGCGGAACATGAACTCCTCGCACACCGGCGCAATCACCAGCGCAATGAACGCCCCCACAACCATGAGTGCCACATCGGGCTTCCCGCTTCGAAGAAGCGAAACGAGCGGATGCCCCGATTCCGATGGCGGGCTGCCCAGAAACCTCATCAGCATCCCCTGCAACAATAGGGTTGGTGCCAGCGCCGCCACCCCCGCCACGATGCCGATCCCCACATCATACGCCAGCACCCGAAAACCGCTCGGCAAGCCCAAGTCCCTTGGCCCCGCGCCCAGATACACCACGAACAGACCGAGAACCCCGCCCACCAACAACACTTCCGGTGCCTGAGACATCACCAAGTGCAGTGACGGAATCGACTCCGCCGGCCGTTCCGCGGCATGAATGGCCGGCAGTTCCCCCGTCGGCTTCTGCTCGCCCAACGCCACCGCCGAGACGATCGCCATCGAAACAAACAACAACGCCAAGACCGCCCCGACCGCTCCCCACGGCACTTGCCGACGCGGCTCATACGCCAACAACGGCCCCCGGATCCACTTCGCCACCAGCAACAAACAAGTCGCCAAACTCACCAGCATCGTGGTGCTTACAAACGCCAATAACCAACGATCACCAATCTCCCCATCCATCCCCTACTCCCCTACTCCACTTCCCCCTACTCCCCTTCCCGCTTCCTCAACAGCATGATTGCTCGCTGCACATACACCCAACCCGAGTACACCGTCAGTGCCACAGCCGACCACACCGCGAGCCTCAGCAACCAAGTCGTCCACGTCGGCGGCTCGCTCTGCCCCGCCGGCAACTCCGACCACGCACCCGAACCGTAGCCGTAATACCAAAGCCTTGCCAGGCTGCTCGCCACCGCCGCGCACTGCAACACCATCTTCCACTTGCCCGACCACTTCGCCGAAAAATCGGTCCCGTGCTCCTCGAAGAAACTCCGCAGCGCCGTCACCAGCAACTCGCGGGCAACCACCACGACCGCCATCCAGGCCGTTATTTCGCTCGCCGTGCCATGTGGCACGGGCGGCGGCACGGCCGCCAAAAACGTAAACGTGCCGCAAATGATGATCTTATCCGCGAACGGGTCCAGTATCCGACCCAACTGCGTGATCTGACCGTACCGCCGGGCCCAAAAACCATCTACCCAGTCGGTCCCCGCCGCAATCGAAAACAACACCAACGCCGGCAGATAACTCTCCAGGCTCAGCACCACAAAACAAACAATGGAAAGCACCAACCGCGACACCGTCAACACATTCGGCACATTCCAAACCACTCCCAACCCCGCCAACTTTGTATCGTCCATCTTTCGCGCCCTCGCTTCCTACTCCCCTACTCCCCTACTCCTCACCACGACTTCCCCACCGCTGCGGCCGCCAGATCGTAGCCGCTGCGGGCCACGATCTCGCACGGCACCATCGCGCCCACCGAGAGCTTCTCGCCCGTCACGTACACCACGCCATCCACGTCGGGCGCATCCGCGTACGATCGGCCAATCCATACGTTGCGTTCCTCCGGCACCTCCGCATCGATCAGCACCTCCAACTGCCGACCCACTTGCGCGTCATTCCACGCGAACGCCACTTGCTGCTGCACTTCCATCAACCGCTCGCGCCGTTCGTTCATCACTTCGTCGGCCACCTGGTCGGGCAATTTCGCCGCCGGCGTATCTGGCTCCAGCGAATACGTAAACACTCCCAGCCGCTCGAACCGCTGCTCCCCCACGAATTCGCACAACTCCGCAAAGTCCTCCTCCGTCTCGCCGGGGAAACCCGTGATGCACGTCGTCCGCAACACCAGGTTCGGAATCCGCGAACGCAGCTTGCCCACCAACTCCTCCGTCTCCGCGCGATTCACCCGCCGCTGCATCCGCTTCAGCATCCGATCGCTGATGTGCTGAAGCGGCATATCGATGTACGGCAATATCCGACCCGAACTCGCAATCACCTCGATCAACTCATCCGTCACGTGCATCGGGTAAAAGTACATCGGCCGAATCCAGTCCAGCCCTTCCACGTTCTCCAACTCGCGCAGCAACTCCGCCAATCGCGGCTCGCCGTACAAGTCCACGCCGTAGTACGTCGTATCTTGCGCCACGATCACCAACTCGCGCACGCCGTCGGCCGCCAACTCGCGGGCCTCGGCCACCACCTCTTCCAACGGCTTCGAATAATGCTTCCCTCGCATCTTCGGAATCGCGCAGAACGTACACAGCCGATCGCAACCCTCCGATATCTTCAAAAACGCAAAATGCCGTGGCGTGATCCGCAGCCGCGACCGATCGGACAGCGGGTGGCTCGGCGCGGGGTTGAACACCGTCCGCTGCTCGGCAAGACCGCCCAGCAACCGATCGGCAACCCGCGTCACTTCCTCTCGGCCAAAAACACCCACCAGGTGATCGATCCCCGGCCGCGTTTCCAATAGCGATTCCTTCTGCCGCTCGGCTAGGCAGCCCGACACAATCACCCCCCGCAACTTGCCACGCCGCTTAAGCTCCAGCATCTCGTCGATCGCCGCGAACGACTCTTGCCGCGCCGCCTCGATGAAACCGCACGTGTTCACCACCGCGAAATCCGCCCCTCGCGGATCATCCACCAGCTCGTAGCCATCCAGCTGCAACAGCCCGAGCATCCGCTCGCTATCCACCAAATTCTTGGGGCAGCCCAAGCTCACGAACGCGTACCGCCCCTTCGAGGCACCTCGCGCCAACTTGCTAGTAAATGTTTCCGCCACGTGCCTCGAATCGTCTCCGACTACCTGCAATGTCACTGAAGAACCACCCGCCGAAATTGTACCCCATCCCCCCAACCCCGCCAACAACCCCCCCGGCGATATCACAGGCAATCTCGCAGGCAATCTCGCAGGCGAGGTCGCCGGCGAGGTCGCTTCAGCGACCGGCGCCCCCGCCCCCCAAAGCCCCACCAAGTGGCCAAATATTTATATTGAACTTCTGTCCACCATATGCTACACTAACCCGCGAAATGATCAGCAGGACGTGGCCGCCGGGGAGCTCCCGTCGGGACGTCGAAACGTACTGCCCCCC
>JADZFK010000202.1 GCA_020849945.1 Pirellulales bacterium | reverse complement strand
TTCCCGCATGCGAAAAGTCGTTGCAAGTGTTTACAGCTCGAAATTGAACGTATGGGCGGCGTAGCGGTAGAGGCGGTTCCAGAGGGTGCGAGGGGGGATGGAGATTTTGGCGTGGCCGACGAGGCTGAGGCGCAGCAGGCGGCGGGGGTCTTGTTCGGGCAGGGGGACGATGGCCTCGAAGATGGGATTGAGAGGTCGAGGCAGACCGCCGGGATCCATTTTGGTGGGAAGCGATCCGCCATGCAGGCTGGAAAGGTGGACGGGGCTTGTTTTCAAGTCCTCGGTGGAAACGCGTTCGATGGCGCACTTGGTATAGGCGAAGTCGGCCGATTGTTCGAGCATGATTTCGACCTGCTGGCCAGGGGCGACGAATTCGACGTCGCCTTGGTCGATGACGAGCCTTGCTTCGAGCGATTGGGGGTTTCCGATTTGGCAGAACTTGGTGCCGGTGGAAAGTCGGGTGCCGAGGTTCTCGGGGTCGAAGGGCGAGCCGTGCCAGGTGGGCAGGTGGGTTTCGTCGGAGCGTTGTTCGACGAGCGGGGGCGGCAACACGGTGCCTGCGCAAGGGGCAACGAGCCGGAGCCGTTCGCGATCGAGTTCGCGTTGGGCTAACTGTTCGTTGATGCCGGCGAGGTTCTTGTTCAGGGGTTCGATTTGAGCGCTAGCGCGCGGGTCGGCGAGGCTGGCGCGGTGGAGGCCATCGAGTTGCGTTTGAATGACGTTTCGTTGGCCCAAGAGTTCGGCGATGGCGAGTTCGATATCGAGATTGGCAAGTTGGGCCAGGACCTGGCCTTGCTGAACGGTATCGCCGGGCTTGACGAAAACGTCTTCGAGCATGCCATCGACCCGGGCATAGACGGACTCGGCATTGCGGGCCTGCACTTCGAGCGGGCAATAGACGTAGGCGGGCAGGGGAATGAAGCCGATGCCGATGATGGCGGCGAACAGGACGCCCAGCGTTGCATAGATGCGCCACGATTTCACTTTTCCCAACCTCCCGGGTACGCGGAAGAATTTGACCATGTTCCACAACGGTTGAATGAGCAGGCCATAGATCGAGCCGAGCGCGATGGCTTGCCCGAGCACTTTCAGGCCGTAAGGCTCGAAGACTCTGTTCAGAAAGAATAGGATCGAAAACGTGATGACCCATCGATAGATGGCGGCGGCCACGGTGTAGGTGGCGAAGAGCCATTGATTGCGTTGCGGCAGGAAGGGGTCATCGGGTTGTTCGAGGCCGAGGCACCAGGCACCGAGTTTGCGGCTGAGGATCGAGCTTGCCTTTTGTCGGAGGTTGGGGATTTCAAGGATGTCGCTCAGGATGTAGTAGCCATCGTACCGCAAGAGCGGGTTCGCGTTGAACATGATCGTGCTTACCGAGCTGATGAACATGACGTTGAGGCAGATGTAGTTGATCGGGCCGGGTTCGGTGAACCACCAGATGAATGTACAGATGGAGGCGAGGACGAGTTCGACGTACATGCCGGCCGCGCCGATGGCGGCGCGATGCCAGCGGTTGGGAAGCATCCAGGAATCGGAGACGTTGCAGTACAAGCAGGGCGTGAGGACGAGGAACATGACGCCGATTTCATGGCATTCGCCGCCAAAGTGTTTGCAAGAAAGGCCGTGGCCGAACTCGTGCAGGATTTTGGTGATCCCGAGCGTAAGGCCGAGCCACAACCAGTTCTTGGCTTGAAAGAACGATTGGAACGAGGGGAGGCGCGAAGTGAAGACATCGAACTCGACGAGCACGAGCGAAAGAGCGGCGAGCGCCAGGGCGATGCAGCAGATCATGGCCGGTACGGTGAAGAACCAGCGGATGGCGGGGTAGATGTAGTTGAAGAAGCGTTCGGGATCGACGCCCTTAAAGCGGATCGACAGGATGTTGGTCAGCGTGGCAAGCCGTTCCTTGCGGGTACGTTCGTTGCGACGAGTCAGGAGCTGCTGACCTTGGCCCGGGGCATCGGTAATCACCAAGCCGCCGCGGTGGAGCATGCCGATGAATTGTTGCAGTTCCTCGGTGCGGATGGTTTGGGAGGGGAACTGGCGTTCGAAACGTTGGGCGAGTTCATCGAGGCTGGATTGGCCGTCGAGCATTTGCAGGATGGCGTACTCCTCTTCCTCGAAGCGGTAGTACTGCAAACCGACGGGGTCCTTCACAACCCAATACAAACGGCCTTGGTAGCGTTGTTGCCGGGCGCGCAGGTCGGAACGCTTGCGGATCGGCAACTTCCGCGACGAACTGGAGACCAGGCTTTCGGCAAGGGTGGACATGGGGGAGGAGAGTCAAGGGCTAAGAGCTAAGAGCTAAGAGTCAAGAGCCAGAAGTTAGGGCCGATCACTTTTCCAAATTCGCCAATTGGTGTGGGGGGGCGTCTCCGACGCCGAATTCACGCACTCTTCGAGAACGGTTTGAAGTGCAACATCTCGTCGGGGTCGGAACTCCCTCCCACAAGTCTTCCCAGTTTCACAAAGTGATTGCCCCCTGAGCCAGAAGCGCAAAGCCATCGATAATGTCATGTTCCAGCTCTTGACTCTTGACTCTTAGCTCTTGACTAAAAATCACCTAGGTTGCGTGTTTTCGGTGGCAACGTTGGTGCCGGTGGCGAGGTGGATGGTCATGGTGGCGGGAAGGCCATCGCGGAGGAGCCAATTGCCGTTTTCTTGTTGGTTGGCGATTTCAGCCCGCACGCTGTAGACGCCATCGGAGCGGACCATCGAGCTCACTTTGACGATACGGCCGCGGAAAGTGGCCTGGCGGCCGCGAGCCATTTCGACGACGACGGTCACCTCGCAGTTGGCGACCTCGTGGGGGCTGTACTTGCTGTTTTCGATCGCGCCATCGACGTGCATGGTATTCATGCCGAGCAGGCGGAGGATCATATCGCCGGGCTGGACCCATTCGTCTTGATGGCGTTTGAGTTCCTCGACGACGCCATCGAAGGGGGCCACGACGCTGCGCCGTTGGATGGCGAGGTCGGCGGCTTCCAATTCGGCGTCCTTGGTAAAGGCCTCGAACTTGGCGAGTTCCTGGTCGTGGATTGATTTTTCGATGCCGAGTTCGGAACGTTTCCATTCGAGATGGGCTTTGCGAAGTTCCGATTCGGTGATGGCCTTCTCGCGGATTTTGTTGGCTTCGAGGAGTTGGTCGTACTCGGCCTTGGAAGCCTCTGCTTGAGCATGGGCGTAACGGATTTCGACATCGTCCTTCCAGCGTTTGTAAGCGCCGGCGTAGGCGGCCGTGGCGGCTTTCTTCTGCATCTGCGGTTCGCTGTCGTCGATTTTGCCGAGGACCTGGCCGGCGCGGACCAGCTGCCCTTCGCGGACGGCGAGTTGCACGAGCACGCCGGGTTCCTTGGCGGGCAGTTTCACTTCTTCAGCCACTTTGACGAGCGCTTTAATGACTGGGTCGCTTGGCGCGGCATCCTGATCGGCGTGGGCAGCCGCCGCGAGCAGCATCATGCAAGCCGTCGATACGAGAAGGGCTGTTCGTAACATGGCGAAAGGTCCTAGTTCAAGGGGCAGGGATTCGAGGGGTGGGCTTCGAGTGCTGAAGGGCCGTGGTTGTTGCGGTTAGAAGAAGCGGAAGAGGATTTTGGCGCGGATAAAATCGACGAGGTCGTGAAACCAGACGTAACCGATGGAGCGTTTGCCGCAGTGGATTTTGGCGGTGGCGCCGGCGCCGATCTTGGGATCGAGCACGAAGCTACGGAACGTTGGTTGATCGAACGCGACGCGAACGAGGACGGTGTTGCCTTCCTCGCCGCGGACTTCGGCGCTGAGTTGCACTTCCTCGACCGTGCCATCGAATTCTTGGGAAGGATTGGTGGCGAGAAAGAAGGTAACAGGGAGGGGTTGCTTGTTTTGGAAGGCGGCTTTGGCGATGTGGCCCATGCGTTTTTCGGGCATGAGGACTTCGAGTTCCCAATCTTGCTTGGGGTCGGCGACTTCGAGCAGGTTTTCGCCCGCGTTGACGGGTCGGCCCAAGAGTCGTTCTTCGACATTCCAGGTGACGACGCGGCCATCGATGGGGCTTCGGATTTGGAGCTTCTCGCGTTTACGTTGCTGGATATCGATTTGCGCGCGGAGGCTCTTGATCGTTTCGGAGAGTTCGTTGATCTCGCGTTCGCGTTGGCTGACTTCGACCTCGGAGAGTTCATCGTTATCGTCTAGTTCGCGTTGGGTGGAGAGGAGTTTGGCTTCGTTTCGATGAAGCTCGCCATCAAGGGCGGCGATCTCTTTTTCGAGATCGGGGCTGTGTTGGACGAGGATCACTTCATCCTTTCGGACGGGCTGGTCGTGTTCGACGTTGACTTGGTGGATTTCGCCATTCACTTCGGCCCAAACGTTCTTGCGGACTTTGGGTCGGAGCTTGCCATCGCCTTCGAGCTTAAGTTCGACGGGGTAGAAGCAGAGCAGAGCAAGGGCCGTGAGGGCCGCGCCGATGGCGGCAAGTGTTTTTGGGAGCGTGCGGCCACGAAAGAGCTTGGTGCCTTTGCCTAGGAAACGCCACACGGGCATGAGGAAGAGGCCTTCGTATTCCAGGGCGTTGGTTAGGGCGGTGGAGCTGTGTGTGCGAACGACGCCGACGCGGTGGGTGAAGCCCTCGGGGGTGCGGCTATCGGCCAGTTGTTCGACGATGAGGGCGCCGATGATCTCGGGCGGCTCAGGCTCCACGCCTTCGGCGAACTGAGATTCTTCATCGCGCGGCTTGGAGATGGGGAGGATCGCCATGGCCTTGGTGTTGGATTCATCGATATAAGCATCGAGCGCGTTTTCGACCTGCGGGGCGAGGTTGGTGGTATCGCCGGTGAACCAGACATCCTCGCCCGTTTTCGCGACGGCGGCGGCGAGCTTGCCGAGCATCACAACGACGTTCGAGCGTTTGTCGAAAGAGTCTTGCCCACTGACGGCTTCGATGGGGCATCGTCCGCCACGGCGGATGGCGACGCTGACGCGGTCGCAGCCGATGAGTCGTCGTCCTTCGTTGGCGATGGTGTAGGCGGTTTGGCGGACGTCTAGTTTTTCGTGAGCCGAGCGGGTGAACGTTTCGAGTTGTTCCCAAAGGGTTTGTTTATCGGAGAGGTGGCGGAGTCGGCCGGCTTTGAGGTAATCGCCGACGAACTCGCAGACCTGGAGCAGGAAGCGAAGGTATCCGCGTTGGGTGCCGATGCGCGTGCCGGGTCGTTGGAACACTTCGAGCACACCCTGAGGCCCCAGATCGTTGTGCATGGGGGCGAGGACGAGGAGGAAATCGGTGGGGTTGGCGGCGGCATCGGCATCGCTATCGGTGGCATCGCCGGTGCCCGAGTGGGGCGCGACGAGCGCACCTTCCGAGCCGTGCATGACCTGATGCAGAAGCCGACCGTGCTGTTGTTGGCCGAGTTGGTTTTCGGCCAGTCCCGTTTGTTGGAGGTTGATTTGGTAGGCCAGTTGAAGGGCACCGGTATCGGCGAGGGTCCAGACGGCGCCGCCCGGGGCAGCAAGGGCGGCGACCACCTTGTTGAGTATCGCGTTGTAGAACGCGGCGGAGTCGACCTCGGTGCGCGAGAGTTCGGCGATCTCTTGGACGAGACCTTGGATTTCGCGCTTCGCCTGCTCGACCTGGTCCGCATCGACCGACGCGGAGCGTTCGCTGTTCGAGACTTGGGAGAATTCAGAAGTGCTCACGAGGAGATGATCGGCGGTTGGGGCGGATGGGGATGGTTGCCGATTTCCGGTATCGGCGAGACGCAGTGTGGAATCGGGGAATTAGTCTGCATTTCTCACAATCAAAACCACGGAGGCACGGAGCCACGGAGAAAACCAGTAGCAAGTACCCCTACCCCAAGGAACGGTGGAAACTCCCTGTCTCGTAGCTACGGGCGGTTGGCCTTGCTTCAAACGATCTCTTGGCTTGTTCTCCGTGACCTCGGTGTGCTCCGTGGTGAGAAATCCGGGTTAGAAGGCGGAATCGAAACTTGGGACATCGGTAATTAACTGTACCGCAAACCCCGAAAAGGGCGGATAGCATCGCCGCGAAAGTGGGGCGAAAAAGGACGTTTGTGGTGGGGTTCGTGGAAGGTTGTAGGGGCTGACTGGGCTGCATAATCGGCACAAGTTGATCGGCGGCCGGGGTGGGAGGCGTGGGCCGATCCGTTGTTTTCGGGTATCCGGGAGACGGCAGGACACGGGTGATCAACCAGCCCCGGCGTTGCCGAGAGTGCCTCCGAGGAAGGTGTTCAGGTTGTGCGGATCAACCCCGGCGGAGAGGCTGTGACTCTTTGGAAAGTGGGTAATCGGTATCGGCACAAGTGGTGGAAATAATCGGTTAAAACAGCGGCCTGGCGACCGCCGTTCACTCGAATTGCGTTTCATCACAAGCTGTGGGGCGTGGGCTTTTCGAGGTGAAATAACGGATGGACGTTGGAACTTGGAGACAGAGCCTAGACCTGCACTTGTGGTGGATGCTACCATTATAGGGTTATCCTCAATTAACGGCGAATGATCGGAGGGTAGCCTCGTGCCCCAGTGCTGGGTGTTTCTACCACGACGACACGACGGACACGACGGGCGGGCAGTCCTGTTACCCTGTTCGTTTTTCCGTTGTAATGTTGATGTTGTGTTGAAGCGTTGCGATGGGGTAGCCGAGTTCATGAAACCTTTCGCCGTGAGATTGTAGGAGCGATTCGCCAAGGCCCGAACCCAGGCATTTGAAGACTATGGCAAAACAGAAGGAAGAAGCGCTCGAGGTCGAGGGCGTCGTAACGCAGGCGCTTGCGAATACTCGCTTCCGAGTCGAGATCGAAGGCGGACACGTGGTGATGGCGCACGTGGCGGGCCGGATGCGCAAACACTTTATTCGGATTGTGCCGGGCGATCGGGTTCGTGTGGAGCTTTCGCCGTACGACCTGACGAAGGGGCGGATTGTGTTCCGCGAGCGGTAAGCCAAGCTTGGGTATGCCGGCACGTTTCTGCAAGGCTTTGTCTCACAACCCGTTCTGTGTTGGGTAGCGGTTCGGGCAAGGCAGATGCTCCAGAGCTGAGTCAAACCACAAAGCGATTTGTGGTTCATCAACCTAGCGCTGTAGTACGAAGGAGCCAGGAGTTCTTGAACCCTCCCCCAATCCCTCCCTAAAAGGGAGGGGACTGCCACGCGGGTGGTCATGCCGCCAGAGTTTGCTGGCAAGTTGTTGTGCCAAGATGGCCAAGAATTCTGATTGGGCGTCGAATAGGTCGAATACACGTGCTTTGTGGTTTGACTTAGTCCGCATTTCTCACAATCAAGACCACGGAGGCACGGAGCCACGGAGAAAATCATTAGCAAGTACCCCTACCCCAAGGAACGGCGGAAACACCCTGTCTCGTAGCTACGGGCGGTTGACCTTGCTTCAAACGATCTCTTGGCTTGTTCTCCGTGACCCCTGTGTGCCCCGTGGTGAGAAATCCGGGTTAGCGCTGTAGAACGAAAGGTTGGCTGATATACTGGGGCATCATTAAGTTTGCGGGCGATAGCGTGGCCCATGAGGCCCGCGATGTGTGACATGTTTTGCAGTTGGCGTGATGGATGAGGTATGGACCTTTACCCGATCGATTTCACCTTGACCGGAGGAAATAGGACGATGAATCGCAATTACCGAAAGTTATGTTCGTTGGTGGTGGCCACGGCGGTGATGGTTTCTAGTGTCGGCACGTTGTCGTTGGCGCAGTCGAGCGCGGAAGAGAGCAGCGGCAGTTCGCCGGCGGTTGTGGGTGAGTTGAGGAATGTGGCGGTCGTGGCGGGCGCGCCGTACAAGAAGCTGATTGGCGATGTTTCGTTCCTAGGAGGCCTGATGGGCCGACCGGAAATTGGCCAGATGGTCGAAGGCTACTTCTCGCTGTTCACGCAGATGAAGGGGCCGAAGGCGATTGATCAGGAGAAGGCCTGGGGTGTGATTGTACAGACCGATGGTATGAGTTTTTACCCGGTGGGCTGCTTGCCCGTGGTGGCGCCGGATGACTTGATCACGGTAGCCAAAGGTTACGGAGCTCAAGTGAAGGAGGGGGATGACGGGATCACGAATCTCTCGATGCCGAACGGCGAGTCGTTGTTTGTAAAGGTAGTAGAGGGGATGGGTTTCATTGGCAGATCGGCGGAGTCTCTGGCGAAGTTGCCGGCGAACGCGCAGGAGGTGCTGACGAAGATTGCCGGAGAGTACGACGTGGTGGCCCGCGTCTCGGTGAAGAACGTGCCGGAGATGTATCGGCAGATGGCGATTGCGACGATGCGATCGGGCGCGCAGCAAGGGCTTCAGCAGAAGGAGGGGGAATCGGACGAAGAGTATGGCCAGCGGCAGAAGATGGTCGAAATGCAAATGGCTCAGATGGAGGAGATGATCAACGGGATCGACTCGTTGACGGCGAGTTGGGCGATCGATGCCGAGGGGCAGCGGACTTACGTTGATGTATCGTACATGTTCCTGCCGGGAAGCAAATTCGCTAAGCAGATGGCGAGTTACAAAGGCTCGCATACGAACTTTGCGGGGTTCTATCGTCCCGATGCCGCGGCTTCGTTGACCTTTGCCACCCAGAGTGATGCGAGCGCGTTGGGCGAGGAGTACATGATGGAACTGGCCACGAGCTTGGAGGCTGTTCGGCAACAAGCCGAGAGCGGGATCGATGAGAAGGTGGAAGATGCCGATGTACGGGAGACGCTGAAGGCGGCCATTGGCGAATGGATGGAGGCGGTCGAGGCGACGCTCAAGACCGGGGAGTTGGATGGAGGCGCCTCGGTGCTGTTGGGCGAGGAGTCGATGACGGTGATCGCGGGCGCGAAGATTGCTGAAACGGCCAAACTGGAAGCAGGTTTGAAGAAGGTCGATGAAGCGGCCATGTCGTCGGCCGATTATCCGGGCCTTCAGTGGAATGCGGCGAACCATGCGGGGGTGAACTTTCATACGCTTGCCGTGCCATTGCCGGCCGACGAAGCGGATGCCCGCCGACTCTTCGGCGAAGAGTTGAACGTGGCGATTGGCATTGGCAAGGAGGCGGCCTATTTGGCGATTGGCAAAGAGAACCTCGAGGCGGTGAAGAAGGCGATAGACGCCTCGGCCGCCGAGCCGGGTAAGAAGGTGCCGCCGGTTGAGCTTTCGATTTCACTCACGCCGATCATGGCGATGGCAGTTGCGAACGAGCAGAACGAAAAGAAGCAAGCGGTATTGCAGCAGGTGGTAAAGTATCTGCAGGGCGAGGCCCAAGGGCGCGACCACGTTCGAATGGTTGGGCAGATACTGCCCAACGGGTTCAAGTATCGGCTCGAGGCGGAGGAAGGTGTGTTGAAGGCGATGGGCACCGCGGCCAAAGCCGCCCAGCAACAGCAGATGGAAGCGCTGCAACAGCCGTAGAGACTTCGTTCGCAGGTAGCACTTGGATCGCGCGTTTCGTGGCACGGACTTTAGTCCGTGCGACGTGCTGCGGGTTATGTGGTCGGGTTGCGCAGTGGGAGATTCCGCCTGTGCCGCAGATGCGCAGACGGGCGTTATTTGTTGATGAGTATGGCGACGCCAGCGGCGACGGCCAGCAGGTTCATCAGCCCGGCCCAACCGCCGAGCGAGATGTTCAAGAGCGGCAAACCGCCGAGCAGGATCAGCCAAACGCCCAGCAGCATCATTCCGAAGTTGGAAGCCAGTTTCACCTTTTTCGTCCTTCTTGTGGTGGAGTTGTGCACGGAAAGCCCGTGGCGATTCCGCGCTCCGCTTTGCGTTGCGGCTAAACGGCGTTGTGGAATCTGCTTACCAGTGTACACCGTTTCGTTGCGACGCGAAGTGGAGGGCGGGAGGGGCGCAGGGCCGATCATTTATTCAAATTGGGCGAGTGTATTGGATACCAGCCCGAAGCGTCAGCGAGGGAATAAAGCACACATTCCCTCGCTGACGCTTCGGGTTCGTGAGTCCTTGCTATCCCGACATGA
>JADZFK010000201.1 GCA_020849945.1 Pirellulales bacterium | reverse complement strand
CGCAGATCGCCGGTGCCGTGAAGCGGCAAGAGATCATCAGCCGTTCGGTACTTGCCCAGCAGTTGGGCACGGGTTCGGATCCGAGCGTAGCGCCGGGCGGCCCGATGGGGCGGTTTGGTCGTCGGGGCGGTATTCCCTTCTTCGGTGGCGGCGGGGCCGTCGGGTTCCAGCCTCTCGTGACCGTGCTCCCCGATGGCACCAACATGAGCGCGACGGCCGTCGTATCGGCCGATCGCCGCTATGTACGGATCGCCACGTTCCCCTTCTTCAGCACGATCGGCAGCGTGCAGACGTTTACGTTCGCGGGCAATGCAGATCCGGCCGATGGAAACAACGGCACGGGCGGCACGGGCACCGGTGGCACAGGCACGGGCGGCACGGGCACCGGCAGCACGGGGGGAACCGGCGGAACAGGCGGCACCGGAGGGACCGACGGCACGGGCCGTACGGGCCGCTAGAGCAAGTTTCTCACACCTTCGAAATATAGCCCGGCCATCTTTGGCCGGGTTTGTTTTTAGATAGCCCGGCCGTTTTGGCCGGGCGATGTGCCGCGCTGCCATTGTGATGGTTTCGCGCGCTGCCGCTCCGAGCCGGTCGGCGCGGGGGGCTTGGTTATCCGGCCTTGGCAGCGAGCAGCCAGACGAGGATTCCCTTCTGCACGTGCATACGATTGGCGGCCTGCGGGACGACGAGGCTGAGGGGGCTGTCGATGACTTCGTCGGTCACTTCCTCGCCGCGGTGGGCGGGCAGGCAGTGCAAGAAGACGGCATCGCGCGGAGCGAGCGCCATGAGTTCGCGATTGATTTGGTAGTTGGCGAAATCGTGCTTGCGTTGTTCGCGCTCGGTTTCCTGGCCCATGCTGGTCCACACATCGGTGTAAACGGCGGCGACGCCCCGCACCGCCGCGCGCGGGTCATACGTTGTAGTTAGGCGCAAAAGCGGGTAGTGCTGATTCGCTTCGTGGACGAAGTCGGGATCGAGTTCGTAGCCCTTCGGTGTGCAAACGGTCAATCGCACGCCGAGGTGTCCGCACGCTTCGGCGAAGCTGCGTGCCACGTTGTTGCCGTCGCCCACCCAGGCGACATGCAGCCCTTCGAGTTTTCCAAAATGCTCGCGAAGCGTGTAGAGGTCGGCGAGTGCCTGGCAAGGGTGGGCGAGATCGGTGAGGCCGTTGATGATCGGGCACGCGCTGTGGCGGGCGAACTCGTCGACCGTGGCGTGCCGCTTCGATCGCACGACAATCACATCGACCATTTGGCTCAAGACGCGGACGAAATCGGCGATGCTTTCGCGTTTGCCGAAGCCGGCATCCTCACCGAGCATGAGGCTGCTGCCGCCCAGGTGGGCCATGCCGGCCTCGAAGCTGACGCGCGTGCGGAGTGATTGCTTTTCGAACACCAGCGCCAGGACACGGCCCGGCAGGAGCGCCTGGCGCAGGCCCTGGGAGTGCTTGGTCTTGAGGTCCTCGGTAATCGAGAAAATCCGCTGCACTTCAGCGGCCGATACGTCGCGCAAGGTGAGTAAGTGTCTCATGGTGGGTGGGTTTAACAGGGGTCCACAATGTCAGCATCCATCACGTTCGGACCACTTAAAGTGGACCAGGGTGCAAGGGCGTTAACTACAAAGGACGTTAACCACGAAGAGCACGAAGAACACAAAGAACAAACACACTTTTGACAGGATCGACGCGATGAACAGGTAAACAAGTTGATTGAAATCCTGTTCATACTGTTTATCCTATCAAAATACTTATCTTGTCCTTCTTCTCCTTTGTGTTCTTTGTGGTTTTCCGGTTTTCCAGGTTTCTAGTGTCGTGGTTCAAGTAGGTTGTAACCGAGTTATGCGCCTGCCGTGGCGCGGATTGTATCGGCAAGGATCGCGCAGCCTTCGTCTACCTGTTGGTCGGAGAGGGTCATGGCGGGGAGTAGGCGAATGACGGTGCCTTGCGTGCAGTTGATGAGCAGTCCGTGCTCCAAGCAGCGTCGCACGATGTCGGCGCCTTCGATTGCGAGTTCGAGGCCTATCATCAGGCCGCAGACGCGCAGCTCTTTGACGAACGGCAACTCCTCGACCAGTGGCGCGAGGCGAGAGCGGAATCGTTCGCCGAGTTGGACGGCGCGATCGAGGAGGTTTTCCGATTCGATCATTTCGATGGTGGCGATGCCCGCCGCGGCGGCGATGGGGTTGCCGCCGAACGTGGCGGCATGCATGCCGGGGCGTAGGCTCTTTGCAAGTTCGGGGGTCGTCATCATCGCCGCGCCGGCAACACCGCCGCACAGGCTTTTGGCCAGGGTCATTACGTCGGGCACGGTGCCTGTTTGCTGATAGGCGAACCATTTTCCCGTTCGCCCACAACCGCTTTGCACTTCGTCGAAGATGAGGAGCAGGTTGTGCTGATCGGCCAGGGCTCGCAGCGCTTGCAAGAACCCGGGGGGCGGGATGCGGATGCCCCCTTCGCCCTGCACGGGTTCGATGAGGATCGCGCACGTTTCGCGGTCGACGAGCGAGCGGACGGCCTCCAAATCGCCGTAAGGGGCGTAGGAAAAACCGCCGAGCAACGGCCCGATGCCCTCGTGGTACTTCGGTTGTGCCGTGGCGCTGGTGGCGCCGTAGGTGCGGCCATGGAACCCGCCGCGAAAGGTGATGATTTTGTAGCGGCCATCGGTGGCGTGAAGGCGAGCGAGCTTAATGGCCGCTTCGTTGGCTTCGGCCCCCGAGTTGCAGAAGAACGCCTTGCCGCCAAAACTATGTTGCGAAAGGAGCTGCGCCCAGCGGCCTTGCACCTCGGTGTGCCACGTGTTGGGTACGTGGATGAGTAGGGCGGCCTGCTCTTGGATGGCCCGCACGACCGGTGGCGGGCAGTGGCCGAGCAAGTTGCAGCCCCAGCCGGGGAAGAAATCGAGGTAGGGTCGGCCCTGGTCGTCCCACACGTGGGAGCCTTCGCCACGGACGAGCGCGATGGGGGATCGCGTGTAGTTCGGCACGACGTATCGCGCGAACAGGTCGGCCGTGGCGGGGTTCATGGTGGGGGCGCTTGCCATGTGGTTAACTCGCAATGATTTCGGTGCCGATGCCTTCGTTCGTGTAGATTTCCAACATGAGCGAGTGTCGGATGCGGCCATCGATGATGTGGATTTTTCGGACGCCCTGTTGCAGCGTTTCGAGGCAGGCTTCGACCTTGGGGATCATGCCGGCCTCGATGGCCCGCTCGGCGATGAGCCGCTGGGCTTCGTTTGCCGTGAGCGAGTGGATGAGCGTGTTGGGATCGTTCTTATCGCGGCGAACGCCGTTCACATCGCTGAGGAACACGAGCTTTTCGGCGCCGAGCGCTTGGGCCACGGCGGTGGCCGCCGTATCGGCATTCACGTTGAGCCGCTCGCCCGATTTGGTTTCGCACATGGAAGGGATGATGGGCACCTGGCCGGCGTAGCAGAGGTTTTCGATCGTATCGCGATCGACGCGGGTGACGCGGCCCACGTGGCCAAGGTCGATTGGCTTGCCGTCGTCGCCCGGCAGGGTGATGCGTTCGCCGTAGAGGACGTTGTTGTTTTTTTCGCCAGTGAAGTTTAGCGGCATGGCCCGGCCGCCGAATTCCTCGATCCTTGCGGCGATGGATTCGTTGATCTGGCCGGCCAGCACGCGCTCGACGATTTGGAGTGTGGCGTCGTCCGTGTAACGCCGCCCTTGGATGAACCGCGGCTCGATCTGGGCCTCGGTCATTGCACGCGAGATGGCGGCGCCGCCGCCGTGTACCACGATCGGCCGCATGCCGACCGTTTCCATGAAGACGATATCGACGAGTAGATGGCGGAGCGCCTCGGGGTCTTCCATCACGCTTCCGCCGAGCTTGATGACCGTGATCTTATCGCGGAATTGCCGGATCCAGCCCATCGCCTCGATGAGCAAATCGGCCTTCTCAATAGCTTCTTGAACCACGGCAAACTCAGCCTGAAAATAGGGAATGCAACCAGGACGCCCCGAGCGCTTCGCAGGTTCGCGCGTCTCGCCGAGCAAACCAAGGCAGGACGACGGAGCCAAAGCTCGGACAGGCCCAGCAACCAACGAGCGGAAGCACCCTCGCGGTGGACGCACGGGCCAAGCCCGCCGTTTCGCCCCCCCATGGGCCGGGGAGCCTGTTCGGGGAGAATCCCGCATTTTAGAACCGGGCAAAGAGCCGGTCAACGAGCGATCCGAGGTCGGCCGAAGGCGATCCGTATTTCACCGTGGGCGGGGAAGCAGGTGCCGCGAGCCGCGCGGCACGATCTACCAACGTGGTGGGGGACTTGGACGGCCTGAGTCCCGCTCGGTTCGCGGGACCTTACTTCTCCGCGAGCGGAAAGACCTCTCGTGCCCCTGCCTTGAGGCCAGCCGAGGCGAGCGATTCGCGGGGGTGGGCACGCGAAGGAACGTCCAATCGCCACTGCCTACTTGGGCGCGAAGATGACGACGATGCGGCGGCCTTGCATGAGCGGTTGTTGTTCGAGCTTGGCGACCTCTTCGAGTTCTTTCGTTAGCCGCTGGACGAGTTTGAAGCCTTCGTCGGTGTGGGCGTTTTCGCGCCCGCGGAAAATGACGGAGAAGATGACTTTATCCTTTTCGGCCAGGAACTCTTTGGCGCGGTTGACCTTGGTCATCAGGTCGTGGTCGCCGATTTTTGGGCGGAGCCGAAGCTCTTTGTTCTTGCCGTGGTGCGCATGGCCTTTATGTTGCCGTTTTTTTTGTTGGTACTTGAACTTGCCGTAATCCATGATGCGGCAAACGGGCGGCTTCTCTTGCGGAGCCACTTCAACCAAGTCCAAGCCGGCTTCACGGGCCCGTTGCAAGGCTTCGGAGGTTTCGAGGACGCCATACAGGGTGCCGTCATCACCAATGACGCGGACGGGCGAGATTCGGATCTGTTCGTTGATCCGCTGAGCTTTACGATCGAGAGCGATGGCCAAGTCTCCTATACGGGTTTAGTTTGTGGGTGGCGAGCAGGCCGTGACACGGACTTGAGTCCGTGGTAGGTACGGACTGAAGTCCGTATTACGTGTTGTGGCTGCTGGTCGCGTAAGGGTAATCCAAATGAGTGGAGTGTGGAAAGGGGAGGTGGCGAGTGCCCAACTGCTCAAATGTGGCGAATTCGGGGCGTTCCGTCAACTCTTAACTATACGTTAGGATGATGGCACCGTCGAGCCGCTCCTTCTTGATAGCTGGGCCGTGGTCGATCCTGAACGGTTGCCGTGGCATGATGTTACATGGGGGGTGCTATTTCTTCCGGCGAAATAGTGCCGGCAGGATGCCTAGGAAGAGGCACCCACCGAGGGAGGGTTCGGGCACGGCGCTCACAGAATCCAGGCTGCTGCCGGCCCCTGGAATCGTTTGCCCAAACTGGCTTCGCCAGACCCAGTAGTCGGACATGGTGTAGGTTGTCCCCAATCCTTTTCGCCAGATCACGTAGTCGGCCGCATCGACGACGTGGTCGTTGTTGAAGTCGCCGT
>JADZFK010000200.1 GCA_020849945.1 Pirellulales bacterium | reverse complement strand
CAGCGGACTCGCCTCGCCAAACTGCGATCGGAAGGCAACCAACTCCGAATCGAGCTCAGCCGCTGGACCTCTCAACGATTCTGTCGTAACCTGTCGCATGGCGTATCCTCCGTGCCCTTGTCGGGCCCGCTCGTGAAATGAAAACCTTTACAATCACCAGCAGGATACGCCGCCTTTTCTTTACCAACTTTCGGTTATATCTCGAACACTACTTGTAGAACTCTAGTATACAGGAACAGAGACGAACAATCACTACGCCGTAATCTTCCCGCAGGGCCGATCACTTTTTTAAATAGGCCAATTTGTGTGGGAGGCGCCGCGAACGCAGAATTCACACAAACTTCGAGAACGGTTTGAAGTGCAACATCTCGTTGGGGTCGGAGACCCCTCCCACAAGTCTTCCCAGTTTCAAGAAGTGATTGGCCCTGAATCTTCCGTATCTTCACGCGCGTAAAGATGTGTCGTTCGCCGGCCCGAGGCCATCGTCATGTTGAAAGGCGAGCTTCTTCGCTACCTTCAAAAACGGCCAGTTCCTCTTGGATTCGAGCAATCAACTTGCGGATACCCGCCTTGGTGAACCCCTTGGCCCCAACCGGATTGGCCTGTTGTAATCGATCGAGTCGCTCTTCGAGCAGCCGAAGTTCTTCCCGAGCCTTTTCGTATTCGATCAAATTGGAAATCACAGTTCCACCTCCACAAGCCCCTTGGGTCGGCCATCGGCTTCACGGGTGCGGCTAAAGAACTCGATCCACTCTTGCCAATCCACCTCATCTTCCGCTGCAAAAAGCTCTTCCGGGCGGCGAGTCAAAAGCATTTCCTCAAGTTCTACCGCAGCTGCCGAGTTCGATGCGATTTGCCTATCGAAATCGATCGGCAGTAGAACTACGGCATCAACATCGTTAGGTTCTATCTTTGCAATAATGAAACTTCCATCGATGAATAAACGTCTCGCGCGAACAAACCCCGAAAGTTCAATCCAGCGGCGAATCCTATGAACCAATCGTTGGCGACATCGATTCGACGCGCCAAAACGAAATGTGATCTCGGCCTCTGTGGCACGAAAAAGCCCTTCCGGCAGGTATCCATCTTGCCGGAACTCGGGAATCTTGTTTCTCGGCGGCTCCATCGAGGAACCTCGCGTGGGTCATGCATGAATTATAGCATGAGAAGTTACCGCAACCACGTCGACGACCAAAGTCACAAATCACACACTTATCTTCCCGATCTTTACTCGCGTGAAGATGTGACGTTCGCCGGTTTTTCGGCGGAAGTTTTTTCGGCGGCGCATTTTTTGGATGACAAGCTTCTCGCCCTTTTCGGGGCCGAGGACTTCGGCCGCCACGCTCGCGCCGGCCACCAGCGGGCTGCCGAGCTTTGTGTCGCCCGATCCGCCCACGGCCAGCACGGAATCAAACGTGAGCTTCTCGCCGGCCGGCAGGTCGCGGTAGTTGATGACCAGCTCTTGGCCTTCTTCGACTTTGTATTGATGATTGCCGTCGGAAATGATTGCGTACATGGTCGTGAGAGGATTGGTAAAGAGTGTGTAAGAGTATCTGCGAGAATCGAACCCTTCTTCGCCACGCAGGTCCCGAGGGACCAGGCCCCTCCGAAGGAGGGAGAGGGATGGTGGTGAGGGAAGCCCTATAGTTTAGGCGATTTCTTAGACGTCTGCAATCCGCACCTCGCGGCCGCTCGCGTCTTGGCATTCGATTTTGAGATATTCGGGCGAAAGCCCTTCGCCGCCAAGGATTTGGACCTCAACATTGTGGTCCGACTCGAGCTGCACCAATTCCCGGCGTTTCTTATTGTTCAGGTAGTTTGCCACCTCTTCTTCTACCGTAACAACCACCCGGGCCACCTGAGGCGAACTCGTCACAAGCTGCAGTTTGCGGGCAACTTCAATCGCCATGCTCTCGCTCGACTTCACCAAGCCGCTACCCGTGCAGGCGGGGCATTCCTTGTACACGCTGCGTTTGATGCTGGGGCGAATGCGCTGGCGGGTCATTTCGATTAGTCCGAACGGGCTCGTGCGCAATATCTTGGTGCGGGCACGATCGCGGCGAACGGCATCGCGGAGCGTGCGTTCCACGTTGCGGCGATTCCGCTCTTTCCGCATGTCGATGAAGTCGTTGACGATTACGCCGCCCAAATCTCGCAATCGCAATTGCCGAGCAATCTCCTTCGCGGCGATTTGGTTGAGTTGGTAGGCCGAGTCCTCGGCCGAACCATCGGTACGGAAGCTGCCGCTGTTCACGTCGATGGCCACCAAGGCCTCGGTCTGGTCGATCACCAGCGAACCGCCTCCTCGCAGCGGCACCTTTCGCTGATTGATAAGTGCGATCTCTTGATCCAGATTGTACTTCTGGAACAGGGGTTCGCGGCCTTCGTACAGCTTGAGCCGGCTTACGTACCGCGGCATCACAATCTGCAAGAACTCCTTTGCCCGCTCGAACGCTTTCGGTTCATCGATCTGAATCGAATCGACCTCCGCGGTAAAGATATCGCGAATGGTCCGGATGATCATGTCGCTTTCTTCGTAGATATCGACCGGCCCCGAGGTGTTCTTGATCCGCCGCACGATCACCTTCCACAATCGCAGCAGGTATGCCAAGTCGCGCGATAGTTCTTTCTTCGTCCGGTCGGTGCCGGCCGTGCGCACGATGAATCCCACTCCCTTTGGCGGATTCAGTTCTCGCAGGATATCTCGCAATCGATGGCGGTCGTCGTCATTCTCGATTTTGCGAGAAACACCGATCCGCCCCAGCGCGGGCATCAGCACCAGGTATCGGCCCGGGATGCTGATGTACGTGGAAAGCGTTGGCCCTTTTGTGCCGATCCCTTCCTTGATGACCTGCACGAGCACTTCGTCGCCGCGTTGAAAGATGTCCTGGATCGGAGGCTTGAACCGCGGCCGAACGCCGGGGCGAAACCGCGGCCCACGCGGCCCCTGCCCGTTCCGCCGCCCGCCCGGACCTCGGCGTGCCTCCTGGCGATCGCGTCGCCCTTCGGAGAAGTCGGCCCCTTCGCGCGGGACGAGCACCTCTTCGTCCTCGAAGCGGTCTTCAACGCCGCTCTCTTCGCCGCGTTCGGCGAACGATTCGCGGCGATCGTCGTCGGTTTCCTCTTCGAAGTCGCCTGCAAACGATCGGTTATCTTCCGATTCGCGCGACGGCCCGCCACGGCCACCGCCATTTCGATCTCGATCGCGGCCGCCGTTGGATTGGAACGCCTTCTTGGGGTCGTAGCCACCCTGGCGAAAGTACTGCGGCTCGACATCGCTAATGTGCAGAAACCCGTTGCGTCCCACTCCAAAATCAACAAACGCCGCCTGAATACTCGGTTCGAGGTTGACGATCCGACCCTTGTAAATGTTGCCGACATAATTCTGCTGGCTCGTGCGCTCGAGATACAATTCTTCGAGTTGTCCGTCTTCAACGATCGCAATTCGGCATTCTTCCGATTGCGCGACGTTGATTAGCATTTCCTGTTTCATGGTGAAAATGGATTCCGTGTACTGTTGTGTTCGAGTGACCAAGGCCGAACGCGGCCTTGAAATATCACAATTCTGGTTGAAGACGAATGAAGTGTGACCAGGCATCGCCTATTTGCGGCTTCGGCGGGAGATTCTCCCTGCCGCATGCATGGGGCACCCTCAATCCTCGCTTCTCATACCGGCACTTCCGGCAAGACCTTCGATAGCTCCTCTTTCAAATAGGTTTTTACGTCGCGGGCGCTTTCTAATTCGAGCACACGCTGGGCGACACGCTCGCAGGATGAAAGGTTGACGCGCCGACACACTTGCTTGACCTCGGGGATCGCCGCGGGGGTCAGGCTCAAACTGCGTAGCCCAAGCCCCAGCAGCAACATGGTGTACAATGGGCTGCCACACATCTGGCCGCACATGCTGATCGGCACTTCGCGCGACTGAGCGGTTCGCACCGCCATATCGATGAGGCGAATGACGGCCGGGTCGGCCGCCGTGTACAGCCCCGCCACGTCCTTATT
Organism: Pirellulales bacterium; assembly: GCA_020849945.1. Lineage (GTDB taxonomy): Bacteria > Planctomycetota > Planctomycetia > Pirellulales > Lacipirellulaceae > JABDGM01. The sequence goes on along the minus strand of JADZFK010000200.1, from coordinate 8,202 downwards.
GCTCCGATCCACCGCGAGCGCGTATTGGATCAGGTCGTTCGTGCCGATGCTGAAGAAATCCACCTCCTCGGCAAAGTGATCGAGCATCACCACGGCCGACGGCACCTCGACCATCATGCCAACTTTGATATCGCGATCGTAGGCAGCCCCTTCTTCATCCAGGTCTTCGCGGGCTTCCCGAAGCATCATCTTGGCATGCTTTAGTTCGAGCAACGTGCTCACGAGCGGGAACATGATGCTGATATTCCCGGCCGTGCTCGCGCGTAAGATCGCCCGTAGCTGGGTGCGGAACATCTCTGGATTCTTCAGTGCGAGCCGAATGCTTCGCAGCCCCAGAAAGGGATTGTCCTCGTCCTCGGGCGGCGAAAGTCCTGGCATTTTGTCGGCCCCCAGGTCGATCGTCCGCATCACGACCGGTTGGCCTTTTAGCGCCGTGGCCACAGCCGTGTAGGCCGCCGTTTGCTCTTCCTCTGTCGGCTCGGTATCGCGCGAAAGGAACAAGAATTCCGTCCGATACAAACCGATCCCGTTCGCCCCGCGTTTCTGGCACTGCTCCACCTCGTACGGAAACTCGATGTTGCCGAGCAGTTGGATCGTAACCTGGTCGGCCGTTACGGCGGGCAGGTCGCGCAGCTTCTCCAGCTTGGCGGCGTGCGTATGGTACTGCACAACCTCATGCCGATACCGAGCAATCGTTTCTTCGTCCGGGTGCAGAATCACCACGCCTTGGTAGCCGTCGATGATCGCCGTCTCGCCGCCCGATACGTTGCTTAAGAACGGCCCGATGCCCACGACGGCTGGTATGCCCAGTGCCTCGGCCACGATCGCCGTGTGGCTGCCCGCCCCGCCGATCTCGGTCACGAAGCCCTTCACATACTTCGGGTTGAGGTGCGAGGTTTCGCTCGGCGTGAGCGTGTGGGCCAGCACGAGCACCTCGGCATTGATATGGGCCAACTCCTCGCGCCGCTTACCAAACAAATGCCGCAACAATCGCTTCTCGATATCGAAAATATCGGTCGCCCGCTCCGGCATGTAATCGCCTTCGAGCGATTGGATGATCTTGGCGTAGTACCGCAAGGCTCGGCTGACCGCATATTCGGGCGAATAGTGCCGCTGCCGGATCATCTCCTCCAGCTTGGCTCGCAACCCCCGGTCGTTGAGCATCTGGATATGGGCTGAAAAGATCGCCGCCGAATCCTTTCCTAACTGCTGAGAGACTCGGACCCGATGTCGCTCGATCTCCGCCGTCGAAGCGGCGATGGCCTTATCGAGCCGCTCCATTTCGTCATCCACGGCATCGCGCGAAAGGAAACGCCGAGGGATACGGAATCCCTCGTTATCCATCACCAGCACTTCGCCAATCGCCACCCCGGGCGATACGGCAATCCCTTGTAAGCGTTCCATGGGGCGATGAACCTGAGCCGCGGCGAGCTTCCGCAATTCCTAGCACCCAACGGGGGCTGGGAAACGCCTTATCCGGCGGACGCCCGGCGATCATCGGCAGGCCGTGATCAGGCCTCTTCTCGTTGCGCCGAATTCGGGTCGCGCCGCAGGCTGGCAGAAAGAAGAGCCTAGGCCGCGAATTCGATCCGGAAGACAACGATCAGGCCGTCGCGCCAAGCAACAAGCCACGCTCAGTCGATTGTCTTAATTGTTTTTGGTGGAGCAGCCGCGGAAACAGTGGGAACTCCCGACCCTTCGATGCTCTCTCGCCTGATCCTTCGCAACGCAAAGGGAAAGGCGGCATTTCAGAGCTTTGGTCGTCGAGATTTCTCCTTCACTCCACGCGGCCGCATGGGTCATGAACGGTACGATGAGCCGCGGCGCGCCTTCGCGCGCCACATGGCGGAAACCATCGAGAAGGGCGCTGCCGAGGGACCTTCGCCGTTCGGCCTTGGTCCCGATGCCTTGCAGCCGTGGCAGCCCCAACGCCACACTCTTCTCGAATACCTCTTCCGCCTTCGCTCACTTTTGGGTCGTGTCGTCGAGCTGTCGGTCCAATTCGAGGAAACCGTTTTCCACGAGATCGGCCAACGCCTCGACTGCCGCCTGGGCATCTGGCCCCACGGCTTCAATCAATATCTGGGTGCCTTGCGCGGCACCCAACGTTAGCAACTCAAACATGTACGTGGCATTTGCCCGACGTTCCTCTCGAATCAGTTGGACTTCCGATTCAAACTGGCTCGCTAACCGAACAAACGCCTCCGCCGGGCGCGCGTGCATCCCCTGCGGATTTCGAATCGTTACGGTACGGGTTATCCGGTTAGTTTGCATCGAGCCGCGCCGGTGATCGTGTCTCGCGCCGGCAACGACGCGGCTCCATGCAAGCCGTGTTCCTCCGCGCGTGACCCCATTCGCGTAATTTCAACAGGCCCCCTACGAAGGAAATTGGTTGTTGTCGGCTTCCATCAACAATTGCCACACTTCATCGGGTGTCTTGCACTGCTTGAGCAGGCGACAGAACATTTCGTCCCGAAGCTGCCGCGAGATATTTTCCAGCGCTCGCAGGTGGTCGCCCGGCCGATCCGGCGGTGATACCAGCAGGAACAACAAATGCACCTTCTCGCCATCCAGGCTTTCAAAATCCACCCCGCCGCCGCTGATGGCCACTGTCCCCACCAACTTCTCGATCGAAGGATGCTTCGTGTGCGGCACCGCCACCCCGCGACCAATCCCTGTACTTCCAAGCTCTTCGCGCTTCAAGATCGCTTCGATGATTCCCTCGAAATCACCCGTCTCGATCTTCTTGGCCTCGAGCAACGAATTCGCCATGGCTCGTATTACGCTCTGCTTCGCGTCGGCCTCTAAGGTGGTGCGGATCGCCTCTCTGCAAATAAAATCGGAAAACTTCATTGCTGTTCTCGCCTCGACTACCAATTCTTCTTTCAAACGCCTGTCTGGTGAAAGCTCACGCGAGCACCCAAGATCGTTCCGCCCTCGTCAGCCACAATTGCCTGCAAAATGCTGTTCCAGTCAGTGCCTCAGGCACTCTTTCCTTCGCGCTTCACTTGCCAAAGATCGAATTCAATCCATCGATCCAACCAAATCTCTGCCAATTCACGTCTCGCTTCCCGCGATTCAATTCAACCACTAACCCTTTTCTCCTTCTTTGGGGGTGGCAAGGTTGCATGCAACTCGTCGTGGCGAGGGGAGGGTTCGGTCTTCATGCCCCCTCCTCGGTCTTCCTAGAACTCCTCAGCTGCCTCGTTAAGCACGGCCTAAGCCCCGCGATGGTGCTCTTGCACCTTTTCCTTGTACTTCCGCAGTTGCTGCTCCATTCGATGAAGCACCGTATCCACCGAGCCCATCAAACTCTCCGACTGGTCGTGGGCGACAAAATCGTGCTTATGCTCGGCCGATACCTTCAAATCAACTCGCGGTTGGGCCTCGTCGGTCAAATCCACGATGATCCCAATCGCCGTCAGCCGGTCAAATATTCGGAGCAATTTCTCCGCCTTACCTGCGATCTTCTGCTGCGAAGCCTCGCTCAACTGACCATGCCGTGTGGAAACTTGTATCTGCACGTAACTTTCAACTCCTCGTCCTGTTTACCTGACTAAAGGCCATCGGGAAATTCGCCGATGGCTGCAGCACACCCATATTATTCTTGTATTCTTGATCCCACGGTAAACGGCTCATTCTACCGCGATTCGCCTTCGCGCACAAACCGGGTATTTCCCGGTTTTTTCACCGCTTCCGCCCCCGAGCCGACGGCTCGCCGTCGGCCGCCGCGAATCCTTCGCCAAAGCCCCACCAACCCGCCGAACACTATCCCCGCCCCCCAGCCCGGCTCGGGCACCGAGGCCACCACATTCGTTCCCGCTTCCAATCCGCTCGCCGATTCCCCAAAGTGGGCACGCCACGTTTCGTAATCGGCAAGCGTATGGGTAGTTCCCAAGCCTGTTCGCCAGAGCACGTAGTCTGCACCATCAACCGTCCCATTCAGGTTGAAGTCGCCCGCTAGCGCCACGAGCAACTGCACGGCAGCGGAAGCGTACGTCATTCTCCAAGCTAAACTGCCCGGCAACTTTGGCAACTCGGCGTTGGAAAACGTGGTGTCGGCAAGTCCAGTTGAAGAAAGCACCTCGAACGAATTGCCCCAGGCAGGTACGAACCCTCCAACGAGCGAAACCGCCAGCGTACCTCCTAGGTTCGCAGTTCCGCCGACCACCAGATGGTCGAAACTTGCGAGCGAAGCCAATTCGATTTCCAGCCGGCCCCCGGCCGTTTGCGCGAACGCGCCTCCAACGTGAAGCGTTCCCACGCTACTGCCCGGCGACACGGTGCCGCTGTTCGTCACCGCGCCAAGCACGGTTCCCGTCCCGCCCAGCCGCGCGCCTGAAGCTACATCGATCGGCCCCGTTCCGGTAGCGCTTCCGGTCGTATTCGTCACGAGCAGTGCGCCCGCGTTGATCGCCGTTCCAGCTGCATAAGAATTCGCCTGCGAGAGAACAAGCGTTCCTTCGCCAAGTTTCGCAAGCCCCACGGTGCCCGCCACTTGCGACGCGATCGTGGCCGTAACGCCAGTTTCCACTTGAACGGAACCTCCAGCCAGCGTCAGCGTCGAGCCAGTCAAGGTGTATCCCGTCGCTTTGAATGCCAGGCTGTTGACGCTCTGCCCCGCGGCCAGCGTAACGGTTCCGGCGGTTCCCCAGAAGACGGCATCATCTGCGCCCGACCATTTGATTTCGGCGCTGCCGTTGTACCACCGCAACGAGGAAGTGTTCCACGTCCCGCTTCCGCCCGTGCCGACGCCCGTGGTAGCGCGCGAACCGGCGGCCACGCCGTCGGCATCCCAATACATAGTTCCCGCTGGCGGGCCCAAGCGGTCGTAATAATAAAGTGGCTGGCTGGAGTTCTCACTCAACGAGTAGAAACCGTGGCCGTTTGGGTCGAAGGTAATCGCCTCTCCCTGCGGTTGGGAGAGCAAGGTCACATTTGTCGGCGCAGTGAGTAAAGTATCCAATACCGAGCCACCTGCGGGCCGTTGATAGATCTTCCCCGTGTTGCTGAGCGATGTCCGCATGATGATCGAGTTGCCATCGGGCGAAATGTCGGCGGCCGTTAGCCAGTACGGCACCGAAGGCAATGTACCCATGAACTCGAGTATCGTGGTGCCGCTCGTGGCCTGCGGGTATACCGCCCGGTACAAGCGAGGCACGGCGTCTCGTTTTGAAATGATGTAGATATCGCGGGTTGCCGGGTCCACGAACAAGCTCTCCGCGTCGCGCGCCCCATCGGGGTACGCAAGCGTGAGTTTATCGACACCGGTGAGCGTTGCCGAAGTAGGCGATTGCGTATCACTCACCGTCGGTTCGGCAACTCGGTAGACGGCGATTGTGCCGCGGCTCGCGTTGTTGTCGCCGATATCGCCCGCATATAAGTACTGTGTGCCCGTCACCGGCCCCGGTCCAATCGCAATATCCTCCCAGTCGGAGCTCGATGCGCCCGAGAGCGTGTACGCCCCCAGATTCGCCCCCGCCGTCGAGATCGGATACACTCGCGCCGAGTCGCCCGAATCGTTGTGCGTCCACAAAACGTTCGGATTCTTTCGGCTGGCCACGATCCCAGAAGCTTCAACAATCGATGAGTTCTGAACCGTCCCCGTGGAAAACCCCGTGGCAAATGCAGCCCAAGCTCCATTGGGCAGAACACCACCGAACAGCAGCACAGCCAAGAATGGCCAAATCAATTGGGTGAGGCAAAATCGCATAACAACCAGTATAGCTTGGCGATGCACTCCCTATCCGCTCGCGGCTTAGCGCTCCTACATAGTTAAGGAGAGTTGTCGGTCCCCGGTTCACGGCTTCCCCACCGGCTTGAGCTCGCCCGATTCCAATCGATTCCGCCATTGCCGCACATTTTGTTTCCGTTCCGCCAGGTTGGCGGCCGGGTTCGGCATCAGCCGTTTGCCCGTAATCTCGGCTAAGTCATGCACGGCCAGTACGCGGTAGTCTAGGCTGTCATTCTCCAGCCAGTTGATGAGCTTCAGCACGGCGCCCGTCTTCATAGCATCGGGCGTCAGGCCGACCTGTTCCGCGCTGTAGCCGCATAGCATCTCGTACAGATCGGCGGCGGCCGGTTTGCCACGCTCGTCGGCCAGCGATTGATACACATGCTCCGCCGACTCCGAACTCAACGACATCGCCGCTCGCAGCGATTCGATATGCATCTTCCAATTCGCCTTCTGCTCCGAATCTCGCAACGAATCGATGAATGGCTTGAACAAGCCTACATGAACGCTGCTGCGGGCCACCAGCGATTTCACCTCCTTGCGGCTACTCCCCTGAAAAAGCTCCAGCAGTTGTGTTTCCGCCGGCTTGTTCGATGTTAGCTCCGCCTCGATCGCCGGGACACCGTATCGCTGCTCGCTCAATTGCACGATCGGTTCGTGGTCGATCCACTCGGGCGGCGCGGTATCCTCCGCAACGTCGCCCGCTCCACCGTCGGTCAGTATCCAACGCGAGGGCTTCTCGACGACCTTCTCACCCGCCACGTCGGTCCATGCAATCCCGCCGTTCGGCGCGAACATTCGGACTTCCACCGGCGACGAGACCTGCCGTGGGTCTTGCCCCGCAACGTACTTCTTCGCCACTTCCACCGCCAGCACCGCGCTGCCCGATAGCTTCGCCTCGCCTCCCATGCCCCCGAACATGAGCCGCAATCGCTTCTCCTCATTCGTCGGGTTCATGAACATAACGCGACCATAAAGCACTTGGACTGTGGGTACCGGTTCTTCCGCAGTCGCCGCGGCAATTGGTTCGGTCGGCTCGGCCGCGTTTCCATTCCCCAACACCACTTGTGTACTGCCAGACATTACAAACCGAAAACCTGCCGCGAGCGAAACGTCTGGGCGAAACTCGGGCAGCGAAAGCAATCGTTCCCCCGGCGCAAGCGTAGCGCGGGGTTGAACCCGATACCACCCCCCCTGCTCCCCATCGTGCCGCAGCAAGACCATCTTCCCACCCCAGAACATGCCCGTATCGGGCGGCACTTTCGGTTTCTCCTCGCTGGTCGATTCCGTGTTCTCTTGTGGAAGAGGTATCGGTGGTGCCGTCACTCCACCCTCTGCAGGCAAGACCGCTTCGGCGGGCGACGCCGTTGTCGTAGTCGGCGGTGCAACCGGCGGCGGCAACAAAACCTCAGGCGCAGCCGCCACCGTGCTCGCCACATTCGCCGGTGGTGTTGTCGGTGGTGAATCGGTTGCTGTCGTTGATAGTAATGCGGATGGCGACTCCGATGGAGCCGCCGATGGCAACTCTGGTGCGACAGCGGCAGCAGTTGAAGTCGCATCCGGTTTAGACGAGGCCTCGTTCTCGGCGCTCGGTGCCTCGGCAGGCGGCAGTGTCTCCACTTCTTCTTGTGAAGCCGAACTGGTGGATGGAATCGTGGCCTGTTCGCCCGGCGATGGTGCCGCCGCAGGTGAGGTTCCCTCGGCCGATGAACTCGCTTCGCCGCTGCTTTGAGCGATCGCCGGCTGCGGGCTTTCGCCTCCCACAAACCACTCACCCAAACTCGTGAACAACACCACGGCGGTACCAACAAGAACGACGACTGCAAGACCGATCGTCGCGCTCGGCGACTTCCACCATGAACCCGCGCGCAGATAGTCGGGCACCTCCGAAGTACGTGACCTCGCAACGCTCGGGACCGCCGACGGGACCGTCGAAGGCACCGTCGATGGAGCCACCGGTACTTCACGAACGGCCGCGGGTGGCGCAGCGGCCACGGCTGCCGCATCGGGGCTGGCATGGGGCGCATCCACGCGAAGCTCGCGAGGATTACCCAACTCGCTCATGATCGCGTACATCCGCTGCCGTGCGATCGGGTCCACCTCCGCTGGCTCGCCCAACACCATCGTCAGCACGTGATGACAGGCCGTCGCCTCGGCCAAGTGGACGTCCGACTCCAAACAAATCCGCTCGAAATCACCCACTTGCTCGGGCGGCATCACGTTGTCTAAGTACTCCGATACCGTGTTCGGGTCCAGCCCCATCCCCACCCCAAGCACCTGTGGTGCACTGAGCCGCAACCGCCGCACCGTATCGCGCGTGCGGTGGACGAGGTCTTCGGCAAACTCGCTCGATTCAATCTTCTGCGCGAGCTCCTCCTTATCGACCGGATCGAGCACATCATCCAAGTAAGCCAACAACGTCCGCAAAGTAAGTCGCATAACTCGATTTCCAAACAATGCGTGGGGGT
>JADZFK010000199.1 GCA_020849945.1 Pirellulales bacterium | reverse complement strand
CGGTTGACCCTGCGAAGTTCGATGCCGATGCGGCGCTCGCGGCACTCGTGGATCACCAGTTTACGAACTCGACGATTTCGAACTTAACAGTGAAGAGCGGCCGCTCCCCGCCTCGCCGGATCGAACCTTAACGGCTTTGTGCCGCGGTGATTTGCCCCTCACACGAGTGGCGGTTCCGCGCCAGCTTCTGGCAGCCGTTCGTCGCTTGGCCGGTAGAACAGGGCGACGGGCAGCATGAGCAGGGCCATGGCACCGAAGATGTGACTACGCGGGCCACCCGTGTATTGCAGTCCCCACAGGCATATGCTGTAGATGAGTGCGCCGAGGATCACTCCGATCCAACTGAGTTGGTTCATCGTGGCGATCATGCGTCCCTTCTCTTCACGCGGCGGCCTCGATTGCAGTGCAACCTGCACGGGTACGATGAACATGCCACTAAAAACACCCATTAGAATGAGCACCGGAATGCTGCCGTAGAACCCGAGCAAGTGGCGATGTTCGCCGCCGGGCAGGGCCAGCAGGGCGAGCATGGCAACGGTTCCGAACGCGCCGCCTACCACCACATTTCGATTGACGCGATTGTGCGAAAGGTATCCGCCCAAAATGCACCCGACGGCGGTTCCGATGCCGATCGATGCGGCCAGTATACTCGTGAAGAGTTCATTGAGCCCCAACTGCGATTTACCAAGTGCATTGACGGTTTGCAACACCATGCTGCCCACCAGCCAAAACATGGCCACGACGATGATCGCCCCGAGCAGTTCCCGATCCTTTCGCAGCAAGGCCAGCGTATCGCGCGAGATCATCCAGCACGACCAACTATACTGCAGGTCGGGTTGGGCAACCGGCGCGGGGCGAACCCAGAACGAAGTCGCCGTTCCCAGCACGGCAATGCCGACACAAGCCAGTGAAGCGATCCACATTTCATTGCCGAGTAATTCCCTCAACCCGCCAGCGAGCGCCATCCCAAAAATAATGGCCAGAAAGGTGAGCATGAGAAAGATGCCGTTGGCGCGTGGCAAATCGGACGGTCGCAGCATTTCGGGCAGGATGCCGTACTTCGACGGACCGAAAAACGCACTTTGAGTTCCCATCAGAAACAGCACTACGAACATGCCGCTCAGGCCGATGTACGAGTAGAAGTAGAACCCAATCGCGCCAAACAACATGCACGCGATCTCGGCAACCTTCGAAAGAATGACGATGGGCCGCTTGCTGAAGCGGTCGGAAAGGAAGCCCGCGAAGCCGGAAAAAATCAGAAACGAGGCCGCGAACACGAACTGGGCCTGCGATTGCAAGTCGGTGGCCGAGCCTTCTTTAACCTGGGCAACCGTCGGCGTAGCCAACAGCAGAATCAACTGCTTAAAAACGTTATCGTTGAACGCACCGAGGAATTGAGTGACGGCCATCCCCACGAAGCTCGTGTCGCGGTAGAGCGATGGCAGGTGATCGTGCTCGCCGACGTGTTCGGCAGATGCAATTCCAAGCCCCGGCCAACCCGGTTTCGGGTTACTGGGGCCTGCGGAACTCACGGCGTTGTTTCTGGTGGAGCCGACTTTCATCGCCCGCGAATTATGACCGAAGTACGAAGGTCCTCACAAGGCCATTCCAAAAAGATGACACGGCACAATCCACGTGGCACAAACCACGTAGCACAGATTTCAGTCCGTGCCAATTAACCCACGGACTAAAGTCCGTGCTACAACAACGCTCACGGACTAAAGTCCGTGCCACGACCTTCGGTCTTTGCAAGCACCTCGGGCAGCGGATACGCAATGATTGGAATTTCGAGCGTGGCGACTTCCCGCAGCCGTTTCCAGCCGCGGGTGAATAGAACCTCGCGTTCGCGCACGAAGGCCGGGTCGAGCCCGCGCTTAGCGAATGGGCCTTCGACAACGACGGGCGGGAAATCGTCGGCCATGATATACTGCGCAAGCGTCGGATTGCAGCGGATGTGGCGTTCGCTCGTCGTGTGGAGCACTTCGGGATCGAGCAGGCCGACAACGTACCGCAAGTACAGATCACTCTCGGTGATCTCGGCCACATCGTGGCCACACACGTCGCACAGGTATCCTTCTTCACATTTGGCCATTGGAGGGGAGTCAAGAGTCAAGAGCGGAGAGTCAAGAGCCAGAATGAGAACTCAACGTTGCAAGCTCTTTCTGGCTCTTGACTCTCGACTCTCAGCTCTTGACCGATCACAGCCCCAACACATCGCTCATGCCGTACAGGCCGGCCGGTTTGCCGCGGAGCCATGCGGCGGCGAGCAGGGCACCTTGGGCGTAGCAATCGCGATTGCTGGCGGCCACGTGGATTTCGAGCTTCTCGCCAAGCATGCCAAACAAAATCGTGTGCTCGCCGGGATTATCGCCGGCACGGACGGCGTGGTAGCCAATTTCGTTGCGTGGGCGTTGACCCGGCCGACCCGAGCGGCCATGCACCGCATCATCCATGTCCATCGCCTCGGCCACGATCTTGCCAAACTTGAGCGCGGTGCCGCTGGGGGCATCTTCCTTGAAACGATGATGGCACTCGATGATCTCGACATCGACACCCGATGGCAGATCTCGCAGCGCACGGGCCGCGATGTCGGTGAGTTTCATCGCCACGTTCACCGCCGTGCTCATGCTGGGCGACCACACGATCGGAATCGAGTGGGCCGCCTTGCGGATGAAATCTTGCTGGTCGCGCTCTAAACCCGTGGTGGCAACGACGACCGGCCGCTTGAACTCCAAGCAGTGGGCAACGACGGCGACGGCCGCGGCGGGCACCGAAAAATCAATCACCACGTCGGCATCCGATTCGCCCACGACGCCAAGCGGCACACCAATTTCGCCCACCCCGGCAATGAGGCCAGCATCGGTACCAAGCAGCGGATGATTAGCCGACTCGAGCGCAGCCACGATCTTGAATCGCGAGTCCTTGGCAGCCAACGCGGTGACCCGTTGCCCCATCCGTCCGCCCGCTCCGTGAATAGCTATTTTCATAGTCATATGACTTTTTCCATCGCGTCTCAATGCGCGGAGAACGTGGTTCATTGTAAGATCGTTATGACGGAGTCCAGGATACAGGATGCGGGATGCAGGGGGCAGGGGGCGGAAATAGGAAGCAGTTACCAAAGCACTAGGCTTTGTCTCAAAACCGGTTCCGATTCGGGTAGCGGGTCGAGCAAGGCCAAGAATCCTGGGATGCGCGAACCCTCCCCTAAAACTACAGCGCTAAGTCAAACCACAAAGAACACAAAGAACACGAAGGAAATAGAGCATGAATCGTGGCAGAAATGCTGGGGTGCCCCTACACGTAGCAGCAAATAAGTTGGTTCATGGAAGAT
>JADZFK010000198.1 GCA_020849945.1 Pirellulales bacterium | reverse complement strand
TTCTGGAACGATGGAATCACGGGCGAGGCAATCCTGCAAGTTCGCGCGGCCCTCTTGAGCGAGGATGATCGACTACTCACCCACATCCGCCAACGCCCCGGCACACCCTACGCCAGAAAATCAAAAACCCACGCTAGCAACCGCCGCATGAAAACAATAGCGTTCCTGCACCCGCACTGCCGCGCAGCCCAGAATTCCAGTATTACCCCAATGCGCGCGCCGCTATCATTCGCCCGATAGAACCGAAACAAAAGACAGGCAAGAAAACAACTCGGGCCCAGCGAATCACACCTTGTTGCCGCAGACAAGTTCCATCGCCCACTGATTGAGATCCGCCAGCATGCTGTTCGTCAGCTCATCCGCACATGGATACTGACGCAACGCCACCGTACAACCTGCAATATGCAGCAAGCGCAGGTCTCGGCAAACATCTTCTGGCGGGTAGGCCGCCCGATCGCGTGAGGTAGCCAGCAAGCAGGGCAACTCACGAATTTCCTTCACTCTTCGCATCGGGTTGAATCGCTTTGGGATCGGGCCATTCATCGCCGCCACCCCCGCAAAACTTTTCGGCGACCGCCACGCTACTCGCAACGCCATCGTGCCACCCGCCCCCCGGCCTGCCAGAAACACTCGGCGCGGGTGGATGTTGAAACGCCCCTGCGCAACCTCCACGCACTCCGCAATCCGTGTTTCCGCCCACTCGATCGCTTCGCTCGTTTCGCCCCAATCGTAATCGCGGCCGTCTCGTGCATTCGCAACAAGACCTCGTGGCGCTATCGCCACAAAATTCCGTAAGCTAATCAACGGCATCACCTGCCGAAGTTCCAGTTCATTCCCTTGCTCACCGTGAAGCCACACAATCAACGGATAGGCATAGCGTTTCTCATAGTGAATCGGGGCAAACGAAGCGAACGAGGCGATCGGCTCGCCTCCCGGCACGGTCCGCACACCCGTGAACCGCTCGCGAAAAAGTTCGCTTCCGATATGCGGCTGAGGCGAAATCGTACTCTTCTTAGCCGGTGCGATTCGATTCATATCGAGGCGAATCTCCAAAGGTTGGAACCCAAAGCCCAACACGCACGGCCTGGATGCGAAACTTGGCTGACCCAGGCTTTCGTGCTAGCAACCACTCAGAAGTGCGGCATAACAATTGTTGCCACAAGACGAAACGCGACTCTAAACGAGCCGCCCGGTCGTGTCAACGGGAAGAATTCGGCAAGCTCACCTCACCTTTTCTTCAATTCTCCTCGTTCCAGACATTATTTGCCCGAATGCGGCATAATCCGCATTTCTCACAATCAATACCACGGAGGCACGGAGAAAACCAGTAGCAAGTCCCCCTACCACCATGAACGGCGGAAGCACCTTGTCTCGTAGCTTCTGGCGGTTGACCTTGCTTCAGACGATCTCTTGGCTTGTTCTCCGTGACCTCGGCGTGCTCCGTGGTGAAAAATCCGGGATAGGCTCTTATACCAACTTCCCCATTGCGCCGACCAACTCCTTGACGGCCTGGACACTCTTCTGAAATGCCGCCTGCTCCTCGGCCGTAAGCTTGAGTTCGATAATCCGCTCGACACCGCTAGCACCGAGGACCACGGGTACGCCGACGTAGTAGCCGCCAACGCCGTATTCCTTGTCGCAATACGCGGCGCAAGGCACGACCCGCTTCTGGTCGCGAATCACGGCCTCGACCATTTGGGCCGTGGCAGCCGACGGGGCATAGTACGCACTACCCGTCTTCAACAGCGAAACAATTTCCGCGCCGCCATTGCGAGTGCGATCGACGATCTCATCAAGACGTTTCTTATCGATGAGTTGCGTAATCGGCATGCCACCAACCGACGTACAACTGGGGATCGGCACCATCGTATCGCCATGGCCGCCCATCAGCAGTGCGGAAATATCTTTCACGCTCACGCCTAGTTCCATTGAAAGGAACGCGCGATAACGGGCCGTATCCAAAATTCCCGCTTGCCCTACCACCCGACTCGGCTCAAACCCCGTCACTTGCATCGCTCGCTGCACCATCGCATCGAGCGGGTTGCTCACAACGATCACAACCGCATGCTCGCTCGTTCGCTTCACCTGCTCGCATACGTCGGTCATGATCTTCGCATTCGTGGCCAGCAAGTCATCGCGGCTCATGCCAGGCTTGCGCGGGATACCGGCCGTGATGACCACCACATCGCTCCCGACCGTATCTTCATAGCTCGTTGTACCCGTGATCGACGAATCGAAGCTCATGATCGGCGAGGCTTGCAGCAAATCGAGCCCTTTGCCTTTCGGCATGTCGCCCGTTTGTGGGATATCGAGCAATACGATGTTGCCCAACTCAGCAGCCGCGCACCAATGGGCGGTCGTCGCGCCTACGTTGCCTGCGCCAACAATCGTTATCTTCGCACGTCTCATTTCATAATACCTATTACAGGTTGCTATTGGATCGAAAAGAGGCTGCAGCCTCGCTCGCATTGCAAGGCCAGCCTGCAAACCGTGAGTATCTCGCCACGAACGCTACCACGCAAGAGGACACTGCCATCGGCATGTTCCGCCGCACGGCCAACAGATGCGGCTAATTCAACCAATCACTGTCTAGACGCGACACGAAGCAGCGCGCGAGCATAGCGCGCACCAGCGAACTTCGTCAACACCGCACAGTCCATGTCGTCGCTCGATGAACGGCTACTCGTCGGCGGCACGCAACCAAGGCCGCAACGTTAGTTCGCCCGCGCATATTTCATCTTCGCGAAAATAAAGTGCGATTTCGCGAGCCGCCGCATCGGGCCCATCCGACCCATGCACGAGGTTCATTTGCCGGCTCGAGCTAAAGTCGCCGCGAATTGTCCCCGCCGCGGCCTTCAGCCCGCTTGTTGCCCCCAGCATATCGCGCACTACCCGAATCGCCTCTAACCCTTCCACCACCGCCGCCACGATCGGCCCGCCCGTGATAAACCCTTCCAATGTTGGGTACCACTCCTTCTGCACATGCTCGGCATAGTGCTTCTTGGCCAACTCCGGCGTCACCCGCATCATCTTCATCGCGATGATGTTCAGGCCCTTGTCTTCAAACCGAGCGATAACTCGCCCCATCAACCGTCGCTGAATACAATCTGGTTTTAACAAGATCAATGATCGTTCCATAACAACTCTATCATCAAGAATCCATGAAGTAGTGTGCCTTTCTCAAGCTCGCATTAAGCCAATGACCATTTGGGAACGCTTTCGCACACATTCTGAGAATATTTTATCATACCTCTCCATCTAACGCACCTCAAGCTGTGCCCTATGAACGACCTGAGAACGGACGGAAAAGGTGCGGACGGAAAAGGTGTCAGCCAAGGAACAAACGATCTACAAAACGTTGGAAAACTTCGGTTTCCCCTCTCCAGATTCTAATCAATGAGATTGGAATCTCGACCCTACAGGAGATACTAGGAACTGTTAATTGACATGCTGAGAGGCGATTGCTAGATTTGGGGCATGGGCCGACCGCATCGAGCAGCCACTGGGGATTATGCAAAAGAAAACGGTTCCTGGCACCTTTTCCGCCCCCCACTCGATCGTCTCACACAAGGAATCTCCTCATGCGAGGGATCGCCTAAGGCAAGTGTGCCAGGGTACACGAAAGACGAACGGTTCAATTCCCATGAGCAACGATCAAGGCCCATACGGTGTTGCGATTCACGGAGCGGGCTCCGTCGCTGCCGCTCACGCGGCGAGCTGGTTGCAAAATCCTCGTGTTCGCATCGTCTCGGTGAGCAGTCGGAGCCCGGAGACAGCGCAAGCGTTCGCAATGAAACACCGACTGGATTGCACGATCCACAACACCCTCGACGACGTGCTCCGGGACGAACGTGTCCACATTGTGGATCTCACGGGTCCAAATTACGTCCACGCCGAGCAAGGCATCGCTGTGGCCACGGCCGGGCGGCACATCGTCGTCGAGAAACCTATCGCCATGTCCATGGCTGAAAACCGGTCGCTGCGGGATGCGGTTGCAAAGGCAGGCGTCAAGAGCCTCGCCTGTTTTGTGCTGCGATGGAATCCTCTCTTCGACAACCTCAAATCGCTTTTGGCGGCAAATACCGTTGGCGATTTGTTTTATGCGGAAGTGGATTACTGGCACCGAATTGGATCGTGGTACTCGGGTTGGAACTGGGCCCACACCCGCGCGACGGGCGGGAGCACGATGCTGTTGGCCGGTTGCCACGCGGTTGACGCCCTGCGATGGTTCGTCGGCGACGAAGCAGTCGAAGTCACCGCGTATTCGAACAACATTAAGAAACAATACGAATATGACGCGAATGTTGTCGCCATCGTCAGGTTCCGCAACGGCACGATCGGCAAAACGTCCGCGCTCTTCGATTGCGACATGCCATACGCGTTCAACATCGACCTTGTCGGAACCGAAGGCGTGCTCCGTGACAATCGACTGTGGTCGAAGAAACTTCTTCCGGGGCAAACAGACTGGGCAACGTTACCGTCAATTTTGCCGAATTCCGGCGATGTACAGCATCATCCTTTCGACGCCATGATGAATCATTTCGTCGATTGTATTCGCGAGGATCGCGAGTCGCACTGCAACATTGCCGACGCTTATCACACGCACGAATTATGCCTGGCCATCGACCGCTCTATCGAGGCAGGCGGCGTGCCCGTGTCTTTGCCCGCGCCCCTCAATCCTAAGCCTGTAGCCCCCCATGAATTCGCGAGAACTTGTGCTCCATGCTCTTGAAGGAGGCGACGTACCGCGAACGCCGTGCGGACCGCTGGCCGTTCACTTTTGCGCGGCGGACGCAGGTGTCACGGCCCGAGAGTTTTCAACGAGCGCTCAAACGCTCGCCGCGTGCGTGCTTCGCTACTACGACAAGTACCGCCCCGACGCCGTCTGGATTTCGTCGGATACTTGGGTGACGGCCGAGGCGATGGGCGCCACAATCCTTTCGCCCGGCCCGAACGAACCGTTCGCTGGCGGAAGCGACGGTTTCATCCACACTTTTGAGGACATCGAGCGTATTGCTCGGCCGGATCCCTATTCGCAAGGACGCCAACCGCTCATGCTCGATGCGCTTCGGCTCGTGAAGAAGTCGTTGGGCGACGCCGTGTGGATCGTAGGGTGTTTCGATCAATCCCCCTTTTCGCTTGCGTGCGCGGTCGGAGGGATATCTCGGATGATGATGAAGTCGCTCGATGATCCTGGTTTCGTCAAGGCACTGATGAACCATTGCATTGATTACGCGACCGCCTACGGGAAAGCGATGGCGGATTGCGGCGCGGACATGCTCAGCACCGGCGACTCGCCGGCGGGGCTGATCGGACCGAATCTGTATCGCGAGCAATGCTTGCCTGCCGAACAGCGAGTCTTCAGCGCGCTCCGCGATTCAACCGAATGCAAACTCTCGCTGCACATTTGCGGCGACGCGACGAACATTTTGTCCGACATGGCAATATCCGGCGCGGACGTATTGGAGATCGACCACTTCGTCGATCTCGGTCGTGCCTGCGAACGAGTTCCTGATACCATCGCCCTATGGGGCAATCTTGATCCCGTCCGTGTACTGCTGCGAGGAACGACGGAGCAAGTGGAGTTAGAAGCAACGGCGGCACTGCGAAAGGCGGCCGCTCATCGGCGCCGGTTCATACTCAGTTCCGGTTGCACACTCGCCCCCGCTACCCCCGAACGGAACGTCCACGCTCTATTCGGCGCTGCGCAGCGGTTCGCGGTTTAATAATCGTACCGATATGACGGCAGGGGAATTCTTTACTTCTCTCCCCTTTAATTCTCTCATCCTGAAAGCTCAACGTCCTACTGAAGCAAAACAGCACGGAAAAGGTGTCAGCCAAGGAACAAACGATCTACAAAACGTTGGAAAACTTCGGTTTCCCCTCTCCAGATTCTAATCAATGAGATTGGAATCTCGACCCTACAGGAGATACTAGGAACCGTTGATTGACATGCTAAAGAAAGGAAACGGATACTGCCCCGAATGGCACTGTCGTCGTCGTAAACAGCGTAGCCCAAACAACTAAGCAACGCCGTCAAGTCATTGCTTGCAAACAGCTCTTTACAGCGTCGAAAAAACACTTCACGCGAAACAACGGCGAATGGAAGCTTGCCCATGAACCTGTGATTCGCGGCAGCGCGACAGCGTTGGTGTGACAGCATGGGTTAACCGTTACGTTGCATTGACTTGCGCTCTCGACAGTGCCATTCGATACTGCCCCCCTTTTCCGACCCCCGAGAAGTGGAACCGCAGCCAGAGCCAGGCCCTCCGGCAG
Organism: Pirellulales bacterium; assembly: GCA_020849945.1. Classification (GTDB taxonomy): domain Bacteria; phylum Planctomycetota; class Planctomycetia; order Pirellulales; family Lacipirellulaceae; genus JABDGM01. Next base: position 5,271 of record JADZFK010000198.1, on the reverse strand, counting down.
GGGGGGCCAGCCATCCACGGATCGTGGCCTCGCAAACACCTCCCACGGCAAAGCCCGGGGGCTGGCAGGCCAATGCCCAGTCACTCTCGACGTGTTCAACGAGCAGGGAAAGCGAGGACTAACCCCCTTCGGAGCCATCCTCATTCCACGCTTGATCGTGGTGTGAATCGCAGGCGACAAACGGCAAGGCCGAGTTTACAATCGAGGACCCGGCGTGCCGACCGATCCGTGTCGCGTTGCGCAGCGTTCGGCGAATTGCCCCGAGTGAAAGGTTCGCCATGGCGTCTCGAAGTAGTCGTATGAGGTTTGTTTATTTTGCGGTCTATCTTGGGTTGTACGGCGGTTTCGTTTTGCTGGCGACTTTTGCACCACATAACATGGAGGCGACGCCGCTGGCTGGTGTCAACCTGGCGGTATGGTACGGCCTGGGGTTGATTGGAGCGGCTGTCGTGATGGCGCTCGCTTACGGCTGGCATTGCAGAAGCGATCAGGAGCACGCCTCGACCGACGCCAGCCGCGAGGTGCTGCCGTGATTCACGCGACCTCGCCCCTTGCGATTGCCGTATTTGTTCTGTTCGTTGCCATCACGCTGGTGCTGAGTTCGTACCTCGGCAAGAAGGCGAAGTCGTCGGCCGGGTACTTCGCCGCCCACGGACAGATTCCGTGGTTTGTCAATGGCGTGGCTTTCGCGGGCGACTATCTCTCCGCCGCTTCGTTCCTCGGCATCTGCGGCATGATCGCGTTTTATGGTTACGATGGCTTCCTGTATTCGATCGGCTACCTGGCCGGCTGGATCGTGGCACTGTTCGTGGTGGCCGAGCCCATGAAGCGGCTCGGCAAGTTCACCTTTGCCGATGCGCTCAATGCACGTTTCAATTCGCCCGGCATCAAAGCGGCAGCGGGCATCAGCACGCTTGCCGTAAGCATTTTCTATTTGATACCGCAGATGGTGGGGGCCGGGGTACTCGTCCAACCGCTGTTGGGTTTGCCCCATTGGGTCGGCGTCGTGCTGGTTGGGGCCGTTGTCATCTTCATCGTTGTAACCGCGGGCATGGTCTCGACCACCTGGGTTCAGTTCATCAAAGGCGCCTTGCTTTTGGCGTTTAGCACCTTGCTCAGCGTGCTGATTCTGTGGCGAGGCTTTCATGCCGGCGACGAACACGCGGAGCTGGCATCGCAATCGTCCGCGACTCGTGGCACCGCTCGCCTCACGGCAGACAACGCTGCTCTCGATGCACCAAACGCCGTTGCCGAACCCGCCACGAACCACGCGAATCTCCGCCCGAGCGGTTACGTGTTTCGGTCACTCGGCCCCTTTACGGGCGACTTGTTCGACAACGAACAATTGGCAACCAACTTACAAGCCCTGAGCGGCTCGAAGCTTCTGCCACCTACGGGTCCATGGCAGGGGACCCAATTCGTGCAATCGCAAGATCGCGATGGCATCGTAACCACATGGAGCCTTCGGACCGACAACGAAGGTCGCACTTCGCTGCATGAGGCACAAACGGTTACGAAGCGATCGGACGGCTCGGTGCTCGTCAATGGATTGCCGCGCGGCACCAAGGCCGGGGAGAACCAACTGCACCCGGTCGGACGAATCAGCCGTTTGCCACGGGGCGAGACAAGCACTGGCCCACTGGGCCCTCTCGAATTCTTTCGCATCCTCCAACAGAGCGAAGTGGTCTTGTGGCCATCGAAAACACTTGTGGAACCCGACGGCTCCTCGACGACGGTTTACTTTCAGAAGCCAACGCCAGGGAGCCAGGTCTTGCGGCCGGGCGAATCTCCCACGTTCGCCGGCATCCGTAGCGACAAATTCTTCGATAAACTGAACTTCCTCTCGCTCATGCTCGCGCTGTTTTGCGGCACCGCTTCCCTGCCGCATATCCTGATTCGCTACTACACCGTGCACGACGAAGCCGCCGCTCGAAAGAGCACGATCGTCGGGATCGCATGCATCGGGTTCTTCTACGTGCTTACGCTCTACATGGGCCTCGGTGCCATGACGAGCGGTTCGCTCGAACCGAGCGATAGCAACATGGCAGCCCCCCTGCTCGCTCGAAGCTTCAGCGAATTGCTATTCGCGGTGATATCGGCCATCGCGTTTACGACCGTACTCGGCACCGTTAGCGGCCTCATTTTGGCTTCGGCCGGGGCTGTCACCCACGACCTGCTAGAAAGCATCGGCGGCATGAAAATGAACGACCACGAGCGCGTACGCATTGCCAAACTTGCCTCGGTGGTGGTCGGCATCGTGGCCATCTCGCTCGGTATCTTGTTCAAGCAAATGAACGTCACCTTCCTGGTCGGGTGGGCATTTAGCGTGGCGGCCAGCGCCAACCTGCCGGCTCTCGTCATGCTCCTGTTTTGGCCAAGCACGACTCGCCAGGGCGTCATCGCCGCCATTATCGTCGGCATGCTCAGCTCGCTGGCGTGGATACTCCTGAGCGGCGATACCTTCGCAAACGTGTACGGCCTGCCGAAGGAGGGCTCCATCGTGCCATTCAGTCAACCCGGCATCGTCACGATTCCGCTCGGGTTCCTGACCCTCATCGTGGTCTCGCTACTCTCACGCGGAAAACGTGAAATGCAAGCCGCCTGACCGCCCACCGCAGCCGTTTCCTTGCTCAGCGATTGCGCAATCGGCCTTGGCGGTCGGCTTGCCAGAACTGGCCCGTCGTCGTGTCGTGCGCGGTGAGCCAGCCGCCGCCCCAGCAGTAGGTATCGATGCACACCAGGTGACCTTCGCGAAACACTTCGCCGCTTTTCTGCGCACTATGGCCGACGACCGCCATCTTGCCCGATACGTGCGCCGCCGGCACCCCAAACTTGAGCGATTGCCAACGCATCGTTTGCCAATGCTGATTCGCAAGCGACCTCTCCGGTTCGTAACTGGCATGCACGAAGAAGTGGGAACTGGTTTCGTAGTGATCGACCCAACCGCGGATAAAAGTAACGTGCTCCTCTGGGATCGAAAAGTCGTTGGGGGCGGTGCCTGTGGCAGCCGATCGAGTGCCGCGGGACCTGGCACGATCGCCACCATACGAGGCCAGCGTTTCTCGCCCGCCGCACTGCAACCAGTCGTCGGGCTGTGGCCTACCCTCCAAGTAGTTGAGCATCATCTCCTCGTGATTACCGAGGATCGGAACCAAGTGGCACTGCTCGCGCAACGATAACAGTTCCTCGATCACCTGCCGACTCTCGGGGCCACGATCCACGCAATCGCCAAGCACGACAAGCGTATCTCCCGCCCCAGGATCGATCGCCCGCAGCACCGCGCGCAACGCAGCCGCACAACCGTGAACATCGCCAATTGCAATCACGCGTGTCATGCTCGGCACACACTGAAACAGGTCGACAACGGATTCCCGCGGCATCGTGCCCCAACACGCGGCACAGGCTTCAGAGCGTTTCTGAAGCCCATCGCGGACGGTGGGCCGTTATCACGAATCGATCACGGACTGATGTCCGGGACACGATCCTCGCCAGGCCCGCACAAGCTACGGACTAACGAACTATTGAGGCTTGCCTTGATTCCAAACGCTGTTTAGCCGCGACGCGGAGGCTTGGCGCAGCGGAGCGCGGAATCACCGATCTATTCCAATGCAAGATTCAATAAGACTCCAGGGTAGCTTCTACCGGGCCTTCGCTGCAACGTTGATTGGAGCGGCGGCAAGAATCTGGGTGCCAGGGAATCAAACCGAGGCATGTTCGTTAGCCGCCAGCTTCCGCCGGCGGCTACAGACTAACGCGATAATCATCCGCGACGCATGACAGGTCATCGGCGCATCGTCTCAACGACGACACTTGCAACGGGCCCTAACGTTGTCGACGCCTTAGCGCGGCCGCAAGAATGCCGGTCGCCAAGATTGCAAGGCATGTCGGTTCGGGCACGCTTGTTGGGTATTCCTGAATTCGGAGGAACGCTCCGTTGGAAACGATGTTGCCATCGACAAGCGCTTGCTTGCGAATTTCAAAAATGTCGCCCGGCAATACGGGCTGGGAGAAGTTGAACAGGTCGAGGCTGCCGGTGCCAAGCCCCGTGGCCGTGTAGCCTATCGGGGCACCATTGACCGATAGGCCCACGACGTTGGTCCACATGGGCGGCGCCAAGCCGAAAGGTGGGGGAAGCATGAACTCATGCCAATCCGTCCAGGTTTCAGTCCCCACGTTCACAATGGTTTCGACAAAATCAATCGTGGCGATACCCACCACATTGTTGTTCGAGTCGCCGACTGCTTTTAGCCACGGGCCACCCGTCGGATCGAGGTCCACCGGAATGGGGTTGACCGAGTCGCCGATGGTCACAATTGGCCCGGGAGAAACGTTGTGGATTGTATAGGTTGGCGTCGATACGCCCTGGGCGTTCGCTCCGCTGTCGGCAGCAAACAACATAAACACAGAGAACAAACAAGTGCAGATGGTAATTTGGCGTGAATGGTGAGCTGTCATGAGTCGACCCCTTATGCAGTGAGGAATGGAAAACACAAACCAAGACTGCAGCAGACGCTCTCCCGGCATTCGCACATGGCAACCCCTAGCGCAACAAGCAACGAGAATGCACAAGTGCAAGAGGGTGCCAAGCCAGTTAGCCCTTGGCGAGACATCGGCTGCAAAAAACTTCGGATTTCAGAGCTGCGCCGAAACTGCATAAAAGCAGCGAAAACGACGCAATTTCGAAGTCATTGAATACAGGGCAGCCGAAAAATACTGGAAATCAAACGGTTGGCCGCGAATTCATTTGCGGCCCTTACTCGCAATCTAACCCGGCAACTTCGTGAATGCAAGCAAATTCTTGAAAACTTTTTTCGCTGATTGGGGTACAGCCAGCCGTGGAGAAACGCCTCTTGGTAGGCGTATCTGGTGTGCCGCAACGGTCTTGGGTTTGAGCATTCTTGCGTTCTTCAAGGGCGGCAATACCATGCGAGTGGCCGCCCCTCCGCCACTCAACGCAAACATCACGATGGCAGCCAAGCTGGTGCTGCGAGGTTACTGCTTCTTGCGTCGGCCCGGTTTAGATGGGAGTAATGGGGCCGTGAGTTGCTGGTAGAGATTAAAAAGATACTCGATGCGGTTACGCTCGCTCGCAAACGGCTGGGTGCGGTAGCACCGATCGACCGCGCGATCGAGCTTGGCATGGGCCTTCACAAGGTTGGCCGGCATTACGAGCGGGTCGTACAGATCGGCCAGGCTGCAATCGGGATACGCTTCTCGCGCATCGAGCACTGCTTGAGCGGCTTCCTCAACCTTATTGCGTTTGGTGTCGCT
>JADZFK010000197.1 GCA_020849945.1 Pirellulales bacterium | reverse complement strand
TACGATGTGTGTGTTTGCATCCAAACTGATGGTTTGTGGCATGAACCTGTAGCAATTCGCTGCAACCCGAAACATGACTACAACTTAAGCGTGCTGTCATCGCTCAAAGTGGCGCTGTCCAACTAATGTGCAAGGACCATTTCTTCTCCCTGTCTTCAATAGAGAGCCGAGCCGTCTCGGCTCGGTGAATTTCCGCCATGAAGTAAAATCAAACCCCCAAGAACGACCGCAAGATATCAATTCCACAATGCGTCAAGAAGCTCTCCGGATGGAACTGCAAGCCGAACATGGGGGCATCGCGGTGCGCGATGCCCATGATTTCGCGGTAGCCGCCCGGTTCCTCGGCCCAGGCCGTCACTTCAAACTCTTTGGGAAGCGTCTCCGGCTTGATCACCAGGCTATGATACCGCGTGGCTTGAAACGGGTTATCTAGGCCCGCGAACAAACGCTTGCCATCGTGATGAATGCGATCAGTCTTGCCGTGCATCAGCGTCTTGGCTCGCACGATGGTTCCGCCGAAAGCCTGGCCCATCGATTGGTGCCCCAAGCACACGCCAAGCAGCGGCATGCGGCCTGCTAGCCGCTGGCAGCACTCGAGGGAGATGCCGGCCTCGCTCGGTGTGCATGGTCCAGGAGAGATAATCACGCGCTCGGGTTTGCGTTCGAGCACCTCATCTACCGTAATTTGGTCGTTGCGATGCACCTCGATCTCCAGCGACCGATCAATCTCGCCCAATCGCTGGACGAGGTTGTAGGTGAACGAGTCGTAGTTGTCGATGAGCAGAATCACAGGAAAGGAAGCAGGGGGGGATGCAGGGGGGGCAACAGCCGTGTCCGTGTCTCTGTTCGTTTGGCCGCGACCGACAGCGGAGCACGCCGCCACGGCCACTCGCCCCGCCATCCATCAGTCTACCCAACAACCGGCACCACGACCAGAACAGCCGTTGAAGGATGCGATACTCTGCAGTCAAATAGCGGAGTATGAAAACATCCGCCAAACGAACGAAAACAACGGCCCAACCAACGAGTCGTTCCAAGCAAACGCTTTCCGATGCCCAAGCACTTCAGTTGCTCCTGGAGATGATGGCAATTCCTGGCCGGAGCGGCGAGGAAGGGGCCATCATGGAGTTCATTCAGCATAAGCTCGTTGCGGCGGGCGCAACGGCGAAGTCGCTTGTGTTCGACGGCGCACACCGACGCAGCCCCTTCGGCGGGCAGGTGGGCAACCTCATCCTGAAGCTGCCAGGCACGCAACGCGCCCCGCAGCGGATGCTCTCTGCCCATGTAGACACGGTGCCCATCTGCGTCGGTTCGCGCCCCGTGCGGAAAGGCAAGCTTATCGTCAGCGCAAACAAGAATGCGGGCCTCGGCGGCGACGATCGCGCCGGCGCGGCGGTGATCCTGGGTGCCGCTCTCGATATCCTGCGCAACAAGCTGCCGCATCCGCCGCTTACGTTCTTGTGGACCGTGCAAGAGGAAATCGGCCTGCATGGGGCTCGCTGCGTTCAGGTATCGAAACTCGGGAGGCCCGCCTCGGCCTTCAATTTCGATGGCGGTTCGCCCGCCATCCTCAAAATCGGCGCTACGGGCGGCTACCGCATGACCATCGACATCGAGGGCCTCGCCAGCCACGCCGGCGGCCATCCCGAACAGGGCATCAGCGCGATCGCCATCGCTTCGGTTGCCATCGCCGATCTGGTGCGCAACGGCTGGCACGGCCTCATCCAAAAAGGCGATCACACGGGCACGAGCAACGTGGGCGTGATCCACGGGGGCGAAGCAACGAACGTCGTGACCGACCATGTTCGCGTGTGCGTTGAAGCTCGGAGCCACGACCCAAAGTTCCGCCGCCAAATCGTCGCCGAGATCGAGGCAGCGTTCAAGCGTGCGACCGAGGCCATTCAGAATGCCAACGGTAAGCGAGGCCGCGTGAAGTTCGATGGCCATCTGGACTACGAATCGTTTTGCCTGCCTCTAGAGGAACCTGCCGTCACGACCGCGACGGCTGCCATTGAAGCCGAGAATCTGGTCTCCGAACTCGGCGTCACCAACGGCGGGTTGGACGCCAACTGGCTGACGGCCCACGGGATTCCGACCGTCACGCTTGGCTGCGGCCAACGAAACATACACACCGCGGCCGAGGAACTCGTTATCGCCGAATACCATCAAGCCCGCCGCATCGCACTTCGGCTAGCCACGGGGGCAGAATCCTGACGAACCTCAAAGGTGCAACGAAGTTTTCGGGGCGACATCCGCCCACAAGTCGACCTAACTATTATTAGTGAGAAAGCCCCGGCTCGGTGGCTTGCTTGGTCGAGGGGCTAGAAGCGGCTCGAACGACCAAAATCTTGTCAGAACGGCGACGAGCCTCCTGAACCATTCCGTGTGCGTCGATTGCTCGTACTACGAAAATCAATGCGATGACGATCGAATTGAACGCGAGCATCGGTTGCGAAAACAACAATGCGATGAGCGCTAAGGGAACGAACGCACTTGCGAGCAAAGCACTGCTCTTGCGCCGACTCGAAAAATTCGCAATCAAGCGGTCTCTCTGCTCGAGCGCAAGTAGCATTTCAAGTTTACTGGGGGGGCCGAGCATTTCCCTTACCTCAAATATCGTTCTTCACCAACTAAGCCTTTCATCGGCCATCCCTCGCGCCACAGTCAATGCCAATTCAAGTAACTGTTGAATCTGAAGCGGGCTGAAATAGGATTCGCTCAACATACGCTCCACTTCATATCGCCACTGACTCTCGGATAATTCATTGGGGTGGGTTTAGTGAACTTGGATTAGCTCATGGATCCACCGGCCTGCCTGTTTTTTATAATTCTCCCAACATCTCCGCTCGGCAACATGTTTTATGTATGCCAGCAAAATGGTAACTAGCCCAAAGCCCGCCAATACTTGGGTCAGCGATTTTAGGCTTTCAACAAATACCGTAAAGTCCAATTGCAGATCCTCCCTTTTACGGCCATGATGGGCAACCAGAAGTTTAATCTGGACCGCTAGCTTGCTACAATAAGGGGCTCGAATCGGATGCCGATATTGGGCCAGATAATGTGGTGTTGCAGCGGTTTTTTGGCTCCGGCCTCGGCAGAGTTGCCGTGGCAAGCACCCCTCGGCCCCGCATCCCCACCCTTGCCCCCTCCCCAATGATTGACCCTCAGCATATCCGGAATTTTTCGATCGTCGCGCATATCGACCACGGCAAGAGCACGTTGGCCGATCGGTTGCTTGAACTTACCGGCACAGTAAGCCGCCGCGAAATGAAGGAACAACTGCTCGACGCCATGGACCTGGAGCGCGAGCGGGGCATCACGATCAAGGCCCACCCCGTCTCCATGAAGTATAAGAAGGGTGGCCAGGAATACGAACTCAACCTGATCGATACGCCCGGCCACGTCGACTTCCACTACGAAGTTTCACGCTCGCTCAAATGCTGCGAAGGCGCGCTCCTGCTGGTCGATGCTTTTCAGGGCGTCGAGGCTCAAACGGTGGCCAATGCCTTCGCCGCGCTCGAACAGAACCTCGCAATCATTCCGGTCATCAACAAGATCGATCTCACGCACGCTCGCGTCGAAGAAGTGAAGGAGGAGATCGAGCACTCGCTCGCCATGGACCGCGACGAAGTCATCGGCTGCAGCGCGAAGACCGGACTCAATTGCGAAGCGGTGCTCGATGCCGTCATCGATCGAATTCAACCACCCACGGGCGACCCCAATGCCCCGCTGCAAGCGATGGTGTTCGACAGCGTGTACGACGAATATCGCGGTGCCGTAACCTACATCCGCGTAATGAATGGCACGGTAAAGAAGGGCCAACGCATTAAATTCCTGCAAGCCGGCACCACGCACGATGTCATCGAGATCGGCCAGTTCACGCCCCGCCGCGTCGGGCGCGAACAGCTTTCGGCTGGCCAGGTGGGCTACATCATCTGCAACATCAAGTCGTTGGGCAACGTGCATGTTGGCGATACGGTCACGGTGGCCGAGGGCGAACCGGCCCCGGCCCTCTTGGGCTACCAAGAGCCTAAGCGGATGGTCTTCTGCGGCCTGTACCCCAGCGATGGCCAAGACTTCGAGCAACTTCGCGAGGCCCTCGACAAACTCTCTATCAACGACCCCAGCTTCGAGTTCGAGCCCGAATCGAGCGACGCGCTCGGCTTCGGCTTCCGCTGTGGGTTCCTGGGCCTCTTGCACATGGAGATTGTGCAGCAACGGCTTGAACAGGATTCCGATATCGATCTTGTTCAAACCGCTCCTAACGTCACTTACGAAATCACCAAGAAGAACGGTGAAGTGTTCGAAGTGCATACGCCGCAAAAAGTGCCCGACCAGGGCGACATCGAGGAGTTTCGGCAGCCCATCGTGCGGGTCAACTTCGTGTTGCCGACCGAGTACATCGGCCCGATCATGAAGCTTTGCACCGATCGCCGCGGCGAATACATCCGCACCGAGTACCTCTCGCCCACCCGCGCGATGCTGACCTACGACTTGGCACTCGCCGATGTGATTTACGATATGCACGATAAGCTCAAAAGCGCCACACGCGGCTATGGCACGATGGACTACGAACTGCTCGGCTACCGCCCCGGCGACCTCGTCCGGCTGGATATCCTGGTGAAAGGCGACCGGATCGACGCCCTCAGCATCGTGTGCGATCGGCGCGATGCCGAGGTCCGCGGCCGGGCCGTCATCAAGAAACTCAAGCAGGAAATCCCACGCCACATGTTCGAGGTGCCGCTTCAAGCGGCGATCGGCACTCGCATTATCGCTCGTGAAACGATCAGCGCCATGCGGAAGAACGTCACCGCCAAGTGCTACGGCGGCGATATCACCCGCAAACGAAAACTCTGGGAAAAACAAAAAGAAGGCAAGAAACGCATGAAGTCGATCGGCCAAGTCGATATCCCCCAAAAAGCCTTCCTCGCCGTGCTCGAAACCGGCGAGCCCGAAGGGCAGAAGAAATCGTAAGTTCGCCCAATGCGGAGTAGAAAAAGGGGTCAGAACTCTTTTCTAATTGGTTTTGACCCTTTTTGTCTCGATAAACTCTGGCCCTGGGCCTCGCACAATCGGATGGCATCTTGTGCCAGGCCCGCGCCCAGGATTTCGGAATCGTGGTCGTTGCCGATACACGTACACACTTCGTTCAACTCTTGTGCGAAGGCATCGACCGGATCGCCGCCCGGCAACGTGGGGTGGTGAACTTGGCCGTGGTCGTCGAGGAGCACGGGCGGGCATAGGTATTTTCCTTCACCCCCAAGAACGGAGAATTCGAAGGCCAGAGTGGCCCGTTCCAGGTGAATCTCAAACGCATGGAGGAATGGCCGCCCCTGCTGGCCGATCGTGCCGCTCGTGGCCTCGACCGTTAGCGCCGCATCTTCAAAGCGAAACTGCGAATGCCAGAACTCGGGCACGCCCTGGCGGGTTCGGCCGGTGGTTTGCACTTCCGTCGGCATGCCAAACATCATGCGGATGAAGTGTGCGTCGTGGATGTGCAGGTCGAGCATTGGCCCGCCGATCGTCGCGGCAGACCAGTAATCGGCGATCCATGTGGGGTCGGAGATGATCCGCCGGAACATGCCGCCCAAGGCACGACCGTACCGGCCGCTCCGGATCACGTCGCTCGCCCAGGCATACTCGGGAAAGAAGGGCAGCACATGTCCGACAAACAATCTCCGGCCGCTCCGCCGGGCGGCCGCCGTCATCCGTTCGCACTCGGGCAGGTTGAGCGCCATCGGCTTCTCGCAGAGCACGTGCTTGCCCGCCTCGAGCGCGCGGACGGCGACCTCGGCATGCCGAGAGGTTGGCAACGTGATATCGACGAGGTCGACCTCCGGATTCGCCAGCAGATCATCGAGCCGTGCATGGGTGGCGATGCCGCTCAAATCGACCTGCTCGCCGGGCGGGCCGAAGTTCCCTTGAATCCCCCGCCAATCGCCCTTCAATCGCTGCTCGCTGCGCGTAGAAATCGCCGCAACACGAGCCCCCTGCACTCGCCGATACGCCAGCCAGTGAATCCACCCCATGAAGCCCATGCCGACAATGCCAACGCGAATCAAGATTCATGCCTCCTTGCGGTTTCTTGTGTTCCGTCGCCATGGTCGTGGAAAAGGAGCGCGAATAGCACCATGACGACGCCTGCCATCGCGGCGGGCACGAGCCAAATCTGTTGCCAGTCGTGCTTGATCGCGGCGGAAGGGGTTCCAAAATGATCCACCACGCGACCGGAAACGATGGACCCCACAAACAACCCAAGCCCCAGTGTGACGAAGGTCAAGAACCCTTGCGCCGAGGCACGAATCCGAGCTGGGGCTTTGTTATCAACGTAGATTTGCCCGGTCACGAAGAAGAAATCGTAGCAGATGCCGTGCAATAAAATGCCCAAGTACAACATCCACATCCGCTCATCGGCATTTCCGTAGGCAAACAACACGTACCGCACGGCCCAAGCGCACATGCCAACCAGCAGCATCCACTTCACGCCAAGGCGCGAAAAGAACAGGGGCATCAGCAGCATGAAGAAGATTTCCGACATCTGTCCGTAGGTTTGCTTGGCGGCCGCGTTCGCCACCGAGGACTCGTTCAGAAAACCATTGGTAAACGCATAGTAGAACTGAAGCGGAATGCAAACCAAGAAAGAGCCGAGGACGAACATGAGGAATGACCAGTCCTTCAGCAGGGCCAAGGCATCGAGCCCCAGGATGTCGCTTATCGATTGCTCGCCTTCGCGCTGGGTCGGCGGCGTGTGAGGCAGTGCCAGGCAAAACAGCCCCAGAAGAAACTCGGTTGCCGCGCCGAGGAGCATCGGATACGTCGTGGGTTCGATGCTTGCAGCCTTGTCAAGTTGTTCTCCCATCTGAAGCGTGAACTGCAGGCCGAACGGATGCTCGAATCGAAGGCCGATTTTGCTTCCCGAAACGAGAAGCGAGCCAACCAGCAGGCCGGCCACGATCCAGCCAATCGTCCCGAGCACGCGAACTCCCGGGAACTGCCTGGCCGGATCCTCCAAATGATGAAATGAAATCGAGTTGGTCAGGGCCATAGTCGGCATGTAAGCCAGGAAGTAGGCCAGCAACATGGGATAGAATAGCGAAGGATTCTCCGCTCGGGAAAGGCCGAACAAGATCGCGGCCCCCGCCAGGTGCAGCACGCACAATAACTTCTCTGTCGAGAAGTAGCGGTCGGCGATCAGCCCCACAAAGAACGGCGCGATCATCGCGGCGATTGCCGCGGCCCCGTAAGCCAGCCCCACGAAGGAATCGGAGAAAACACGCGCTCCGTCGCTTTCCACCGCGCTGGAGAGGTACGTCACCATCGTCACATACCAGGTTCCCCAGGAGAAATACTGCAGGAACATCATCACCGAAAGCCGTGTGCGAACCGCCATGAGTCCATCGCTCCATGAAAAAGAACAACCGCTAATCGTTCACCCGCAATGCCACTTACATTGCGCCCGCAAGGTTCAGCCGCGACGAGGTGCGGCGCGCGACCGCATCCTGTTCAGGCATACGCGGCCTTCAATCGTTCCAACAATTCAATGGCACGGCCGATTTCCGCCTTCTGCCGTTCCGGTTCCTGGGGAATCTCGCGTTCGATTGTCAGTGGCCCCGCGTACCCGATTTCGTCGAGCGTGCGGAGGAACGCCTCGAAACCGACGTCGCCTTCGCCCAGCGGAACTTCGCGGCCCCACGTTTCTCCTGGCCGATCGCTCCACGTGGCATCCTTGCAATGAACACTGCGGACGCGCGACCCCAGTTTCGCCAGTGCCGCAATCGGCTCGCCCGCCCCGTAAAGAATCATGTTGGCCGGGTCGAAGTTCACAAATAAGTTGTCGCGATCGACCTCATCCAAAAAGCGAATCAACACATCGACCGGCTCCTGCCCCGTCTCCAAGTGCAAGGCCTGCTTGTTACCACGGCAGTGATCGCAAACCGCGCGGGTAATTGCGAGCAACTCTTGATAATCGGCATTCCCCGGCTCGTGCGGCACAAAGCCCAAGTGCATCCCGACGATATCGACGCCCAACAACCTCGCAAAATTGGCGATTTCCTTCAGTTCGGCCGTGCGGGCGGAACGTGTGTCGCGCGGCATCAACCCGACCGTTCTCGCAACGGTCGGAATGTCGGCGTAGCTTTCGCCCTCGAAGCCCGCAAACACACAGGTGATGCGAATCTCCAACTCGTGGAGCCGACGATTGAACTCGGCCGCCCGCGCCGGAGTACGCGATCCCGCGTGCGGTGTGTGTAAGTGAATCGTGTGGACCCCAAGTTCGCGGGCAACTTCGAGCCGCACCCCCAAGCCCGCATCAATACTGGCGAATACGCCAATCGGCCAACGAGATTCCATCAATCTGTGCTCCTCGTGCGAAGGACGTTGTGGAAACTCGTAGCATAGGGCAGAGACCGGCCGTCCGCAATGAATGGAATCATCTCGCCAGGGCCGATCAGTTATTCAAATTGGGCTGAGAAGTAGGTGCCGCGAGCCGAGCGGCACTTTTCCTGAAAATGGCAACGGAGTTGGAGATTCCGTGTCCCGCTCGGCTCGCGGGACCTACTTGGAGGTTTCTTCGGGGCTAAGACGCCACTCACGTCGTTGCTTTCCACGAATATTTCTTACGCCGTGGCCGGCTCATAAGCGCCGTGGCCTGCTCGTCGCCCACGAACTGTTCCTTGTCGGGGTCCCACTTCAGCTCGCGGCCTAACATCAGCGCAATGTTGCCCAGGTGGCAGCAGGTCATCGTGCGATGGTGGGTATCGACATCCGAGATCGGCGTGCCGCGCGAGGCTACGCAATCGAAGAAGTTCTTCATGTGGTTGCCAGGCTGCTTGCCGCCGTAGAGCTTGACGACCGCTTCATCGAGATCGGCCTGATCCTTCTTGGTCAATTCTTCGATCGGTTTCCCCGTGAGCCGTTCGCGATTGACAAAGATGCGGCCCTCTTCGCCTTCGAACAAGATGCCATTGGGAAAGTCGGTTTTTCCGTCGGCCGACCGATAGTGATCATGCACGGTCATCACCGAGCCATCGGCGTATTCATGCGTGATGGCAAACTGGCTGGCCGTGTGATAGCCGTTGGGCAACGTGGCCCGGCCTTCGAGATAGGCGATCCAATCAAACTTCTCTGGCACGAGTGGCGTGAACTTGCCCGTGGCGGAAACCCGCACGGGGCCCGTGTGGTCGTGGCCCATCGCCCATTGGGCGATATCGATGTGGTGGGCACCCCAGTCGGTCATCTTGCCGCCCGAGTAGTCGTAGTACCAACGAAAGTCTTTTCGCCGTTCCGCCGAATAATCGGCCGCATTCGCCGGGCCTTGCCACATGTCCCAATTCAGTCCGGCCGGTGGCTCGGCCGTTGCGAAGGGGCCTCCCACCGGCGCGTCGCCTATCGCCACGTGGGTGTTCACTCTCTTGCCCAGCCGACCACTTTGCACGATCGCAATGGCCTTCAGAAATCGACTTTCGTCCTCGCTGCGTTGCTGCGTGCCAACCTGGAAGACCTTGCCGGTCTCCTTCACCACTTGGCGGATTTGAATCCCCTCTTGTATCGTCAGCGTCAGCGGCTTTTCACAATACACGTCGCAGCCGGCTCGCATCGCCGCAATGGCGATCGGCACGTGCCAATGATCGGGCGTGCCGATCGTCACGATCTCGGGCTTCTCGCGCTCGAGGAGCTTGCGATAGTCGCCGTACATCGCGAGTTTATTGCCAAAGCTCGCGTTGAATTCGGACGAGTGAACCACATCGACGTCGCAAACAGCAATCATGCGGCCAAGCTTAGCGGCCTTGTGGGCAATGAAACGGCCCTGCGAATAGGCCGCGCGACTTCCGCCGACCCCAATCGCCGCCACGGTTCGCTTCTCATCCGGTCCGTCCGCCGAAGCCGTTGCGGCCCAGCCGAGTGGCAACGACGCCAAAGCGCCGGCCGCCGAACACTTAATAAAATCACGACGCGATTTATTCATCGGTAAACTCCCAATTTGGTTTCAGCCTGTCGTTTGTAACCAGGAACCTCAATGCGAGAAGACCGCCTCCCTCTCGTATCAGAAACTATCCGAAAACTCCCTCTCCCCATCGGGCATCGGTAATTACACATTTTGAACTGATTATAGTACTCCGCTCGCACTGCGAGCGGAAATGCATCTCGCGGAGCGAGATGAGTACATTCCAATGGATTCACTCTACTCCAATCGCACGTTCATCAAGTCATTCAACTTGTGTAGATACCAATGCACACCGGGAGAGGGTTATTTGGGTAGAATCTCATTCCACTGCAATCTGGTACACACACGTGTGCCGATACGTTTCTCCCGGGCGCAACACAACGGATGGAAAATTTGACTGGTTGATCGAATCTGGATAATGCTGCGTCTCCAGGCAGAACCCGCTTCGGTACGCATACGTTTTTCCCCCTTTACCCTTGGCACCGGTGAGGAAATTGCCCACGTAAAGCTGAATGCCCGGCTCGGTGGTGAACACGCTCAACACGCGGCCGCTCTTCGGATCGCGTACGCGGGCCGCCAATGCAAGTTGGCCCGTCTGGTTGTTCAGCACAAAATTGTGGTCGTAGCCTTTACCCGGCTTGGCGGTCAACTCGTCGACACGCTCGCCAATCCGGTGAAACTGCCGAAAGTCGAACGGCGTGCCCACGACCGAGGCGATCTCCCCCGTCGGAATCAGCACGTCGTTGATCGGCGTGTAATGATCGGCGGCCAGCATCAACTCGTGATCAAGAATCGTCGGGCTGCCCGCGCCCGAAAGATTGAAGTACGCATGATTCGTCAAGTTCACCGGCGTAGCTTGGTCGGTGGTGGCCTCATATTCGATCCGCACCGCGTTGGTATCGCTCAGCGTGTATTTCACCGTGCAAGAAAGTGTGCCCGGAAAACCTTCCTCACCAGCGGGGCTAGCGTACTTGAACTCCACGCCACGCTCGCCTTCGCGCTCGATCGGCGTCCCTTTCCACACGACTTTATCGAGACTCCGCTTGACCCCGCCGTGCAGCGTGTTCGGGCCATCGTTCTTGGCAAGTTCATACTGCTTGCCATCGAGCGTGAAGCGGGCATTGGCGATCCGATTCGCCACCCGGCCAGCAATGCAGCCGAAGTAACCGTTATCCTTCGATTCGTAACCCGCCACGTTGTCGAATCCAAACACGACATCGTCCACCTGGCCGCTCTTGCACGGCACATGCCATTCGGCAAGCGTGGCACCAAGCGAAAGCAGCTTCACGACCGCGCCTTGAGAGTTTTTTAGGGTGAATTGGGTTACGGCGGTCCCCTCTGCCGTCTTTCCGAACTCGGTCACGATTACCTCCGCCCGCGCCACGGGCGCGGTCATCTCAATTACCAAGGTACAAGCCAAAAGAACGATCGCGGCACAATTCAAAGACAAGCCCGGCAACGCGATTCCCAACCACCAGGCCCAACGGTTTCTGCAGTTCATCGAACAACTCCGGCCAACACAATAGGATCGATGCGGCGATCAAGCTGCGGGGGCGTACTCGCCGCGAAACCCGTGGGTGCCGATCAATCAGCCTCCTCGGTCTACCCGCAGTCGGTCGAATGCGATTTTACCCGCTGATCGTCCGCTTTGCCACCAAGCCCATCCCGTTTGCAGGGCCGATCCGTTATTCAAATTGGGCGAGAGTATTGGAAACTAACCCGAAGCGTAAGCGAGGGAAAGTGTGCCTTTTCCGTCGCTGACGCTTCGGGTTCGTGAGTCCTCACTGTCCCGAACATGAATAACGGATCGGCCCTGCGGGGGTGCTTCAGTTCGTTGAGGTCCACGAAAATATGCCCTAATATGAGAAGAAGCCCCCAACGGAAGCCGGCGGCTACTTCTCGTATTGCGACGAATTCCCGGAAGGCTTCCATTGCGTTGAAGGCTCTTCCCCGCGGCCATTACGGATCATGCCTAACGAAAAATCCTCGGATGACGACTTCATCACCGTTGCCAAAGTGGGCGATATTTCCGAGGGGGAAGGTCGATCGTTCCAAGTGGCCGATCGGTTGGTCGCCCTCTTTCTTCAAGGTGGGCGTTACTACGCGATCGATGACGTTTGCCCCCACATGGGCGCTTCCTTGGGGGCCGGGCATCTCGATGCCGAGGGGACGGTCACCTGCCCGTGGCATGCCTGGCGGTTCCGCATCGCCGATGGCATGTGGGCCGATAACCCTCGACTCGGCGTCGATACCTTCGAGGTCCGTATCCAGGGCGAGCACATTCAAGTTCGGCCACGAAACAAACCGCCCCGCAACGACTCCAGCCGAACGACTTGATGAATTCGCGATTGGCGGGCAGTAGGCCCAGTCGAAAGTACTCATCTCGCTCCGCGAGATGCATTTTCCCTCGCCGAGCGAGCGGAGTACCATGAACAGTTCAACTTGTGGTGACACCAATGCCCTTGGGGAGAGAGTTGCTTCGGATAGCCTTTTAAGGCTGAGGCGGACTCTTCTCCTCGCCATTCGCGGGTTGAGTCGGTTCTTCCACGAGGTTCCGTTCCCCAGAGGGCGTTACCTTTACATCGATCAGTTGTTCGATCTTCTGTGACTTCTTTTGGCCCCCGATCGTCGCTTCGATCGTCACCTTTTGATTGAGCGTTGTGGACGACAACCGCCCGTTGCGAATGTTGAACAACACTTCGCCCGTCGATTCTTGTTCGGCGATATTCATCTCGATCGCGGGCGTTTGCGGCGGTGATTCTTTCTTGGTCGTTTCCGCGGGCTTCTTATCGTCCGATTCCGCGGGCTTCTTCTCCTCGGGTTTCTCGGCCTTCTTGGTTTCGATTTCCATCTTCAAGCTCGGCTTGATGACCGCATACGTTACGCCCTCGACCTCTCGGGTGCCTTCGAAGGTATACGTCGTTTCGACACTTTGCTTTCCCCCCGCCACCGGGTTGTTCATTTCGATCTTGGTGGACCACGTATCCCCCTTCTTCGGCGCGGCCTCGGGAAGCACCAACGAACCTTGCGACATCATCTTGCGGAACCCCGCCTCGCTGGCGATATCTCCCAACTGGGCCGCGCCCGGCGAACTCTTGATCGCGTCGAGTACGCCGTCCGGAATCCGAACGTCTCGAATCTCGCCCCGAGAGGTCATCGTGATCTCGAATTCGTCCTTCGTCATCGCTTTGTACATCGGCGCGATCATCGCCGCGAGTCCCGTCGGCGGCGCGTCCGATTTCGAGTCGTACTCGAACGTCCCGTACGGAGTCGTCATCTTGATCTTCATCCGATCAAACTTCTGCTTGATGACCGCTTCGCCGGTTTTCTTATCCACCCCTTGCACGTCCCAGATCATGTCCATTTCCTGGCGCAACGTCGTGTTGATCTGGCCTACCGCGCCGCCAGACCCCATCATCTTCATCTCTTGCACCATCACATAGTCGAGCTTTTGGCCAACCTCGAACTTCCAGCGCAGCTTTTCCTCTTCGCCCCAAGAGGCCGCGGGGGCTCCCAATCCACAAATCACAAGTAACGCTGCACAAACGGCCGGTGATCGCCAATGCCTTGGTGACATACGGTTCCCTCAAAGCTCGATTCGATTTCGATTATTCGTGTCTTATTACACAGCCTGCAACATTGCGTGCGAAACGTGCCACGGACTTCAGTCCGTGGTCAGCACGGGTTCAAGGCCGTACCATGTGTTGCCATCGCAGACCGCGCTAGGCCTGAATCAAACAGAATCTCCATTATGATGAAACCCAGCCCCCGATGGTAGCCTATCGCCCGTAAGCCCCGCCCCAGAAACCCTACCCCACCTCGGGATTCGAGCCTTCGATTTGACCCCAGCTTAAGAATTTTGCCCAAAAAAACCTGCCGATCCTTGCTATCCTGGCGAGGTCTTCGTTCGGGCCACGCACCCTCTACGGACCCCTGCGTCGAGATTGAACCAAGCCCCCTGCCAGTAACGTACTGTATTTACAGGCATTTGTGGACTGACGCTAGGATAATTGGTGGCGTATGGATCAATAGTATCCTTTTACCCCTCGGCCGCTTGGGAACTTTTTCCGCCCGGCAAGCGTCTCAATTCGGAAACCCACGCTTCCCCTTCCCCTTTCCCGTTTGAACAAGGAGAACCGCCATGTTTAAGCCCACCCCCAGTGGCCTTTCACTTCTTTTCGCCACGCTATCGACCGCCGCCTGCTTTGCCGCCGAGCGAGAGGTTGTCATTCGCGTGGAATCGACCAAGCCGACTGTTGTCGTTGAGAAAACAACCGTAGCGGTGGAATCCGGCAAACCCCCGTTCGAAGGCAAACGCCCCACGGTCGATGTCGCCATTTTGCTCGATACCTCGAACTCGATGGACGGCCTCATCGGCCAGGCCAAGAGCCAGCTCTGGACGATCGTCCAGCAGTTCGCCAAGGCCAAGAAGCAGGGCCAGACCCCGATCCTCCGCGTTGCCCTGTTGGAATACGGCAACACGCGGCTCCCCGCCGCTGAGGGATATATCCGCCAAGTCGTCCCGCTCTCCGACGACCTCGACAAGCTCTCCGAGGCACTCTTCGGCCTCACCACTTCCGGCGGCGACGAATACTGCGGCCAGGTCATCGGCGAAGCCGTCAAACGGCTCGATTGGTCGCGCGAACCCGGCGGCTACAAAGCCATCTTCATCGCCGGGAACGAACCGTTTACGCAAGGCTCGGTCGATTACAAAGACACTTGCAAGCAAGCGATCGGAAAAGGCATCATCGTCAACACGATCCATTGCGGCTCGCACGGCGATGGCGTCGAGGGCATGTGGCAACACGGCGCCAAACTGGCCGAGGGCGAGTTCTTCAACATCGACCAAGACCGAGCCGTCGTTCATGTCGATTGCCCGCAAGATAAGATCATCATCAAACTCAACACCGAATTGAATAGCACGTACCTGTGGTACGGAAAAGCCGAGACGCGCAGCTACTACTCCGCCAATCAGGCCGCTCAAGACGAGAATGCAGGAAGCCTTGGCGCACCTGCTTTAGCAGGCCGCTCCGTCGCCAAGGCCGGCATCGCCTACAACAACGCGAACCGCGACCTCGTCGATACCCTTGCTGAAAACAAGGAGGCCCTCAAGCAAATCAAAGAAGAAGAACTGCCCGACGAACTTAGAAGCCTGCCCGCCGATAAACGCGAAGCCCATGTGCAAAAGATGGCCGCCCGCAGAGCCGACATCCAATCGCAGATCAACAAACTGGCCGCCGAACGCGAAGCCTACATCGCCAAGGAACGCGAGCGACTGGCCAACAACGAAAAAGGCGATACCTTCGGCGATGCCGTCGTACAAACCATCCGCGGGCAGCTCACGAAGTCCGGCTTCGAAAACACCGAGGGGGCTTCCGTAAAGAAATAGCTAGGCGTCGCGTTGCAACGGTCAGCAAAGCCCCCTCAACAAACCCAAGTGCTCCCAATAGCCGCCGGCTCCCGCCGGCGGCTACTCCAAATTTCTTGCCACAGAGCCACAATACGTGGCATGGACTTCAGTCCGTAACGATCGCGGACTTTAGTGTGTACCACAAGCTCGGATGTGCCCCGTCTAGATGCTATCCCCCGAGCTTGGCAGTTTCATTTTCCGGTGCATCGCATCGAGCACGGCCCCGACAATCACGATCGTGCAACTGCCAACAAGTGTGTACCAGAACGGATTCAGCGGGGTCCATAGCATGCTCGTGGCAACGGCAACACCCACCCCAAACGCGAGTAGCGCAACGCGCTCACCGGCACGAGGGATGAGTAATCCCAGTGCATACAAACCGAGTAACAATCCGATGGCGAACCCCGCGATGATCAGTACTAGGTCGACGATCGCAAGGGCCTGCGTATCGCGCCTCCACCACTCGAATGCACCGAGCGCCACACAGCCTTGTACGGTAGCGAAACCGAGTGTTAGCCAGCGCGAAAGACGCAAGGCCTTTCGTTCCTCCAGGGTTGCCACATAGGGTGCAATCCAATCGCTTACAAGCGAGCTGGCCGAAGAATTGAGCGAGCTGGCCACCGTGCTCATGGCGGCCGAAAGGACGGCGGCCAGGATCAGGCCTTTAAGGCCCGTGCCCATGTGGCCAACGACGAACGTCATGAATGCCTGGTCGTGTTTCACAGCACCGATCCCGCCCGTGGCCGCATCGAAACATGCCAGCGCGACACCGATAAACAGGAACAACGCGAACTGCGCGAACACGATGAACCCGCTCAGGCCTAGCGCCCAACCAGCCGCCGCGCGGCTCCTCGCGCACAAGTAACGCTGGACGACAAGTTGATCGACGCCGTGCGACGCAAGCGACAAGAAACCGCCGCCGATCAATCCGACCCAAAACGTCATGCCGGGCGTTGTAAGCGAAGGATTAAAATCGAAAAACTGCCAACGCCGCGTGGCCGTGCCGAACGTGCTCAGTTCATGCCAACCGCCAGGAATCAGCGACAGGAGCAGCCCAGCCGCCACGATCGCCCCCAGCATGTAAACGGCAAACTGAATGCAATCATTCCACACGACCGAACGCACACCGCCCGCACACGAGTAAATCGCGGTGGCCACCGTCGTGATGACGATACAAGGCACCATCGGCAACCCCAGCGCGATGTTGAGCGCAATCGCCGTAAGGAACAACCGAAGCCCATCGGCTAGGTTGCGCGTGAGCAGAAACACGAGCGACGCCAGCCGCCGCGTGGTGCGACCAAAACGCTGTTCGAGTACGTGGTAGGCCGTGAGGGTCTCTCCCCGAAAATAGCCAGGAAGCAAGAAAAGGATGACGCCGAACCGGCCCACGATGTAGCCGATCGCAATTTGCAGGAACGTAAAGTTGCCGCCCGCGACGAACGATTTCCCCGGCACGCTCAGGAACGTCACCGTGCTCGTTTCGGTCGCCACGATCGAAACGAGCAGAGCCCAAGTGGGCAGGCGATGGCCGCCGAGAAAATAGTCGCGATTGCTCGTTTGCCCGCGCCCCAGCACGACCCCCAACGCCGTCGTGCCGACGAGGTAAACGAGCACGACCAGGGCATCCAACCATCCCATGGCAACCGGTGCCGCTGCTACAAGTTCACCCACACTCACACGACATCCTTTTCTTGATTATTTTCTTGATCATGTTTTTCGAGTCGGTGAATTCAAATCTCAATGGCAACGAATCCGTTGAAGGTATCCGGAAATTGGAACCGCAGTCAGCCCCCAGCCCTGCCAGGGATTTGCCATCCACGCATCGTAACACTGCTAAGAACCCCCGCCAAAGCCGGGGCGGTCTATCCATTGCCCGGCCGCCGTGCCTTCACGATAAACGCCTATCAGCCGACGGACCGTCTGGCCCGCGCACTCCTGTCTCTATTTTGCGCAGTCTCTCTACAGCCGCCAATCATGTGTGCTTACAATACGAATATGTTTAGTGAAGAAACTCTTGGGAGGTCGAACTTTCGGTTTCCGGCTCTCGATTCTTTATGCTCGAAAATCTTACTACCGAAGCACGTAACCCCGCGTCTGAAGACCTCGATGGTTTGACCGCCCGCGAAATCGTGCAATTGATCAATTCCGAAGATGCCAAGGTGGCCTCCGCCGTGGCCGAACAATCGGAGGCCATCGCTCGCGCGATCGACGAGATCGCCGCTCGGCTCGCCGTTGGCGGTCGATTGATCTACATTGGCGCGGGTACATCGGGTCGGTTGGGCGTGCTGGATGCGGTCGAGTGTCCGCCCACGTTCAACACGTCCCCCTCACAAGTTGTCGGTCTCATCGCGGGCGGATATGTCGCGCTCACATCCGCCGTGGAAGGTGCCGAGGACCGTTGCGATTTTGCGATCGATGACCTCCAGCAAATCAAACTCGTCGCGGACGATGTCTTGGTCGGCATCGCCACGAGTGGACGCACCCCGTACGTCATCGCCGCGCTCGAACAGGCCCGTTCAATCGGCACCTTTACGATTGGCGTGAGCTGCAATCGCGGTTCTCAATTGGCTTCACACTGCGAAATCAATATCGCCGTCGTGGTCGGGCCAGAAGTCGTAAGCGGCTCGACCCGCATGAAGGCCGGCACCGCCACCAAAATGGTTCTCAACATGCTGAGCACTGGCGCGATGATCCGCCTGGGGAAAACCTTTGGCAATCTGATGGTCGATCTTCGCGCCTCGAATATGAAGCTGGCCGATCGCGCCCGCCGAATCGTTCGAGCCGTTACAAACCTCTCCCCGTCCGATTCCGATCGGCTTCTCAAAGAGTGCGATGGGGAAGTCAAAACCGCCATCGTGTGTCATAATCGAGGGATCTCGGCCCCGGAGGCCCGCGAACTCCTCGTTTCCGCTCAGGGCCATTTGCGCAAAGCTTTGCAAGATCGCGCCGCGCACAACGGCAGCGAACGTTAAACCGTGATGCCGCCCGAAATCTCTCCGTTGGGAAGTTGCAACTCGCCCGCGGGGGAACTCATCCTGGCCGTTGATTCCGGTGGTACCAAAACCGCCGCATGCTTGGCGATGGTTTCTGCCTCCGGCAAACCAAGCATCCTTGGCGAAGGGCGTTCGTCGGCCGGCAACCCGCTTTCGGTCGGTTTCGACCTGGCCGCTGACACAATCGCCCAGGCCGTCGAGGCTGCCCGACAAGCATCTCGGCTCGACGATCGCCGTCCCGCTCGCGCGGTCCTTTCCATCGCCGGCACGGCGAACCGCGAGATGGCCGACCGCTTCGCCGCTTGGGCAAAATCAACCGCCCTCGCCGACCGTGTCGCCCTCGTCTCCGACGTGCTGCCGATCCTCGCCGCCGGTTCGCCCGATGCTTGCGGACTGGCTCTCATCAGCGGCACAGGCTCTTCGGCGTTTGCCCGCGCCGCCGATGGCCGCTCGGCCCGCCGCGGCGGTTGGGGGTTCATGCTCGGCGACGAAGGCAGCGGCTACGCGCTCGGCCGCGCCGCCTTGCGGCTCGCACTCGATTCGATGGAATCATCCTCCCGCTCGTCAGCCTCCCCTTCTCCATCCGCGCACAGCGATTACCTCGCTCAAAAGGTGCTTTCGCTGCTTGAAGTCAATACCGTTCCCGATCTCACACGTGTGATCTACAGCAGCCCCAACCCTCGCCATGCGGTCGCTTCGCTCGCGCCGCTCGTTACCGATGCCGCCGAGCAAGGCGATAGCGCGGCACGCTCCGTTCTCCGCGATGCCGCCACCGACCTGGCTCGTTTGGCATTTCGGGCCGCTCGGGCAGTCGGCCTCGAACAGGCAACCACGCCACTCGCCCTCGCCGGCAGTGTGCTTACGAACTCCGCGTACTTGCAGGAAGAACTCCTCGGCGAAATCTCCGCACTGGAACTGCACTGCGAACTGCGCGTGGTTACCAACCCACTCCTTGGTTGCTTACGACTTGCCGACTCCAAGTTCGCAGGTTCTCTCGTCTCGTGGAGCGACTAAGAATGGGTTTTGAAAGAGCAGGCTTCCTTGCCGACAAAATTTTCTATGATTTCATCGCGGGGGTGTTTGGGAATCGAATACACAACCCCCGGCAAAGCCGGGCGTGAAAGCGGTTCTACCCTCATCTATTCCGTGCCACTTGGGTCCTGCACGTGAGGAAGGGTGGCTAAGACCTTGAACTCGAAATTGCGGTACCATACCTCTGCCCCGTGGTCGGTGAGCATGATTCGCCCCTTCGTGTTTTGACCGAATTTCTTGAGTCCATCGAACTTGCTCGCCTTCACTCGTCGGAGCCAGTCTGGATTCCCAATATCGGCCGTTACGACCTGCTGCCCATTAAGCCAGTGTTCGATGTGATTGTTTTTAACCACAATCCTTCCTTGGTTGAACTCGCCGACGGGAAGCAACTGTTTTGAGTTGTTCGGTGCGTACAGACCATACAGTGCGCCGGCCCGGTAAACTGGCTGGACCGGCTGCTTGGGGTATCCCAGATCGTCGAGCACTTGGTATTCGAGCCCGTAATTACGGCTATTTCGATTCGAGTATTTGCGAACGCGATACTTGATTCCGCTGTTGCCGCCGGGCGCTATCTTCCATTCGAACGATAAACTGAAGTCTCCGTATTCGCGTTTTGTCACGATCGCCCCGATTCGTTTCCCCGTCTTTTTGAGGTGAATCACGCCGTCCACGTACTCCCAGCCTTCGGTGACGGGTTCGCCTTTTTCGGTCATCCAGGCATCCAGTAAGTTGCCCGAAAACGGATCGGCTGCCGACGCACCGACAGCATCCCCCTCCGCTTTAGTCGTGCCGACCATACACGCCAAGGCAATCAAGAAACCAACCCAATCGAGCCTAGTGCCAGTGATCCGCATGATTCGTATATTCTAACGTGGCTGAAGGAACAGTTGAAGTCTCGTTGCTTCGCGGCTGGGAACCATAGTTGATTCGAGTTGGCGGCGGCCTCGTAGCCGCCGTTTAGACCGGTTGTTCTTGCGAATCGTGCCGAAATCAGTTGCCCACTACAAGACAAACATCACAGCTGCACCGCGAGAGGAAATCCATTTCGCGGAGCGAAATGAGTACACTCAAACTTCCCCTAATTCCAATGGGCATTGCCGATCCGTTATCCAATCGCGTAGGGTTGTCATGGAGGTCCTGCGAGCCGAGCGGGGCTAGCATATTCACTTTCACGAAACGTGCTGATCGGCTCGTCGCACCTACTTTGCCGCCCACACTCGATTCGAACGAATACCAGGACCGATCTCGCCGCCAGGCACCACAATTCGGCCGGCCCAGTGGGTGGTGGGTGTTGTCACAAAAGCGAAAGGTCGATCACCGAGTGCGGTCCAAATATCGAGCTCCACCTCGTAGGCCAATGTTTGACGGCAGAAGCCTATGTGCTTTTCGTGCGAGACGTTGACCTGCGAGTGATCGTCGCCGCCCAGCACGAGCAGTTGCGTTTGACCGAGTGCCGGAGCGGGTGACGGGGCGGCCGTTATCGGCACGGGCACATCCGCGATTCGTTTCCAACCACAACTCGGGGCGTATCGATAGGCGTCAATGAGTGGCTTACGCACCGGTTGGTCTTCCGGTCCGCATTCGAGTGCTGTGCCTCCAAACAGAAACAAGGAGTCGTGCAACGCACCGGCAACTGCGAGCATTCGGCCAGGTCCTGGCCAGGCATCCAACCGGCACCAGCCGCTGGTCGGGTTCTCAATGTTTAAAGACCAGAGCGTATGGAGTGCCGTTTTCTCGTTGGGGCCAGAAATTCCCCCGGCAACATAAATTGTGCGATTCAGCATCACTCCCGCTGCATTCGCGCAGGGTACAGGCAGGCTTGGCAACGATGAGATTCTAAGCTCGCCTTCTCGCCATTGCATTTGGAAGCACTCAGCATAATGGCGGTTGGCATCGCTCCCACCAATACATACGACACCTTCGTTCGTCGTTATCGACACGCCGTATGCAAGTGGCCGAGGAAGCTTGCCAGCTTTCTTCCAGTGGCCATCGGGCCGCTCAAGCACGTAGACCGAGTCGTGCCAAACCTTGGTGCCTCCTTCCCACGGTTTCTTGCCAGGAAAATTCGCACCGCCCGCGACCAGCAGCGCGTCGTCATCCACGCCAGCAAACGGGGCGGCCACCCCCTCGCGGTTCGGCAACATCGGAAGCTCGTGCCATTCCAAAGTATGCAACCGAGGCGGCGAACCCGCGTTCACGGCGGATGCAAGAAATACCATCATCATTGGTATCAACCCCAGAAAACACATCGAAATGGGGCGGCTAACGCCAATTGAGAAGCAGCCTGGTATCTTCAGGTAACTGAAATCTCGCGGCAATCGACGCACGGCTACCGTTCCTTTACCTGTTATCGTTATCCTTCGAATGTAACATCCGAGTTGTTGCGCGAGTGAGGAATCGTGGACGCTGGTCCTTGAACATTGTTTCCCGGATGTCGTTACTCGCTCCGCTCCGAATCGCAGCCAAATGGGTTGAAGCAAGAGGCAAGAGTCAAAAGCCAGAACCCTACTCCTCTACTCCCTGTCTGGCTATCTCCCCATCCGGCTTTCCGCACGTAATCAAGCCCCCGATGGTGGGTCTTGAGCAGCCGGTGGTTTCGGGAATCGTGAGTGGTAGGCCAAGTGTGTGGCGTAGTGCGAGCCAGGCGAAGCACTCGGCTTCGAGCGTATCGGGGTTGAGGCCCAGCTCGCGGACGTTTTTTACGTTGCCGAAGCTCTCGGTCATCATGCGCATGATGACGGGGTGATGAACGCCGCCGCCGGTCACCCACACTACGGCGGGTTTCTTAGACATTTGCTTGACGGCCTTGACGATGGCTCGAACCGTGACGGCGCACAGCGTCGCGGCCCCATCCTCGACACTCATGCCCGAAACATCGACGTGGTCGAATTCGTATCGGTCGGCCGAACGCGGAAGCGACTTGGCAAAGAACGGGGTGGCAATCGCGGCGGCAACGAGGCCGTCGTTCACTTTTCCTTGCAAGGCGATGCGGCCATCTTCATCGTGCGATTGGCCGGCCATTTCTTGAATCCACTCATCGAGCAACCCGCAGCCGGGGCCTGTATCGCCGGCGACGATTTCATTCTTATCACCGAGCCAGGTGATATTGGCCACGCCGCCAAAGTTGATGATGACGGTTGGCCGAGGCTGATCGCGGAATAGGGCGCGGTGGAACATGGCGACGAGCGGCGCGCCCTGCCCGCCTTGCGCCATATCGTTGCGGCGAAAATCGCTGACCACGCGCATCCCTGTTTTCGCAGCCAGCAACCAGGGGTTGCCGATCTGCATCGTAATGCCTTCCGTGGCAATATGGCGGACTGTGTGCCCGTGGAAACCGATGAGCGAAACATCGGCCGATTCCTTGGGCAACGTGCGAAGCAGCGCGGCGACGGCATCGGCATGATGGAGCGTGATATCGCGTTCGACCCGCGCAAGTTCCACTATCGGCACATCGTGTTGCGAGGCTTCCAGAACGCGGATACGCAGGTCTTCGTCGTAGGGAAGCGTGAGTCCGCCGTAGAATTCGATGGCTTCTTCGCCGTCCGAGGCGATCAAGGCCACGTCGGTGCCATCGCCCGAGGTGCCGCTCATCAGTCCCAGGACTTTTTGTAGAGGTTTTTTTGCCACGACGATTTGCGCTCCGAATTGCTAGAGCCACGGGGCGAACCGAACCCCTCGGCCGACAAAGTCGGCGGATTGGGAGCTCAAGTTCGAGTAAGGCGACCTTCAATATAGCAAGAAAAATCATGGTCGATGTATCTTTTTTGCGCACTTTTCTTATGGATTGTTGGTAAAATAGGGTTGTGGGAAAGGGTTCGCGGCCACCGGGGGAGGTCGGCCACGGGGACGGGGGTCGGCTACGCACCCTACCGTTCGCCAGGGATTCCGATTCGCACTGAATGCCAACGCTCCGATTCCAATGTCGAAACAAAACTACAACGACGGACAGTTTCGCGCTCAGAACGTCGCCGTCTTGATCGAGACGGAATCAAGCTGGGGAGGGCGCGTGATCCGCGGCATCGCGGCATTTGCCGAGAAGCATACCCACTGGCACATGCTGATCGATCCGCGCGACCATGAGCTGCGTTCGTCCGTGCCCGACGGGTGGCGCGGCGATGGCATCATTGCGAGAATCACGAACCGCACACAATGGGAACAGATCCGCGAGAAGAAGTTGCCGGTCGTGAATGTAGACGATGTGTTCCAAAACCTGCCCGGCGTGGGAACGGTCATCACCGACGAGGCCGAACGAGCGAGGTTGGCAATCGAGCACCTGTTGGCGCGCGGGTTCACTAAATTTGGCTATTTCGCTCCGCCAAGCAATTTGTATTCGAAGAATCGCGGTGAAGCGTTCATGCGGGCGGCGAACGCGCTGGGGCATGAGTATCATGAGTATCTGCCCGGTTATCGGGCCGGTCGCAAAATTGGCTGGGAGGAGCAGCAGCGGCGGGTGAATCGGTGGCTGAGTTCGTTGCCGCGGCCGATCGCAATCTTGGCGGTCGACGCACATCACGCGCGGCAACTGGCGGAGATTTGCCACTTCGTAGGCGTGCGCGTGCCCGACGAAGTGGCTGTCTTGGCGGGTGATACCGACGAGTTGTTGTGCGAGGTATCGACGCCGCCGCTTTCGAGCATCTCGTTGGCGTGCGAGCGGATTGGCCACGACGCGGCCGCCATGCTCGCGCGGATGATGGCGGGCCAAGGTCCGCCCAAGCATCCGGTCCTGATCGCGCCGCACGGGGTAGTAAGCCGGCAATCGACCGACGTGTTGGCGATTGACGACCCCGGCGTGGTGCGGGCGTTGCGTTACATTCGCACCCATGCGCACCACGGGATCGTGGTGGATGATATCCTGCGCGAAGTGCCGATGTCGCGACGAAGCCTCGAGATTCAGTTTCGCTCGTACCTGGGGCGATCGCCCGCCGAGGAGATTCGTCGAGTACGACTGGAACGCGGCAAACAATTGCTGGGCCGACGCGAGCTTTCCATTACCGAGATTTCGCTCTCCTGTGGATTCTCGAACGCGACTCGATTCGGTGTCGCCTTCCGCAAAGCATTCGGCACCACACCAAGGGCCTATCGCAAGACGCTCATCGCAGATTGAGCGAGTTGCGAGTTGCGAGGGGTGAGTTGCGAGGGGTAAGTTGCGAGGGGTAAGTTGCGAGGGGTAAGGGGTGAGCGTTATCGCCTTGAGGAGTTGATAGTTGGGGCCGCGCTCCGCTTCGCGTCGCGGCTAAACATAACTATAACGATTTTCCCTCCTCCTCACTCCTCACTCCTTGTCATCCGTCATTCGTCATTCGTCAGTAACGCAGCCTTCGCTGGCAGTTTTCACGTTCTTGATGTACTTGTAGAGAGTGCCGCGGGTGGCTTTGTAAGGTGGCGATTTCCAGGCTTGGCGGCGGCGTTGGAGTTCGTCGTCGGCCACTTCGAGCGTAATCGAGTTTGCTTCAGCATCGATCGTGATGTGGTCGCCATTTTTCACTAGTGCGATAGGCCCACCGAGTTGGGCTTCGGGCGTCACGTGGCCAACGATGAACCCGGCCGAGCCGCCCGAGAAGCGGCCATCGGTGATGAGCGCGACATCCTTCTCTAGCCCGGCGCCGACGATCGCGCCCGTGGGCGAGAGCATCTCGGGCATGCCGGGGCCGCCTTGGGGGCCTTCGTAACGGATGATGACCACATCGCCCTTCTTGATTTGCTTGTGTTCCATCGCGGCGAGCATCGCTTCTTCGGAGTCGAAGCAGTTGGCGGTGCCGGAGAATCGCAGGCCTTCCTTGCCGGTGATTTTAGCCACCGCGCCTTCTGGGCAGAAGTTGCCTCGCATGATGCGGATGTGGCCCGTGTGCTTGATCGGATTGGCAACGGGGTGGACGACATCCTGGCCACACGAAAGGCCGGGAAGCGCGGCGAGGTTCTCGGCGAGCGATTTTCCGGTGACGGTAAGGCAATCGCCGGTGATGAGTTTCTCATCGAGCAGCAATTTGAGGACGGCGGGCGTGCCGCCGACCGCGTGGAGGTCTTCTTGCACGTACTTTCCGCTGGGCCGCAGGTCGGCCAGGTAGGGGACGCGGTCGCTGGTGCGTTGGAAGTCGTCGATGGTGAGCGGTACATTCACGGCGCGGGCCATTGCGATGAGGTGGAGAACGGCGTTGGTCGAACCGCCGACGGCCATCACAAGGGCCATCGCGTTTTCGAACGCTTCGCGGGTCATGATATCGCGGGGCTTGAGGTCTTTCTCTAGGCAGTTACGAATGACGGTGCCGGCCCGGTGGCATTCTTCGAGCTTGCCAGGGTCGTTGGCCGGCAGCGAGGAACTGTAGGGGAGCGCCATGCCGAGCGCTTCGATGGCAGAAGCCATTGTGTTGGCCGTGTACATGCCGCCGCAAGCGCCCTCGCCGGGGCAAGCATGGCGAACGACATCGCGGCGTTCGGAATCGGTCATTTTCCCCATGAGCAGGGCGCCGTAGCAGGTGAAGGCGGAGACGATATCGAGCGGTTCGCCCGCGGCCGTGTGGCCCGCGCGGATCGTGCCGCCGTAGATCATGAAGCCGGGGCGATTGAGTCGGCCGAGGGCCATCAGCGAGCCGGGCATGTTTTTGTCGCAGCCAGGAATGACGATACAGGCGTCGTACCATTGGGCGGCGACGAGCGTTTCGATCGAGTCGGCGATGATATCGCGCGATTGGAGCGAGTAGCTCATGCCGTCGGTGCCCATCGAGATGCCGTCGGAAACGCCGATCGTGTTGAATCGCATGCCGACCAGGCCGGCGGCCTCGACGCCTTTCTTCACCTCGGCGGCTAGGTCCAAAAGATGCATGTTGCAAGGGTTCCCATCGAACCACATGCTGGCGATGCCGACCTGCGGCTTTTGCATGTCGGCCTCGGTCAGGCCGGTGGCGTAGAGCATCGCTTGCGAAGCGCCATGCGAGGCGGGTTGCGTGATTTGTCCGCTGTATTTGTTGAGAGGGCCGGGCACGGGGAGGGTCCTGGTAATAGAGGAAGGCGAAGTACTCAATCGTGGAACGGTTATTGTATCCGGGTATCCACGAACGTTCTACGAGGTGCGGGCCGGGCGCAGGGCCGATCAGTTATTCAAATTGGGCGAGTGTTTGGAAACCAGCCCGAAGCGTCCGCGAGGGAATAAGCACACATTCCCTCGCGGACGC